>CAJCIT010000189.1 GCA_903970405.1 Acidobacteriaceae bacterium | reverse complement strand
CGCCTTCGACCAACTCGTCGCCGAAAGGGAAGCCGCCAAGCGCTCCGAAGCTGCGACTCCGTCAGAACATGTGGACCCTCCCAGCGACCCCGACTCGCCCCCATCGCCCGACGCCTCCCACCGTGGCGGCCCCAGCACTCAGGCCGGAAAGGCGCGCAGCGCCCAGAACTCGTTCAAGCATGGCCTCTCGTCCGGCTTCACTCACTTCAAACTCCTCCCCGGCGAGAGCCTCGCCGAATACGTCGAACTCCTCGCTGACATCCGCGCCCAGTTCCGTCCAGGCACCCGCGCAGAGGCTCACAAACTCGCCGATATGGCCCAAGCTTGGTGGCTGCAGCGCCGCGCCCGCAACCTACAAACCGGCGCGCTGGAATCCGGCGGCGACAAAGCCTTCGCTCTCTACCTTCGCTACGAAACCACGCAGCGCCACTCTTACCGAGCCGCGCACAATGATTTCCAGGACATGCAAAAGCAGCGCAAGGCAAACGCCGAATCTCCCGACACCTCCGCCGTCTCTGAACCCGGCACCTTCCAAAGCCCGCGACGCTATCCATTTCAGCCCGAACCGCAGCCTGGCCCCCAGCCAGACACTGCGTCACCAATCCTTGAACCCTTAGCCGCCTAACACGCGCCTGAGCCAACCTCTCCCCGCCGCCTTTGATCCGCCTCCCGCAACACCCCGCCTCGGCGACCGCACCCCAAGTCCGCTCAAACAAACGCCCCAGCGACCAAAATCCAGGCCCCAAGACGCAGACTTTCATCTGCCGGCCGTTCTGTGCGCTCAAATTTAACGGCGGCACTCTCCCGAACAGTTCGTTTCGTAACCGGTGTAGGGCAGACAGGTTGCCTGCGGCGGGTTGATTACCCGCCGGGCCGTTCGCGCCGGGGACTTTGTTAAGTGAATCTACGCCTCGGCGGGCTGTAGTTGCCGGTCGAGTGCGCGGAGAGCGAGGCCGCTGGCTACGGACGCGAAGTCTCCGCCGGTTTAATCCGTTTCTTCGCTGGCTGGATTTCCGGCCGCTCTATCCAGAGAGTGACCCGGTGAGGCATTGAAACTACACGCCAACTCATGTTGCCGTTGCGATCAAAAGAACTCGATGTTATCCCCGGCTTCGACTTGCGGCTGAATGGATGCGACAACCTCATTTCCCGTTCCGGCGAGGCGTCCATGAATCACCCTTTCGGCGTCCATTGTATAGCGGGCCGCGAACTCAGAAAAGTCGACGTCCGCGGGCGGGCCGCCGCCGCCCGAAAGCGCCCTCGACTCTTCTCCGATTCTGGCCAATAGCCCGCGGACATGGCCGATCGATTCCGCGAAGAGTGTGCCGATGGAAAAATTCAGAAGCAGGCCGGCGAGATCCTGACACAAGCGTGAACTGCAACCGGCCACCCGCGCGATCTGCTCCACACTGCGATCGCTCGAGGCGTGTAATTCGGAGAATGAAGCGCGCATGCTCCGCATATGTCCGTCCAAGGCCTGCTGTTCCGCTTCGGCCTCGGGAGTCTGCTCACACAACTGGGCGGTTGCCTCACTCATCGCGCCGAGCGTCTGTACCAAGACCCGCGTACCGGACTGCGACTCGAAGACCAGTTCCTTCATTGCATCGGCCAAGGCGCTGAGCGCTTTTCCGGATTCGCCCAACGCGCCGGCGCTGATGCGCGAATTCATGGCGATCTTCTGCATCTCGATTTCAATGGACCTGATCTGTTCAATTGATTCGCTCATCCGGATGACGGCATCGGACAATCGCCCCGCCGTCGCCCTGGTGGCTCCGCCGGCCGCGGCGCAGCGGGAAAGACTCGTGAGGATGCCGTCACATTCCCTTTCCAGTAGAACAATGGATGCCTGCCGGCCACTACCTGAAAGACTGGATATGCCGGCGCTTTCGCCGCCCATGTTTCGAACGTTTGTGGCGATGTCAGTTAAGGCAGCGGCGATGGTTGCCGCGGACGAAGCGAACTTTTCACTCGCGCCCCCGAGTTGCAGGGACTGCAGCTGGAGGACCATGGCCACGGGTGGGCGGTCGGGGGAATCGCCGCTGCTTTGTGCTCCCGATTCGGCGCGCAGACGGCCCAGCACGCCGATTACGTGTTCCACCTGCTGCCTGGTAATGTCCTGGAATTGAATCGAGATGATCAGCCGCCTGAAGGCATTCGCTATTTCGCCAGACTGCGCTTCCAATCGAGCCGACGCGGCGCGCCCTCTCTCCTGCATTTCGTCGAATGACGCGAGGCTGGCCAAGGCCTTCGAAATGACGGAGGGAAGGTCCCTCATCTGCTCCTTCTGGATGGCGGACGCGTCGCGGAGCGCGGTCTCCACCCGCGGAATCAGATCGGCCGCCGTTTCCAGCGCGCTCTCCACCTTCGTCTGAATATTCCGCGTCAGAAATTTCACGTCTTCGGCCAAGCTGCCGAAGTCAGCGCTGGCGCCTCCGAGCCGCGCCGTTTCAATCCGCGTGAGTATTCCGAGGCACTGAAAGCTCGCGACAGTTCCGCTGGAGGAGGCCAAAGCCAGCTTAAGATGAGCCGCTTCCCGGCGCATTTTGTCCAACTGCCGGTTCGTCTCCCCAGCGCGCACGTTCATCCGGTCGGAGAGTTCCAAAGCGGACCTTAACGCCCGCGACGTGGCAAGCGCGCGGTCGCCCGAGATCGAACTTCCCAAATCGGCGAGGTCCGCTGAAATCAAGTTCGCCGTCCGCATGAAATCCGCCAGGCGTCCGCCAATAGCGGCGAATTCCCGCTCCGTGTCCCGATTCAGAAGCTCCAAACCGGCGGCTGCCTGCGCCAGAGTCTCGCTCCAGCCTGGCTGGGACGAATCAACGGGCCGCATGCGTTTGTTCCAAGCAGTGGCATTCGAGCGCATTCAGAACAAGGACCACCCGGCCATCGCCCATGATGGCGGCGCCTTGAAACTCCTTGCATTTCTCCAGGCCTCCCGTCAACGGTTTGACCAACACTTCCAGTTCCGTGACAAAGCGATCTACCGAGAGGCCGTATTTTGAGGCGCCGGCCTCCACAATGGCGATAGAAAGATCTGGTTCCCGAGAGGGGGTAAGACCCAAGAGATCCGCCAATGAAAAGATGGGGTATATTCTGCCGCGAACCTGCGCCAGCTTCAGATCCCGATACTGATGGGCCTCCGCTCTGGGCATCTTCACCATGTCGCAAATATTGCTCAACGGCAGGATGTACTCCTCTCCTCCCGCTTCCAGCAGGATGCCCTTCGAAATCATTAGACTGGTGGGCAGCTTGATGCGCAGGGCGGTGCCGAATCCGCGCCTCGACCGGATCTCGACCGTGCCCTGAAGGTTGCGGATGTTGCTGCGAACGACATCCATCCCCACGCCGCGGCCCGAAACGTCAGTGACCTTAGCGGCCGTCGACAACCCGGGCAGGAAAATCAGTTGGAAAGCGGCCTCCTCGCTCATTGCGGCGGCGGCTTCTTCGGTCACCAGGCGATTTTCCACGGCCTTGCGTTTGAGAGCGGCCGCATCGAGCCCGCGCCCGTCATCAGCCACTTCAATGACAACGCCTCCAGCTTCATGAGCAGCGCGAAGCGTTACCTGTCCGGACGGGTCTTTCCCTGCCGCCAGCCGTTCTGGCGGGGTTTCGAGGCCGTGGTCCACGGAGTTACGGATCACATGAACCAGCGGGTCGCCGATCTGCTCAAGGATGGTCTTATCGAGCTCGATTCCTTCACCCTCGATGACGAGCCGGACTTCCTTTCCGAGCGAACGAGCCAGATCCCGAACGAGGCGCGGGATTTTCTGGAACGCAGTCTTCACAGGGAGCATGCGAATCGACATCACGCTGGTCTGCAGCTCGCCGGAAATGCGCGATATCGCCGCACCGGCTTCCTTCAGATCCCTCGCCACTCCAGCGGCGTCGGAACCTTCATTCAGCTTTTGCACTAGCAGCGGGAATGCCCCGCGGGCCACCAGAAGTTCTCCCACAACACGCATGAGGCGGTCGAGCTTCTCCTGGTCGATTCGAATGGTTGAGGTGGACACGGGATGGCGCTCATCAGCCGGCGCTTTTTGGGGTGCGTTGCTCGGATCAGAGGTCATTGGACTCGAGCCGGCGGGGTCCAGGCGATCGAGAATCGAGCACACCGATCGAAACGCTTTGTCAAGCGATGTTCGCTCCGCACGGGCCAAGGGCGCGCCGCTGCGAATGGCGGCGTCCAGGATTTGCAGTTGCTCAGCCAGGGGGGCTTCGAGTTCCGGGCACTTCTGATATTGCGCGGCGGCCGAGAGTGTCCTCACACTGCGGCGGTATGTTTCAAGCACCGGCCCTTTTTCTTCGTTGCCCATCTCCAGGCGATGGAAGCACCTCGCAATCGTCTCCACGCACTGCGACGTTGTGTTCAGAAACGCCGCGGAACGCACGGTGTCCGGCGTCTCGCTCAGATCGCCCCGCGCTCCTAATCTCTCCAAGAGCTTTAGCGAGGCGAGCGATCCAGCGGCGTTTTGTGCCAAACTTCCGAAGAGCGTGCGGATGGCGTCGCACGTCTCGAGCGCCGTTTGAACGGTCCGCGCCGGGACGGGTGGGGCGTCCGCACCTCGAAAGGGATGGAGGAGCGACTCAAGCCCGTGCGAGGCGCGGTGCAGAAGGGGCAACGGGTGATCTTCCGGAAGTGGCGCCTCCACCTGGCCGAGGAGCACGCCGGCATTCCCCTTCAAGCTGTGAACGCCCCGAAAAAGTGCGTCGAGGCTATCCTTTGAAGCGGGGCGCTTTTCAAGCGAAAGCGCTTCGTTCTCGATTTGCTGCAGCAGATCCTCGCATTCCGCCTTGAAGAGCTGAAGCGATTCCGGCGGAACCGAGCCAAGGATGGCGACCGCCCCGGCCTGGTCTTCCAATAATTGGACGCTTAGTTCACACTCCTCTTCCACAAATACGAAGACGTCCCTGATTGCCGCCAGGCCGGCGCCGGTGACCAGGAGGATTTTCCACCACAAGTAGCACTGTTCGGGATCGAGCGAGCGGAGCGCCGGGACCTGCTCCATCTGAGCCGTGATATGAGCCTGGCCGAGCGATCGGAGGCCGTCGAGCAAGGTGACCGGGTCCGCGCCCGAATAGAAGATTCTCCGCTTCGGCTTCAGGACGATTTCATAGGCTGCCTGACGCGTGGCTCCCCCCGGCGGGGCGGATTGGCCAAGGGGCGCAGCGGCCGCGGCGCCTGGTTTCGAGGCGGGGTACTCAGCGGCGCCCGGCAGCAGTTGCGACAGCGCTCGGACAACGTCTTCCTCGCCGGCAACCGTTGCGTCCGCCGTTTCGCCGAGGATGAGACGGATGACGTCGCAGGCCTTGAGCCCGCAGTCTACCAGTTCCGCCGTCACCGCCAGATGGCCGCCCCGAGCCAGGTCAAACACCTCCTCCACCGTGTGGGTGAAGCGCGCCAGGTGCTTGAATCCCGCCGTGCCACCCGATCCCTTCAGAGTGTGAATGGCCCGAAAAACGCGGTGCACGAGCGCTGGGTCGCCGGACTTTTCCTCCAGCGCCAGGAGCGAAGAATCGAGTTCAATGAGCAGGTCCAGAGCTTCAGCCTTGAATGCGGTCCGCATTTGCTCCAGGACATCGCTTGACATCTTTCCCACGGCCTTTCCAAATCTCTTCTCTCTCCGAACATCGCGCGAGCAAGGGACTGGTCCGCCATGGCCGAGACAGCCGGAGTTCCAAGACCTTGGATGCCGCGGCGCAGACGCGCGCTTGCCATCGTCAACGCAGGACTTTTCTCACTACCGCCAACAATTGCTCCGGGTCGAATGGCTTGACGATCCAGGCCGTGGCGCCGGCTGCTTTGCCTTCCTGTTTCTTTTCCGCCTGCGATTCCGTGGTCAGCAGAACAATCGGGACGAACTTGTATTGCGGAGTGGCTCGAACTCTTCGCGTGAACTCAAGACCATCCATGTTCGGCATATTGAGGTCGGTGAGAACCATGTCCAACTCTCTCCCGTTCAGTTTCGACAAGGCGTCCACTCCGTCGACGGCTTCGATCACGTCGTATCCGGCGCCGCGAAGAACCATGCTCGTCATTTGGCGGAGGCTTGCCGAATCGTCCACCGTCAGGATTGTTTTCACAGATCCTCCCGCGCGCCGAGAAGGAAATGGCGTAACTGCCGCCGGTCCAGCGCGTTCAAGAATGCCTCCGGGGGATTCTCAAACGAAAGCTCATCGACGGTCTTCCGCAGGGAACACAGGTACTGCAGAATGCAAGTATCGATATCCTCCAGCTTTCCGGTCTCGACCGCCAGAGGAGTACCTTCTTCGTAAGACTCTGTCACCGCCGCCGCCAAGTTCCGGGCGTCCCGAACGGTCACCGAGCCTTCCAACGTCAGAATTTGGCGCCCCTCCTCACGCGTCATTGAAAATGCCACCACACTCCTCCTGAAGTCTCCGCACCCTTAAGCGGCGAGCAAAGCCATCCGCACGTTCTCAAGTATCGTTTCCGGCGTACACGGCTTTACAAGGTAAAGATTTGCTCCCGCCTCAAATCCTTTTGTTTTGTCCTTGGCCTCGCTTTCGGTGGACACGATAATGATCGGAAGCGCCGTATACTGTTGGTCTGAACGGACACGGCGGATGAACTCATAGCCGTCCATGTTGCTCATGTTGACGTCAGTGAGCACCAGATCGCAGCCGTTCCGGTACAACTTTTCCAGTCCGTCGCTGCCGTCAACCGCTGTAATCACGTGAAACGCCGCTTGTTCCAGGATGTACGCATGGTAATTCCTGACAAAGTTTGAGTCATCCACGATAAGGATTGTTTTCGTCATACTCAAGTGCTATTCCTTCATGTAAACGAGGTGATTCTCGAAGCGCTTTAACCGGAACGCAGGAGTTATGCGCCCGGCTGATTCAGAATGGCCGAGGAAGACGTATCCGCCTTTGTTTAAAGCGGTGTGGAAGTGATCGACCACCGCTTTTCGGGAGATATCGTCGAAATAAATCAGAACATTCCGGCAAAAAACAAAATCGAAGTTCTTCATGGTCCGCATGGCCAAACGATCGTTCAGGTTCAGATGACGTACTTCGACAAGCGCGGCGGTTCTCTGCCGGACCACGTATTCCTCGCCGCGTTCAACCAGATACTTCGCGCGCAATTGGTCGGGTACTTCCTTGACCGATCGTTCCCCATAGAGCGCAGCCCGCGTTCTGCGCAGCATGTTTTCGTCGACGTCGGTGGCCACAATCTCACAAGTCCAGGTCGATACTTGCGGGAAGACTTCCTGAACGATCATCGCAAGCGTGTACGGTTCCTCCCCAGAGGAGCAACCCGCGGACCATATCCTCAAAGTCTTGTCTCCCCGGGCATGTTTGGCCGCCAGTACTTCGGGCAGACAGTGATTGGCGAAAGCCTGCAACTGTTCATATTCGCGAAACATGTAGGTTTCGTTCGTCGTGATGAGATTCGCGAGCTGCTGCATCTCGACCCCTTCACGGTCTGCGTAGTTGATCAGGAAAACGTATTGTTGAGGGTCGTCGATACCGAGCGCCGCCATGCGCTTGGCGACCCTGGTTTTCAGGAAGTAGATCTTCTTGTCGTCGAAATGCAGACCCAGCTTACGATAGATCGTGCTCGTCAGCTTCTGGAATTGGTCAAGCGATAGATCTGTCATGGTGTGCCGCCCGGCGTCTCCGGAACTTGGCCGCCGTCTGCTTCGAAAGCCGGTACCTGGAGCGATTCCGAGGCCCCCCGGCGAACCATACTCTCTGTGCTCTCAAGGCTGGACCTCAGGAATTTGAAGACCTCCGGCCGGTCAGCCCAAAAGCCGAGAACTCGCGCCGCCTGATAGCGGCACAGAGGATGCTCGTCACTCTCAGTTACCTCTTGTAATCCGGCGAGCACGTCTCCTCCCGGACCAAGCGCCGGGCCGTGCGGGTCAAGACGTTCATGAATCGCCATCAACGCCCCGAAGACCATCGAACGCGGTCGAGAATGCTTCCGAAGAAATAGCCTGGCAAGATCCGCAAGTTCGCATTCCGTTCCCAGCGCAGCCAGTGCTTTTAGACAGGAAGGAAGCAGAAAGTCCGGCAAAGCTGTCAGGTCGGGGAAACGGCTCTGAATCGACGCCAAGGACGATCCATCGCCGAGAACAGCTAGGGCCTCAAGGCACACCGCAAGCAGCATGGGGTGTCCGCCGTACAGGACGAGTTGCTCCACCTGGCTTCGGAACTCGACGGCCTTAATTCGCCCCAGGTTCTCCACTGCCGTGATCAGCACGTTCGGGTCATTGTCAGAAAGCGCAGCGGCGTAAATCTCTCCGGCCTCGGGGGCATCGATGCCACTAAGCACGTCGAGAACAAATTTCCGCTCATCCTGGCCGCCACTTTCCATCACGGTCTTAAGGAAGGGAACTGGGCGGCCGCCCTTGAGCCTCAATACACTGACCGCCAGATTCCTGATTTGCGCATCATCGCTCGCGAATAGACTGATGGACCCCTCAATCGCTTCGTCGGCGTCAATCCGGGCGAGAGCTTGGAGGATTGTGTCCCTCACGACCGGCGATGGCTCTCGTTCCAGCCGCTGGATCAACGGCGCGACCGCCTCCGAGGTATTGAGGTAGCCGAGATCCTCAGCGGCATAAGCGCGCTCTACTTCGTCGGAGCTCTGTAATCTAGCGGCGCACTCGGTGAAGATGCTCATGCCGGCCTCCGCACGGCCCTGACAATGTGCGCCGCGACCTCATGGCTCGGCGCCACGACGGAAGCTCCGCCTCGCTCAAAGGCTTCCCGGGGCATTCCGTACACTACGGCCGTCTCTTCGCTTTCGGCAATGGTTTGGCCCCCGGCGTTCTTAATGGCCACCATTTGATCGGCTCCGTCGTCTCCAATGCCGGTCATCAGGACGCCGATCGTGTCGCTTCCGTATATCTTCAAGACCGATTCCATCATCACGCTCACCGAGGGGACGAATAAAGTCGGTGGGGTTGCCGGCGTCCGGATCACGACCTCGCCAGTGGCCTTTCGGTGAAGGCAAAGATGCAATCCGCCCGGGGCCACGTAACAAGTGCTGGGCGCGACGGCCATGCCTGAACTTGCCTCGACAACCTTCAGTGAGCAGGATTGTCCGAGGCGCTTGGCAAAGGAGGATACGAAGCTCGGCGGCATGTGCTGGACCAGGAACAGGCTGGCCGGGAGGTCCGCGGGTATCAGCGGCAGCACCTCCTGGAGAGTCGCGGGCCCCCCTGTCGAAATTCCGATTGCGACAGCCGTCGCTCGCGTGACCTTCGTAAAAGACTCGCGAATCGGCGCGCGGCTCGTATTCCGCCGCTGCCGGTTTCGCGTCAATTGCCGGACCGTGCCCTGCGATGCGGCCGCTCTCAGTTTTGCGATCAACTCCCTAGCTACCGCGCCGAGATTGCTCGAAACCGTCCCGTCGGGCTTGCCGACAAAATCGAATGCTCCCAATTCGAGGCATTCAAAGGTTGTCTGGGCGCCCTCCTGGGTTAACGATGACAGCATCACCACCGGACAGATTCTTTCGTGGACGATTGCCTGAAGCGCCGAAACTCCATCGAGCTTCGGCATATTGATATCCATTGAGACGACGTCGGGACGCAATTCGCGGGCCTTCGCAATGGCGTCCTCGCCGTCGCGGGCCATTCCAGCCAACTCAAGATCCGCCGACTCCGCGATGATTCGCCGGAGAGTCTGCCGCATTAAAGCGGAATCGTCCGCTACTAGTACGCGTATTTTGTCCATGACTTTGTAGAAGCCGGGCCTCGATAAGCCGGCCGGCCTTCTCTCGGATGATTACGAAGCAATCTCGGAAAGATGGGCCCGCTCCTGGCGCGACAGAATCTTCTCGACATCCAGAAGCACGATCATTCGTTTGCCCGCATCCACCTTGCCAATGCCGGAAATAAACTGCTGAGGACCGCCGGCGCCGATCGCCTCGGGCGGCGGTGCGACGTCCTTCCGAGCGAGGTTCATCACCTGGCGGACGGAGTCGACAACCAAGCCAGTCTTCACTCCGCCCAGATCCACAATGATGATCCTGGACCGGTCGTCCGGCGTTCTCGCTTCGAGGTCAAACCGCTTCCTGGTGTCGAGCACCGGAATCACCTCGCCGCGAAGGTTCGTGATGCCTTCGATAAAGGCGGGCGCGTTCGGAACTTTGGTGATTTTGGCGAGCCGGTCGATTTCCTGGATTTGTGAAATCGGCACGCCATACTCCTCCTCGCCAAGCATGAAGGTCACCAACTGCATTTCACTCAGTTGCCCGTCTGAACTCGAATCTTTCATCTCGCCCTTCCCCATTTCAAGCCGATTGACGCCGAAGTGATTGACGCCGTGCCTGACGGAGACATCCTTGACGTCGCGCAGGCGGCCGTCTTTGAGGAGGTTGCCCACTTCCAGCAGCATCAGAAGCCGAGCGCCGCCGTTGAGTTTCGCGACCCCGGACAATTCCATCCCGCCCTCCGAGGCGATGCGAGGAGGCGCTTCCACCAAGCTCTTGGGAACGTTCAAGACCTCGTGGACGTGATCGACCACCAATCCAAGAACCGTTCCTTCGGCATCCACCACGATGATGCGCTGATCCTCCTGAATGTGCGTAGCGATTAGTTCTTCAAACCGAAGTA
Source organism: Acidobacteriaceae bacterium (assembly GCA_903970405.1). Classification (GTDB taxonomy): domain Bacteria; phylum Acidobacteriota; class Terriglobia; order Bryobacterales; family Bryobacteraceae; genus CAJCIT01. The sequence continues at coordinate 11,520 of CAJCIT010000189.1, read as the reverse complement.
GTGCGGCCACTGTTTCGCGGCCTCCCAAGAGAACGTCCTCGCCCGCGGCCCGCGCCCCTTCCTCGTCGTCCTTCTCCAGGCTCTTCATCCGCGCCCTGAGTTGCTTGGTTACTCTTTCGTTCAGGCCGCGTGCCGAGGAAAGCGCCTCCATGAGCGACTGGCTGGAACTGTTGGTTTCGGCCAGCCACCCGCGCAGGTCTTCGGTGATTGAGGCGTCGATTTTCGACGGTGAGCCCGCCGCCAGCGATTTCTCCGTTTGCGCGATCCACCGTTCGTACGCCTCTCTCAGCGAACAGCACCGGCCGGCGAAGTCATCGGCCAAGGACTGCTGCCGCAGCAAACGCCGCAGATCGATCACCGGCAGGAGCTGGCCGCGGACTGTCAACACCCCCAGCACATACTCCGGCACGCCGGGAACTTCATTGGGAGTCGAGACACGCAGAATTTCCCGGACGTGCTCGATCGGGAAAGCGAACTCTTCCTTCGCGATCCGAAATGTCACCAGCTTTTGGACGCCGGTGCCGGCATGGGCCGCATCCCTCGCTGAACCGCGTTGTTCGCCCTCCGCGCCTGGCGCCGAGCCTTCCTTTACCGCCTTCGCCGGAAGGCCGATTTCGCAGACGTGGGCCGCGCTGAGAGCCATGATGATTCGTTGCCCTTTGTCGAGTTTCACTACTCCTTCCAGATATTCCGAGGATGTCCCGCGGATTGTCGCGGGAGGGGGCTCGACTTCGCTTCGCATGACGCGAGTCACCTGCTTGACGCGGTCCACTCGCAAACCAGTCCTAACGCCGTCCACATCGACAACCAGGACCCGGGTGCGGTCGGTTTCCGCCATGCGCTCCATGCCGAAGCGAGAGCGCATGTCGATCACCGGCAGCACTACGCCGCGCAGGTTGGCTATGCCGTCCACGTAAGAGGGCACACGCGGCACCTTGGCCATCTTGGGGAGGCGAATGATCTCCTGGACGGACATGATGTCAAAGCCGAACTCTTCGTCTTTCAGGAGAAAGGTGACGAACTGGCTTTCGTCTTTAAGGCCGGAGGATGGCTGAAGCGTTTCAGTTGGCATGGTGGTTTCCTGAATCTCCCTAGCCGTTCTGCAACTCATCGGCCTGCGACGCTATATCTTCCACGGCCTGGGCAATCTCCTGCGCAGCCTTCAGCGCCTGCTCCGATGCGCCGGACGCTTCCGTGGAAGCGCGCGAAGTCTCCTCGGCCGCGACGGCGATCTGCCGGCTGGCTTTGCCTGCCTGTTCGAGTCCGACTCCGGACTCAGCTACCCCCTTGGTTATTTCCCGGATGTCACCTACCATCGCGTCCGCTTCCTTCGAAACCCGCTCCAGGTTAGCCGTCGAAGCCTTGGCCCGATCCACTTCGTTCCGGGCCTTGGTTCCCGCCAGTTCAATGTCTGTGGCAACCTTGGCGATCTGGCCTTGAACGTTTCTCACCAGGTCCTTGATTCGATCTGCGTTTTCGCTGCTCTCATTGGCGAGAGAACGAATATCGCCGGCCACTACGGAGAAGCCACGTCCGAATTCTCCGGCTCGCGCTGCTTCCACGTTCCCATTCACGGCCAGCATTTTCGTTTGCACGGTCACCATCACAATGGCGTCCACGATTTTGTCGATCCGGCGCGTCCGCTCCTGCAGTTCCAGAATGTTCTTCGCCGATTCAGCCGACGCGTCCGCGCTCCTGCCAATGTTGTAAATGGATTCGTCGATATTCACCCTACAAGCGGTGAGGAGTTTCTGGGTGCCGACCACTTTTTCGAAACTCTGCTCGGCGCGTTGTCCCATTCCCTGGGCCGAGTGCAACAGTTGAGCGCCCAACGTGTTCGACTCTTCGGCCGTTTTTGCTTGAATGGCCGCCCCCTTATTGATCTGTTCGATGGCGGTGGAGATCTGTTGCGAGGATGCCTTCAGTTGATCTGCGTTGGTCGAGAGCTCCTCGGCGGTTGCCGCCAGCTCTTCGGCGGATTTCTGAGCGTTCGTGGACGTCTTGAGCGATTCCGCCATCTCGGCGAGAGATCGCGCAGCTTCACTCATTTCGGAGTAGGCCTTGGACTGCTCCTGGGTCGATTTCTGAGCTTCCTGGCAGGCCGACGAGGATTCTTCGGTAGCGGCGGCGATTTCCTCGGCGCCCTTCAAGTATTTTCTTGCTCCGCTCAGAGCCTCGGAAGCGTTTCTTCTGATCTCAACGCAATTGTTCTGGACCTCGTCCAGGTCGGCGGCAATCGCGGTCAAACTCTGCGTGATGACCTTGCCCTTTTCTGCCTCCTCGCGGCCCTTCTTGCCGGCCGTTTCGGTGTCGCTTGAGACGACCTTGACCTGGTTCTGGATCTCGTTAACCACTTCTTGAATGCCGCGCGCGCTCTTTTCGCTGATCTCGGCCAGGTTCCGAACTTCATCGGCCACCACGGCGAATCCTTTTCCGTGTTCCCCCGCCCGAGCCGCTTCAATCGCCGCATTGAGGGCCAGCAAATTGGTCTGGTCAGCGATCCGAGTGACGGCATGGACGATTTTTCCGATCTCTTCGGACTGGCGTTCCAACTCGGCGATCATTTTGGCGGATTCCATATTGGCTTCCGCGGCGCCGGCCACGCCCTGAATCAGGGCATTAATGTCCTCCGTCGTCGATTTCGCCAGTACTTGCAGTTCATTCACCCTCTGCACCGACTTCTCGGCGAGTAAATTGGCAACGTTGGCAGCCTTCTCGATCTGGTTAATCGCGGCCCGCGACTCCTCGGCTGCCGCCGACGCTTCCTCTGCCCCAGCCGCGATGGAATGCATCGTCTTTTCCAACTCCTCAACGGCGCCGGTGGCTTCGCTGATAGCTGCCGCCACCTGGTCGGCAGCCGCCGACAATTTCTCCGCCACCGCTTGCGCGCGGGCAAGGGTGCGCGCGCGCGCCTTATCCTCCGCCAATTTCTTGGCGGCGAAGCGGCTTTGGGCCAGATCTCCGCCGCCCCCGTTTAGCTCCGCAATCTTCCTTCCAGATGAGGCCGGGCTTTTTTGTGCTCCTAAGCGGTTCAAAGCCAAGCGGTTTGGCGCAACACGAGCGCCGTTTGTGGGTGTGTCAGTCGTCTGCATCGTCAATTCCTTTTCGGCAAGCTAAGTACGGTTGAACCGTTGCTCTTCCTTGCGCACCGCCATTACTAGACCCCCAAGAGTTGGAACCCTCTGGCACCTGCCGGGATCGCGTTTGGACCATGGGTGCTAATTCTTCGACAGCTAATCGACGCCTACGCAAGATTCCTTTACGGTCCTTCCAGGATGTTGGTCATTTTTTCGCGTGAGGGATCGCAACTGAACCGAAGATTTGCCCCCAAACGTGTGGACGACGCTCACCGGCATCGGAAAAAACCTAATCGTTCCTGAGAGAGGCGCCAACGGAGGCGGTCGCTATGAGCGCCCGTGTTAAGCAGGTTGGAGATGGCTAGCCGAACCGGCAGGAGTTACGGCACAACGGCGATCGGGGCGCGCCAAAATGCGGCCTTCTGCCCAGTCGAGTCCAGGACCGACACCTGGCAGTCATACTTCCCAGGCGGCAGCGCCTCCAGCCCGATGCCGAATTTTACCGGCATGGTCTTCAGGCGATTCTTCAAGCTTTCCGTCACCTTCAGCGGCTGACTCTCCCATGCCTTTTCATGAGTTCGGTAGAAGCTCACGAACGCAATCAACGGCCGAGAGCTGTCAATCCCCGGTTCGTAGGCCTGAAGGTAGATAAACATCTCCCGGCTCTTACTGAAGACTCGCGTCACGCTGGGAATCAGCTTCTGGCCGTTTTCGACCAGAGGATTACTGGGTTCTTCCTTCTGGGCTTTATCCTTCACCGCGTTGTACAGGGCGTCCTTGAAATCGACACGCTGGCTGCTTAATACCACCGAACTGATGGGTATCCGACGCTCCTCTTTACTTAGGTTGGGGATGAGAAAGCTGGTCTGATAGGTGCCGATTCTGCCCGTCTCGTCATCCCGCGCCAAAAACTTGATGGAGTACTTGCCAGGAAGGAGAGTGAAACCGGTGTCGTACTCGATGGGCCGTTTGGCTAATTCGCTCGCGGTGGAGTCACTCAGCTTGATGTTTACTTTATCGCGCACATTGGAGATAGTTGAGCCGTAATTGTCTTTCACCTCTCCAATGAAATCGATGAGCGTGCGTTCGCCTCCGCGCCGCTTGACAAGGGCCAATTCGCGCCCCGGAATCTTCACCACCACTGGCACGAAATACTCAGCCCGATTCAACTGGAAGTAATCCACTTCCATGGCGATGGTGAGTTCTGTGATGGGGTCGCCCAGCATCAGGGCGTCTTCAAGCTGCCGTTCCTTGTCGACCGATGTGAATTTGCTGAATTGCTTACCGGCGTAATAGCCTTGGCGGTAATCGAGGCTAGCGGAGAGACCGGCCGTGAGCGTGATTTTGACACGCCGGAATTTGCCATCCAACGCCGTGTTGGTTGTGTAGTAACCAATGATGTAATAACTGGTGACGGCCTGTTCCGCCTGCACGATTCCCTTTGTCAAATCGTTGTAATCCAGCAGCGCCTTGCCACCTGTGTCCGACGCCAGCGTATAGAGAGTGTCCTGGGATTGCTGAAAGTTCGTTGCCGCCGCCAGAGCCGAGTTGCCGGTATACATCCCGATTCCACCGGGTGAGCCCTTCGTTGCGTCGCCGAGCGGAGCTTCAGCCACCAGGCCGCGCGCGTCAATCGGCCAAAACGACACGCCCGCCCGGATGGCGGCATTGATGGTGGCGTGCAGTTGCGCCTGGTTGTTCAGGCCGCTTAGCCGGAGTCCGCCCGCGAAGTAAATCAGCGATTTCTTTTCATTGAGCTGCCCCAACATGCCAGCGGCGGTTTGCAACGCAGATAACTGACGGTCAGTGTTGAAGATGTTGAACTCACTGTCGTCCTGACCGAAGGCGGCGCCGGCGTCCGCGGCACTGGCGTCGCTTGTGGATACATCCAAGCCCTCCCGCTCGCCTACAATCATTGTTCCAATGATGCTCAAGAGGCGGTTGCGGTCGTCCGTGAAGTCCTGCAATACCTCCACCGCTCCACCCGTATACCGCATGATCGCCATCAGATCGGGGGCCTGCATTTGTGTCCGGATGAATGTCTTCGCCGCGTTCAAGGCCCTGATCTGGTCCGGCGGCTGCATGGCGGTGACGTCGAAGTAAAGCGCTAACAGACGCCGGTCCTTGTAGCGAATGCTGCCACTTGTCTCGGGCGAGATGTGGGTGGTCCCCAACTTGTCGAAGATATGAATATGCTCGGGCTCCGATCGAACCGTGGGCGCCGCGGCCGGATCTCTTGGCAGATCCTGATGTTCGAAGATGCGAATGGTTTGGGGGACGCCATTTTCGGTGACGATGAAGTCGTTCGCGGTGAGTCCTGTCACGGGAACGCCGTTCTTGCCGGTAACCACAACGGTCTCTATCACTAACTGTGCACTGGCGGTGAACGTGGCTGGCCCAGTGCCGACGGGTTGGGTGTTCTGCCCTATCTGCTGCGCGCTGGCAACTGCTAAGCACAGCAAAGACACAGTAACTGCGCGCATGTCGTCAGAACCTCAAGCGCAGGGTTGTCTGCAAGCTTCGCATGCCATTCGCCGCCGTGGGTAACCCGAATTGAGCGTTAGTCACGGCTGTGTTCCAACTAGCGAAAGTAACGTGGTTCAGCGCATTGGCGGAATCGATCCGCAGCTCCAAAGTGAATCGATCGTTCACCCGGAAAACGCGCCCCATCGAAGCATTCAACGTGAATTGGGCAGGACCGGTGATGGAATTTCTTCCAGCGTTCCCCCACTGACCGGCGAGCGGAAGCGTGTAAGCCGCCGGATTCAGAAACAGACCCGGCGGGGCGGCGTAAATCGAAGCGCCCGTGTATTCAGGCCGCAGCGGCCCAATGACTCCCGTGCCATTTACGGGTGTCGGGAGTGTAGGAGTCTCCGGAAGACCGCTGCCGGCGCCGATCAGCGTAGCAACGGTCCAGTTCTTTATTAGCGCACCCCGCCAACCAGTCAACAGAGTCCCACCGGCCACCCCCATGCCCGATGTGTACTGTATCTGAGCATTGACAACGTGCCTTTGATCGAAGTTCGACAGACTTCTTTCGGCGTTGAGATCGAGCCAGTTTTGAGCCACCATTGCATTGGGCTGGCTACCCGCGGTAGGCGGCATCAGCGTCGTGCTGGGTGAGCCGTTACCGGTGCCCGACGCGCTCTGGGTCAGCGTGAAGCCCTGGCCGCCGAGGGTGGCGTCATCGTCGATCGATTTCGAGAAAACATACTGAACGGTTGCCGTAACCCCATTGTGCAGCCTGCGCCGCAACTGGATTTGCGCTGCTTCGCGAGTTGAGTCGCCATTTGAGCTGAGGTAAACGAATCCCTTGGGACAGCTCAGGCATGGGCTGAAGGCCCCCAGGGGAAAGGTATTCGGAAGGAACTCCTGCAATCCGCGCGTTCCTTTGATGCCTAAGTAAGTCGCCGTCATTTGCAGGGATCCCGGCAAGTCTCGTTGCATCGCCAGTTGCCAGTTTTGTGCGTAACCTGGGCGGAAATTCGGGTCTACCGCATAGGTGTCGGCAGTGGTGGCTGGTGAGACATTGAATCCATTAGCCAAAGTGAGTGGATTGGCGGCGCTGTTAGCGACGCTCAAACTCTTCGAAAGAGGCGCTTGCTGCGCCATTTGCGTGGCAAGGGTTTGATAGACCGAAGTGTTGTAGTAAACCCCGTATCCGGCCCGGACAACCAGGGAGGAACCGGAGAGAGGCCGCCACGCAATTCCAATTCGCGGCTCAACACCGCGTCTGTCAGGCCGAATCAGCGAGGCCGGATAGCGCTGGCCGGTGAGTGGGCCAATGGGATCGTTTGCCACTACGGGAGCTACCGCCGAAAATCCTGGCACCACGTCGAGGTTCACCAATCGGCCATAAAGCTCCGTAATGGGCGCGCCGTATTCCCAGCGAACACCCGCGTTCACTGTAAGTTCGGGACTGACGCGCCAGTCGTCTGTTAAGTAAGCATCATAGACCGATTCACGAAAGTACTTATCGGCGTTGCCGAAGGCGATGGAACCGGTATCGGGAACGCCAAGCAGGAAGTCCGCGAAATCAGACCCGCTGGCGACGCCCGTGAAGCCAAAGGCGCCGCGGGGGTTCTCTTGGGACAGATAATTGAACTGCTGCCTGCGGAAGTCGCCGCCAAACGTGATGTTATGGCGGCCGCGATGCCATAACATCGAATCCGACACCGCGCCTGTCTGGTTATGATTCGAAGACGGCAGGCCGTCGGAAAGTCCGGCGATTCCGCTTGAGAAGCTGAGGCTTGGCGGACCCCAGTTCACGGGGGCTTGATCGTTGCCCGCGATGCCCGCGTTACCCGAAACGTTTTCGCGATTTTCGAAATACGATGTTCCGCGCGTAGACAAGCGGCTAAACTGGTATCCCGCATTCATAAAAAGATGCGACCCAAACCGATGTGACCAGTTCGCGTTAGCCGCTATTCCCAAAACGCCGGCCGTATCCAGAAAGTTGAACAGGTTCGGCGTGCTGGTGCGCGTATCTTGAAAGGCAAATCCTCCGTAAAGCTGATTCCGTGTTCCCAGTGTTTTGCTGAGACGCGATTGAAGCGCATCCTGATGCGTAACACTCACGAGCGGAACCTGGTAGTTGTAGCGCGTGCTACCCGCGAAGTTCGGAGTGGGATATAGGTTCAGCAGTGCTAATGCTTGAGGGTTCAGGCGGCTTGCCGGAATGGTATTACCGGGAAATAGAACACCTGTCGCCGGATCGTAAATCGGGGTTTGCGACAAATCTCCATTCCGCTCGGCCACGGTAGGCATCAGGCCCGGCGTCGCGGTGGCATCGCGGTTGCGCGTCCACTGGTAGCCGACGAAGAAGAAAGGCCCGTTCTGGAGGAGATGCGGAATCTTGAGCGGACCTCCCAACGTGGCCACGCCCGTGATGCGGCTGTAAGCCGGCTTTGGAGTATCCTGGCCCGTCAAAGAGAATGACCGCGCGTCGAAGGCCGAGTTATCGCCAATGATCCCAACACTGCCGTTATATAGTCCGTGGGATCCTGAACGGTTATTGCCAAATCCAGCGAATTGCGCGAACGGCGATGCCGCGCCATTGTTGCTGCTGCCGTTAATCAGCATGCCATCCGATGAGCTGGCGCCTTCGTCTTCCGTCTTTGCGGTTTCTGGAGTCGCCTGGGTAGGCGTTGGCGCCTTTGGTTCATCGCTGAGCGGGGTGGCGGCCGCGGGTGCCGAGTCCGCGCCCATCGGCAACGCCTTTACCTGTTCGAAGGGCACCAGCTTCAGTTCCCACTTTTCGAGGGGCAGATTCGGAGCGACGGTCACTTGCCGGCTGAGCGGAGAAAAGCCTGTCATCTCGATAGCGAGCGTCCACGTTCCATCCGCCAAATCAGCGAAGGTATAGACACCTTCGGCGTCAGAGACGCTAACAACCTTCTTCTCCCCTTGCGTGGCGCTTACCGTTGCGCCAGGTACCGGCAAGCCGGAGAAGACGACTTGTCCGGAGTATTCGGAAGCGAGGGAGGTTGAGAGGCAAAGCCACCCGATGCCCAGCCACATCAGAGCGCCCTTAATTTTCGGAGGCTTTCTCCGCATGGTCAATCACGAGTAAGTCAACCGGACCTTTTTTCGCCTCTAACCTGAGCCCAAGCTGCTCCTGAATAGCCGTGAAGATGGATGGGCCATTCGGATCTGACGGAGGCGGGGCGTCGCCTGGGCTTCTGAACATTTGGCCCTGACTTTCGTCGGGCGTCCATTTCAGCGTAAAGTCGTAATCCCCCTTCAGTCCGGTCTGGTCCACTACGGTGCGGCCTACTTGGTTCGACAGGACTTCGGCCAGGAACGACAGTTTTGTTGCTTGCCCCGTCAATTCCCCTAGGCCCATCCTGATTCCCCGGCCCTGCATTCTCCCCTTGGCGTCCGGCGGTTTCGGTGGTTCATTGGGGTCTGGAGGCGTTAACTCTTCGGCTGTCGCCTCTTTGATCTTCAGGCCGTTCTTTGCGACGACCAGCGCATAAATCGACGCGTCTTTCGACTCTTTGTGCAGCGTGAGTTTGAAGCGGTCCGCCAGAAGCGCCTGCACCATCAGCTTGCGGCGATCCATGTCCGCATCCCGCTGCGCGTCGGTCATAGTGCGCATGTCAATCTCGGCAGGTCCTTCGGCCTTTGCCTCAATGTCGTATTTATCGGAAGTGAGCCAGACCGGTCCTCCAGTAATCTGGAAGTCCTGCACGCCATACGCCATCCGGATGAGGAACTTCAAAGTGACGTTTGAAGCCGTAAACCGTCCGCCGGGTTGGAACATGATCCGCACGCCGTTGCCGCCGGATTTGTTCGGCTTGACGGACGCCACTTCAAAGGTGGGCGCGGGCGAGGCCGCGGATGCGGCAGGCGCCTCGGCAGGCGATTGGGCTCGACTTTGCGGTGCACCCGCTAGACCAAAAGCAATTGGGCCCGCCACGGCCAGCACTCCCGCCGTTGCTAAGAGCAGTTTCCTGCCCGGACTCAAGTTGTTAGTAACATTCTGTGTCATGATACGGACGATTCGCCTCCTTAAATCCGCGCCGGTGATCCCGGACACGCACATCACGGGCGATTCCAGATAGAACCGGCAAATCTTGAGAATGCTCCCGGCATAGATGTGCGGTTCGCTGCCAAGGCGCACCACTTCTTCATCGCAGGCGCGCTCCCGTTCTTCCAGCAGGCGCGCTCCAATCCACCAGACGAGAGGGTGAAACCAGAAGACAGCCTCCACGGCCATATGGAGCGCGGCCGCCAGATTATCGCGGCGGCGGATGTGGCACCACTCGTGCGCAAGAATGGTCTCTAATTCGGCAGGTTCCAACCGATCCGCGATCCCTTCCGGCAGAATCAGGAGCGGCCGCCAGATGCCGAAGACGCCTGGCTCAAGCAGCGTGGCTGACGACAGCACCGAAATATCGGAATGCAGAGGCAACGGCGACGCGGCGCGTACCGTTGCGCGAACCTCGCGCCAACGAATAAACCAGAAGAGCGCAACTGCACTGAAGCCAAATGCCCAAAAGGTAAGCAAAATGGCCGGAAGTGGGCTCCCGGACCGCGTGCCAGCACCGTGCTGGATCGCCGGCGAGGTGGCCGGCGCGATGAACGGCAGGCTGATCTCTTCCATAGTTGAGACGAATCCAGACGCCGATGCGACAGGCGCAGGCGGGGACCATCGAACGCTGCCGCCGAGAGCAACCAGCAACGAAAACGGAACCAGAAATTTCAACGAAGCGACGAGCCAAATGGTATGGCGCGCGCGAGCATGGTTCTTCCTCAATGCAAGGGTAGCCAGTCCCGCGGCGAAGGCAAAAAGAGTGGATTGCCAGAGGTGATTTGCCAAGGCCGAAGTGAAGTACCCGGGTATCATTGCGCTTCCTTTTTATTAAATTTTCGAAGCTCTTTCTCCGCTTCCTTCACGTCGTCGAGCGTAAGCCGGCCGGATTCAATCAAATGCGACATCACCGGTTGTGTGCGGCCGCCGAACAGACCCAGCAAATCGTCGATCAGCCGGCGCTGCGCCGCGCTTCGAGATACCACGGCTTCGAAAATGTGAGCATTGCTGATTTTCTTGACGCGGCGTACGGCTTTTTTCAGTTCAAGGCGGTAGACGGTAGTCTGAACGGTAGTGTAAGAAGGCCGGCCGGGTTCGGGAAACGCCTCCTGAATTTCTCGAATGGAAGCGGTTCCCTGGTCCCACAGCGCCTGCATGATCTGAAGCTCCAGCTTGGTGAACTTGGTTGCGGCCATTTTCTGTTCCTACTACACTTGTTTGTAATCCTACTATGGCGTTGTGCGGTTGGCAAGAGTTTTTTTGTATAGCGGCAACACAGCGGTTCTCGACCGTAACTTGTCTGACGGGTGTCGCGGAATTTGGATTGTTTCGGAACCGTGCGCGAATCAACCGGACTATGACTCAGCGGATCCGTTCCAGGATGAAAACCGAGGTGACTGCCAGCAGCATGAGCGTCGGCTATCTGGAAGATTGGTGTACCGGTCGCTCCCTGAAAGGCTGCGAAAAATCCTGGAGACGAACTGACACACCCGCGCCTACTGAGCCGCGACCGTCAGGGAGCGACCGGTGGTGTTGTTCCTATCGTGTCAACCGGTCGCTCCCTGACGGTCGTGGCTCTGAGGCGCCGGCGCTTAAGTCAGGCACGATTCGCAGCAACAAAACAGAGCACCTAAGGATGTAAGTTAGAGATGCTCATGCTATCTTTGGACCCGGTCATGATTGCGAATAGGGGAAGAATGATGAATCCAGTCAAATCGTTACGTTGTTCAGTTCAGCCGGCTGCGCTTGCTTTGGCGGCCTTAGTCCTTTTCGGCGCTGCACATCCGTTGGCCGCCCAGAAGGCGGATGCTGAATCGGAAGCGAAGCCGGCCGCGGTTCCCCATTACCCATCCGCTGGAGGCGCTCTGATTACCCCTAAGTCCAGCCAGCCGCAACCGGTCCCGGCCG
>CAJCIT010000188.1 GCA_903970405.1 Acidobacteriaceae bacterium | reverse complement strand
ATACCACGTTTCCGCCTTCCACTGGTAGCCGGGAGCGGGGGCCGCTTGCAGGTGGGTGCCTGTGCCGTCTTCAATGAAGAAGCGCGGGCCATCGCCGTTGATTTTCAGGGACCAGCCCCGGCGCGGCGCGGCGTCGCCGGGCTTGGCGCCTTCCTTCTTGGGTAACGTTTCGAACTGGCTGGCCACGCTGTAGGTTTGTTTGAGCTTGGGGAGGTAGACCCAAGCCGAGACAGTAAACGCCCCATCGGTGTTGAAATCGGTGGCGCTCGTGTTTGTGAGGGCGGCGTCCTTGGCGAAATGGAAAGCGGGCGCTGCGGGCGCAACCGGCGGGCCAACACCAAGCGTCGCACCGGCTGGAAGGGTTATGCCGGCCAAGTCAATCTGACGCAGACCTGACGCGGCAACCGGCAACGCGGGAGTTCCCCGTTGGGGAGAGGCAAGCCATTGGTCGAAGCTTGGCCCGGGGTTCGCCGCTGCCTTCGAAAGTCTATCCAGCAAGGCCGCCCGGCGCTTATTCAACTCTTCCCATCGCGCACGGTCCTCTTTGCGCGGCACAATCACCGTGGGCGGCGTATCGGGAACATTGCCATCCATCGCGTTCTGCGTGGTGTTGCGGAAGAACGAGGTCAGCGAGTAATACTCCTTCTGGGAGATGGGGTCGAACTTATGGTCATGGCATGTCGCGCACCCAACTGTCAGACCCAGCCACACGGTGCCCGTGGTGTCGGCGCGGTCTTTTGCATAGATGGCTTCCACTTCCGCCGGAATCGTTCCACCCTCATTCGTCGAAACATTGCAGCGGTGGAAGCCGGAGGCAATTTTCTGATCGAGCGTGGCATTCGGCAACAGGTCGCCGCCCAGCTGCTCAATCGTGAACCGGTCGAACGGCATGTTGCGGTTGAATGCCTGGATCACCCAATCGCGATAGGGCCACATCTCGCGGTAATTATCGATGTGCAAGCCCTGGGTGTCGGCGTAACGCGCCGCGTCCAGCCAGTAGCGGGCGCGATGCTCGCCATAGCGCGGCGACGCGAGCAGCCGGTCCACCACCTTCTCATAAGCGCCGGACGATTTGTCCGTCACGAACGCCTGCACCTCAGCGGGCGACGGTGGCAAACCGGTGAGATCCAGCGTCACTCGGCGGATCAGCGTGCGGCGGTCCGCTTCGGGGTTGGGCTTCAAGCCCTTGGCTTCCAGGCGCGCCAGAATGAACCGGTCTATCGGATTCTTGTTCCAGGCAGGGACATCGGCCGGAGGAAGAGGCGACTCAATCGGGGCGATGAAGGCCCAATGCTCTTTCCACGGGGCGCCTGCTTCAATCCAGCGCCGGAGGATGTCTTTCTGATCGCCGGTAAGGGTTTTGTGCGCCATCGCCGGCGGCATGCGGAGTGCGGGATCGTCAGACATCACGCGTTTCATCAGCAGGCTCTGGTCAGGCTTGCCCGGAACCACCACCACGCCATTCTTGCGCTCAGCGAATGCGCCTTCGCGGATATCCAGCCGCAGGTTCGCCATGCGGTTCCCCTGGTCAGGACCGTGGCAACGAAAGCAGTTGTCTGAGAGGATGGGCCGCACCTGACGCTGAAAATCAGGAGCGGGCGCTGTTGCGGTGGGCGTTGAAGCGCCAAACATTGCGGCCACGCTTAGGAGGGCCAGCGGTACTGAGGCCAAGCCTACCGGAAGTCTGCGACGTTCGGGGTGGGTGGGCGATAGGCGGGAGCGATTCAACATTGTGGCGCTAAAGTTGGGCGGAAAGCCGACGCTTGTGTGAGTCTATCAGGAACCGGCAAATGGGAGACAGCGTTACCGGCAACACCGGCTAAAAGCCGGTGCACAGCGGTGTGGCAAGCCCGGCCGCTGCTCCAGCGTCTCGATATACTGCCCGGCATGTCACCCACTCGCCGCGATCTCAGCCTGCTGCTGCCCGCCTTCTTGGCTTCGGCCACGCAGGCGAATGCCGAGCGCCAGACGCTTCCTTCCGCCGCCTTCGATTTCGACTCAATGCCTAAGCAGGTGAACCCCTCGAATACCAATGTGACGCGGAGCTGCTTTGACGGGTTGACGCACAACGGCATCCAAGTGGACGTGCACCTCACCGAGTTGCCGCCGGGCGGTGCGCCGCATCCGCCACACCGTCATCCGCATGAAGAGATGATTTTCATCCAGAAGGGCACGATGGAAGTGACCATCAACGGAAAGGCGACGCGCCTTGGGCCGGGCGGCGTGGCCTATGTCGCGTCGAATGACGAGCATGGCTGGCGCAACGTGGGGCCTGACCGGTCTCTGTACTTTGTGTTGGCCATGGGAAAGACAGCGTAGGCGGCCAGCCTTTACACGGATTCCGTGGGCACGTATAATGTGTAAATGAACCTCACGCTTTCGGTCGATGAGCAACTCGTTCGGGAGGCGCGACGGAAGGCGGAAGCAATGGGAACAAGTGTTAACCAACTCATCCGCGGCTACTTAGAACGACTGGCTGGCATAACCGATCCCGGCGCGGATGCCTCCGAGTTTGAACACCTCTCCTACGCAGCGCAAGGAAACTCGCGCGGTTGGAAGTTTAACCGCGATGAATTGCACGAACGGCGGTAGCGACCTCAAATGCCAGAAGGACTCGCCTTTTTTGATTCGAACGTTCTGGTTTACGCCGACGATTCGTCCGAGCCCGCGAAGCAAGCCCAAGCCATTGCCCTGTTTAGCGAGCACTTGCGGCAAGGCACGGCCGTCGTGTCCCTGCAAGTGCTTCAAGAGTATTTTGTGGTGGCAACGCGGAAGCTTGGGGTCTCGGCCGAGATCGCACAGCGGAAGATCGAGGTGCTGGCTCGTGCCGGGGTGGTCAGGCTGGAGGCGCGCGATGTGATTGCTGCGATTGAACTACACCGCCTGACCAGGATCTCCTTCTGGGACTC
>CAJCIT010000187.1 GCA_903970405.1 Acidobacteriaceae bacterium | reverse complement strand
CCGCAGGGGCGATCAGCCGACGTGTTCCGGCTCTCTGGCGGAGAGGGCCGATAAGGCGTCTCGTTCGTCCGCAGTCCGGGTGGCGTTGGTGATTTGCACCAGCGGCGTGGCGGCGCCATTCAAATAATCGAGCAATCGTTTCGCACCGGCGGGGCCGATCGCTTTCGAAATTTCGCCTTCTGAAGCAGAGCGGACACGCTCCAGGCTGCCAAAGACTGTCAACAGTTTCTGCACGGTTTTCGGTCCAATGCCGGCTACGTCATGCAGCTCCGAAGTCAGGCGGCTGGCGCTGCGGCGGGTCCTATGGAACGTCACCGCGAAACGATGAGCTTCATCGCGAATGGTTTGCACCAGGTGGAGCATGGGCGAGAACTTGTCGAGCACCACTGGCTCGTCTTCCTGGCCATAGACGTAGATCCACTCCTCGCGCTTGGCGATAGAGGCGAGCGCCTGGTCTGTGATACCCAATTCCTCCAGGGCGCCGGCGGCGGCATGAAGTTGGCCCAAACCACCGTCAACAATTACCAGATCTGGAAACGGTTTCTTCTCCTGTTGCAGGCGGCCGTAGCGGCGAGTCACAACTTCGCGCATGGAGGCGAAGTCGTCGTTACCGGTGACAGTCCTGATGATGAACTTGCGATAGTCGCTCTTCTTCATTTTGCCGTCTTCCCAGACCACCATGCTGGCCACTTTGTCAGTGCCCTGGATGTGGGAAATGTCGAAGCATTCGATGCGCTTTGGCGCGGTGGGCAGGTTCAAGGCGTCCTGGAGCGCCTCTTGAATGGCTTTTGAAGAAGGCTTCAGAACGCGGAAACGCTGGTCGAAACTGTGTTTCGCGTTCGTGCCGACGAGATCGATCAGCGCCCGCTTGGCGCCACGCTGGGGCGTGCCGATCTCGACGCGGCGGCCGCGCTTTTCGGAGAGGAACTCTTCGAGTTCATCGCGATCTTCGAAATCGACTGGAACGTGGATGTGGCCGGGAATGTACTGCTGGTTGAGATAGACCTGCTTGAGAAGCGCACCGAAAAATTCCGATGGGTCAAAGGCGAGTTGATCTTCCCAGAACATTTCACGCCGGTCGACGATCTTGCCGCTGCGGAGATGGAACAGGTTGACGGCGAGAAGCGGCGGTTCGGCATAGAAGGCGAAGATGTCGGTGTTGTCGCCATCGGCGGAGTCCATTTTCTGGCGTTCCTCCATTTCGCGGACGGTGGCGACGAGATTGCGCAGGCCGGCTGCTTCCTCATAACGCGTGCCGCCGGCAGCTTCCTGCATCCGGAACTCGAGGTCATCAGCGAGATCGCGATGACGGCCCTCAAGGAAGAGGCGGACGTCACGAACAGCGGCGGCGTAGGCTTCATCGGTGGTCAGACCGGAGACGCAAGGGCCGAGACAGCGATGGATGTGGTACTGGAGGCAGGGATGGGTATGAGTGCGTGAGAAATCGATTTTGCAGGAGGGCACTTTGAAGTGCCGATGGATGAAGTGGACCAGCCGGTGAGCAAGATTGCCGGGGAAATACGGACCATAGTAAGTGGAACCGTCTTTGAGCAGGCGGCGCGTGACATAGACGCGAGGATACTTTTCGGCCGTGAGCTTGATGTAGGGATAGGTCTTGTCGTCGCGCAGCAGGATGTTGAAGCGCGGCTTGTATTGCTTAATGAGATTGTTCTCAAGCGCCAGCGCTTCCTTGTTGTTGTCGACCTGGATGAAGTGAATGTCATGCGCTTCGGCGATGAGGCTGCCGGTTTTAGATTCGGCGAGGCGGTCCTCATTGAAGTAACTGCGGACGCGGCTGCGGAGATTCTTGGCTTTGCCGACATAGAGAACAGTTCCTTCCGCGTCTTTATACAGGTAAACGCCGGGCAGGGTGGGAAGCTGAGCTACTTTTTCCCGGAGGTCCATCGCTGGCTATACTCTAATTGTGACACGCAAGCTGTTGTCTGCCGCCGGGACGGCCGCATTGATGTTTTTCGCTGCGTGTGGCGGGACCGTGGCGGGGGCGCCGCAACAGACGGCTCCCCCACCGCCACCGGAGATCAAGCCGCAGGAGAAGCAACCTCAAACGGCCCAGCCGCCTTCAGAGGACAATCCGCCGGAGGAAGACGATAACGAAAAGCCCAAGGTCTACACCTTTAATCCGATTCAAGCCGAGAATGAGATCAAGGTAGGGATTTTCTATATGCACAAGGGTAGCCTGCGCGCCGCGGCGAAGCGATTTGACGAGGCGACGAAGTGGAATCCCAATTCGGCGGAGGCCTTTTTGCGGCTCGGGGAAGCGAGGGA
This sequence comes from Acidobacteriaceae bacterium, assembly GCA_903970405.1. GTDB lineage: Bacteria > Acidobacteriota > Terriglobia > Bryobacterales > Bryobacteraceae > CAJCIT01. Next base: position 10,131 of record CAJCIT010000187.1, on the reverse strand, counting down.
GAGGCTGAAGGAAAAGGACGCCGCCCGGGCCGCGTATCAAAAGGCCGTTCTTTTGTCGCCCGATTCAAAAGAGGGGCGCGATGCCAAGAAGAAGCTAGCCGGCAAGCTCTAACAACCGGCGGCGGCGCTTCGACTCGCGGTCGATGGTGCGAGAATGCGCCACACACCACGCTCCCAGTTCGGGAGGAGGTTTCTACGGTGTGGGTGCCAAAACTCAGAGTGCGGGGGATCTCAAAATCATCCAGCCGAACGGGCAGGACAATCCGCGCGCTTCGCTAGCAGCGTGACCAGGGGAGTACTCAGGCGCGCCTCTTTTTGGCCAGCGGGACGGTTCGTGTGGCTGGTTTGGCGTTGTGCCGTGCCGGGTGCCGATGGCCGACGCGGACCCGCGCGTTTGCGCCCGGCCGGGCGCGCGACTTCGCTTACGCCGAACCATTCTTGGTCGAACCAACTCGTCCGTTTCGTCCGCCGCCTGGGACACAGGTGTTTCGAAGACGGAAGCGAGCAGCCTCGCGAGTTCCAGTTTGTTCATGCTGCTTTGGTTTTACACCGAGCCGATTGACCACATGGTTTCACGAGGGCTGCTAGCGGTAGCCATTGAAGGCGTGTAAATAGCAGCGGCTCAGGACTTTGGGAGGCGGCGGGAAAATCCGCGAGAGATGTGACCAGAGGACGAACTAATCTGGTGTGGGGAATTGCAGATCCAGAATCTTCTGGCTTACCTTGGTCGCGTCGACCTGATAGGTCCCTTGCTGGAACTGGCGGCGCAACGACTCAATTCTTGAGGAATCAGGCTCGATACTCCTGCCGGCGACGATTGAAAGCGAAGTGACATCAGCGAAGTTCGGCGTTCCCAGTGGCTGGCCCGATTGCTGAAGCTGGGTTTCGCCTGGGCGATTTTCTGGCGCGCGTGCCTCCGGGGCACGACTCTCCGGGGGCGGCGAATTGGAGATCGGAAGCGTCACTGATGAGTAGTGGGCAAAGGATCGACGGATTTCTCCGACTGTTTCAACCCTTGTTGAATTAGTTTACCGAGTCCCAGTCCGCCCTGGGAAGAGAGCGCGGACGCAAGTTGTTGTTCGGCGAGCTCTACGACCGAGGAATCTGCGTCATTAGAATCGGTGCCCAAGAAGCCACCATCTCCCGACTCGCGGGCCGACTTGAGGATTTGTCCTATCAACAAAGCCTCAAATTCCGTCGCCGCCTTTTCGATCTTTGTGCCCGGCGCCGAAGGCGCGCTCTGACCGAGTGCAAGTCCCGAACTGCCGACTTCGGAGCTCGCGCTCCGCTTTTCGGCGAGACTTGGCGAGGTGCTCACGTTCGGAGCGGAGGCGAGGAATGAAGCAGCGCCGACGGCCATGGGGCTGTTACTTGAGATGTTTGTGGTCGACATACTTTCTGGTTTTGTTTTGTTGACGGAAGCGTAGGGTGCTCATAGAATTTCAATTTCCGCGTCAATCGCGCCAGCCGCCTTCAGGTTCTGCAAAATGGCTATGATATCGCGCGGAGTCGAACCGATCGCGGTAAGGGAGCGCACCAAATCCTCGACACTGGCCCCGTTTCCCAATACTAGATTCTTTGCTTTTTCCTCCTTGGTGGTGACAGTGGTTTGGGGCACGGTGACGGTCTGGGCGCTGGATCCACTGAAGGGGCCGGGCTGTGAAACCAGGTAGGTGGTCTGGATCTCCACCGTCAAGTTCCCATGCAGAATGGAGACCGGAGCGATCCTGACGTCGGAACCAAAAACGATGGTTCCGGTCTTTTCATTGATGGCGATTTTGGCGGATCGGTCTGTTTCCACGCAGATTCTCTCGATCGCGGCGATAAAATCGACAGCACGGCCCGCGAATTCAGCGGGAATGGGCACGACGACGAGACTGGAACTCGATGCCAATGCCACGCCTGTACCCCCCCCGAAGGCTTTGTTTAACGAAGCCGCGACCCGCGAGGCGGTTGTGAAGTCGGGGTGGCGCAACTGGAGGCGGACTTCCTTGGTCGGCACCACGGATGGGGCGACACGCTCAACGATGGCACCGTCGGCGATGCGGCCCGCTGTCGGATGGTTGACCGTAGCAGAGTTGCCTGCTTTGCCGGCCGAGAAGCCTCCGGTGACAACGGAGCCTTGAGCAACAGCAAAGGTATCGCCATTGGCGGATTTCAGGGGGGTGAGGAGAAGCAGACCGCCCTGTAAGGCCGGGGAGTCGCCGACAGCGGCCACGCTGACGTCAATTCGCGATCCGGGCTGGGCAAATGGCGGCAGAGTAGCGGTTACCATGACCGCGGCGGTATTTCGAACCTGGATCGAGGTCGGGTCCACGGTGACGCCCATCCTTTGGAGGAGGTTGGACAGGGTCTGCGCCGAAAAGACGGTCTGACGCCGGTCACCAGTTCCCGCCAATCCAACGACGACCCCGTAACCGATGAGCTGGTTGTCACGAACGCCCTCAATAGTGGCGATGTCTTTGAGCCTGACTAACGAAGTGAAAGGCTGAGGGGCCGCAGCGGCCATTCCGGCTTGCGGCGACTGCCTTGCGGCGGTCTGTTTTTGAGGAGCGGTCGCGGCGGGCTGCGCCGTTGTTGGTTGCTGCGCGCGCGCCCCGCCACAGAGAAGACCAGTGGCGATGAAAGCGCAAACGAAGGAGAGACGACGGGCAGCGGTTTTCATGATTTAGAAGGGAAGGATGCCGAGGAACAAGCGGTAAAGAATATTGGGACGGCGTATGGCATCGTTCACAACGCCATGGCCATTGACCTTGATCTCCAGTTCGGCGACCTGATTCGAGGAAACAGAATTCGTCGGCCCCAAATCTGTCTGCCGGACGATTCCCCGAACCCTCACAGTTTGATTTTCCGAGTTGATAGCAATAACTTTGGTGCCCTCGACAATCAGATCGCCATTCGGCAAGACCATCAGGACGCGGACTGAGACGGTCATTGACAGCGTGGTGGTCCGATCTGTCGAGCCGGTGCCGGCCAACTGCTGGTTCCCGGTGACATTCGCCAAGTTAACCAGCGGACCGCTGGCATTGGTGATGCCGCCCAGAGCGGTAATCGAAGCGCTTCCCGTCGACTGGCGCTTGGTGCTTGTGTCGCCACTCGAAACGGCCGATGCCGAATCGGAGACATCGATCGTTAACAGATCTCCCACATGTCTCGCCCGAAAATCCGCCCCGAGATCGGCTAATAATCCGCTTTTGCTGTAAGTAGACCCGGGGGAAGGCAAACCGGGATCGTCAGTGGGCGGTTGGGAAGCGAGCAGGCGATCGATCACCGACGGGGCGGGCGATGGTTTTCCGTCCTTCTGCTTCGTCTTATCGTCGGCGTGCACCGATAGTGCCGCCAGAAGAAGAAGCGCCACCGCCCATTGACAACGGCGCAGGCAAATCCTGGGTGACCAATGGTCGAAGTTCCGGTTCTTCATAAATCCTTTCGATGCATCTTGTTCGCCGGGCTCGTTATTCGCCGCCGGTTCGCGGTCCACCATTGGCCCCGGTCCCAACGGATGACGCTGGGTCCATAACAAGAACCGCAAACCCTCCCGGTTGCACTCGCGCTCGAAATTTCCGATGTCCGGCCGGAATGACGAACGGAATGACCTGTCCACTCCAGCCATCGGTTTCCGCGCGGGCTGTCAACTTCAGGCGCAAATCGCCCGACACGACCTGCACCGGAACGACGGAGTCCTTGCGAATAACGGGCACGGGTTCAACCACCCGGTCATTGAGCGCCGAGCCGCTGGCACAGAACCGCTTCAGAACCTTGCCGGCGTACTTCCGCGGAAGGTCATCCTCTTTCTCGTCGAAAGCCGAGCGAACCGCTGTAGCCGTTTCCAATTGCGCTTCGTTCAGCATGCTGCCAGCTGGAAGCGAGACCCTCAGCCGCACCTCAGGCAAGAATCGATAAGCGCGCACGCTTACCCAAACCGGGATGGCCGCGCCTTGTTCGCTGAGCCAGACACCACGCCAAAGAAACGGGGCATCAGGGTGGACCGGCGAAGGCCTGGCGGCCCCGCTCACAGGGAAAGACACGCGGCCGGGGGGAAGAACCTCTTGACTGTACTTCACGATAACCAAGACCACATTTCGCTGCGGCAGCGACTCTCGAATCGATTCTTCGATCGCTGACGCGCTCAGAGAAGTTCGCTCCTGCTCTACACAGAGTGTGGAAGGCAGAGTGATTTGGCTGATCACTTCGCGAGAACCGCGTTCCCGGAGACCGCTCTTGTCAAGCCAGCCGTTCAGCAAGGATGCGTTAACAGTCCGCCGCATACCGGGTCTCGGGGCCGGAGCAAGGATAGTATCCGGGCTTGCTACCTCGCTAGAAATCCCCATAGCGGCGGCTAAATCTCCGACCCTGATTTCACTTCCGTGAATCACGAAGCAACCGGAACTGGCCAGAACGGCGAACGAAAGAAATGGAAGGGCTAGCATCTTAGTCACCGCTATTGCGTGATGTTGTTGATCTGCTGGTACATCTCATCAGCCGCCTTCACGACCTTTGAGTTCGCCTCATAGGCGCGCTGGGCAACGATCAAATTGACGAATTCATTCACGACACTTACGTTCGAGGACTCCAGATAGCCCTGCTGAAGCGTGCCGAGCCCTTCTTGCCCCCCGGGGCTCCCGATGACAGGATCCCCAGAGGCATCCGTCGGCAACAGGAGGTTATTTCCGATGCTATTCAAGCCTGCCGGGTTGGCGAAGTTTGCTAATTGGATCTGCCCGGCGGTTTGAGAGGATGTCTGATTGGGAAGCGTATAACTCACGGTGCCATCGGCGGCGACGGTGATGGTTTGAGCTTCAGAGGGCACGCTAATCTGCGGCTCGAGCGGGATTCCATTTTGAGTAACGAAGTTGCCGTCTTTATCGAGTTGGAAGGCTCCGGACCGCGTGTAAGCAGTTTGCCCATTGGCCTGACGCACCTGAAAGAAACCGCGCCCTTGAATAACCAAGTCCAGTGGGCCGTTGGTTTGGGCGAAATTGCCCTGAGAAAGGTCGATTTCGTTCGAAGATGGCCGCGTGCCAAGTCCAAGTTGCAATCCTGACGGAACGACGGTGCTTGAGCCCGAAGCAGCGCCGGGCTGAACCACGTTTTGATAGACCAGGTCCTCGAATTGGGCTCGACGAGCTTTGAAGCCTGTCGAATTGGCATTCGCCAGGTTGTTGGCAATGTTGTCGACGTTCATCTGTTGGGCCGTCATGCCAGTGCCCGCGCTAAAGAGAGCTCTTATCACTTCTTACACTCCATTCTCCGCACTCCATTCTCCGCACTCCATTCTCCGCACTCCATTCCCTACATTGCATTTCTAACTCGATCGGTTAGTGTTTCCCCGTGTCTCACACTTGTTCGTGTTTTATCCTTCTTCGATTAGTTATTCAACTGCTGAAAGACAAGACTTTATCGAACTGAAACTATGGCGTGACCTTGGCCACATCCTCCACCACGCGCTGGTTCATTTGTCCGGCTAGCAGGATTGCTTTTTGCAACATTTCAAATTGGCGCATCACATTGATGAGCTTGACAGCCGCCTGAGTAGACGGCACGTTCGAAGCCTCGAGACTCCCTTGTTTCAAGTCCGGCGAAGCCACATCCGTCGTCTTTCCGCCCGAATTCAGTTGGAAGTAATTGCCGCTCCGCCTGGCGATGGCGTCCATTTGATCGACCGTAAGGATCTTGAACTGCCCCACTGCGGCTCCGGTCTGCTCGAGTGCTCCGGCCTTGCCAAGTTTCAGCTCGGCAGTTGGATCGATGACGATTTCCTTGCCGTCCTGACCTTGAACGGCATATCCCTCCTGCGTTTCGATCCGGCCGGTCTTGGAGACTCGAAAGTGGCCATTGCGCGTGAAGAGCGGTCCACTTGGCGTTGTGACGACGAAGAAGCCCACTTCTGCGAGGGCGAAATCGAGAGAACTCGACGTGGAGATCAGAGTTCCCTGAGACAGATCGGTCCAGCTTTGTTCAACAACCGGCATCTCGCTCGAAGAAGGACGTCCTTGGAGGTAACCGCTCCAGGCGCTGTCGCCGAAGTAAAGGTTGTAGGATTCCTGGTCTGCTTTGTAGCCCGCGCTTGACGAGTTCGCCAAATTGTTCGCGAGCAGGTCGAGCGTTTCCATCCTGGAGCGAAGGCCACTGGCGGCGGTCGAGATGAGAGGGTCCATAGCCGATGCTGTAGGAGCACGCCGCAGGCCAAAGAAGGAGCGCGTTTCGTTTCAGCAAATCACGAGGCAGACCACCTTTCGTCGACCGCCAATTCTGTCAATAGTTTGTCGTCGCCAAAAGTAAGTCGTCGAAAAGACATGGGCATGCCGGCGTAAGTTCTTAAGGCGAGACAAGACAGAGGTTGGTTATTTAAATGCAAGTAATCCGGGCGTGAGCGTCATTAACATCCAGCCGAGTCTCGGTTCTTCAAGCGCCGCTCCCGCCAGAAGGACCGTCGCGCCCGCCACACCCGCCACACCATTTGACTTTCCATCCTTGATCCCAAATCAGAATCAGGCGTTCCAATCCGGAGCGTCGCTTTTCCGGCCGGAAGAGCCTTCAGATCACAATTCAGCGGGACCGAAGCTTGGTCTCGAGTTGGGTTCAGCGAGTCGGCCGCCAGGCGTGGCCGGCCGGGTGGATCCAGCGGCTGACAGTACAAAGGACGCGGTATCGATCCATCTGCCGCTGACGTCTCTCGCGGGATCGTTCCGAGCCTTGGACAAAGCGGGCGTTTCGGTGCAAGAAAGGATCGGGCAGGGATCGATGGTCAGTAGAAGGAACGGTCCCCTCGTTCCCTCGACATTGCGATTGGCGCCGGACAGCGAAGAGGTTGGGGCGCCCGCCCCCGATGTCGTATTTCCGGGAGCTGTTCCCGGTGTGGCAACGGGTTCCACGGCCCTCCTGAGTCGATCGGCAGCAGAGGCTTCCCCGCCGCCGAGCGTGTCCGCCGTGGGGGTGCCTAATGACGAGATCGAGCCGAAGAGCGCGGCCAATCGACCCCTTGCTGACACCTCAGACCCTGCCGCAGTCAGCTTCGCCGCGGCGAAGGTACAGAGCGGACAATTCCTCACGGGAGGTGGTCCACCCTCAAGAGGCGGAACCGGCGCGACAGTCATCAGCCACGCAAGCCTCAATACCATCGGCGGTGAGAATCCAGTGACGCCCAACGACGGCCACACGGCCGCCTTGGCGATGGTGACGGAAGCCGATCAGGGATCCGCTGGGAGGGGACAAGGCATTTCTTCATCTGCCGCCACCTTGCCCCAAGCAAGTGCTCAATGTGGCGGCCCGCTTTTGGGCGATCCGGGTCCGCCGCAACGGGAGCGCTTCATCGAACAGAGTGGCCGCGCCTCCGCGCCAATGCTGGCGATGCCCGCAACCGCTGGCCAGGCGGTGTTGGCGCAAGTTGCCGCTTCGGATTTGGCGCCTAGGATCCGGTACGATCCGAGTCCACAGATGGCGGAGACCGGTCTGCGGTCGCCGGGACGAAGTGTGCTCAATGCGGCCTCCCCGGCCCGACCGAGCCTGTCGCTCACTCGGGATTCAGGGTCTTGTTCCGACTCAGCGCAAGAGGGAACCGCCGGAGCAGAAGCGAGTCCAACCCCACCCGCTGTCAGCCATACGGCTGGTACGCCAGTGTTGAAAGCGGCGGTTCCTTCCGTTTTGACGATTGGCGAAATGGACCGCCAAACGGATGCAACGCCGCGCGGCTCGCTCACTGGGGAGGCAGATCGAGAAACCTACCCCGGAACAAGCGCTGCGACCCCGGCGGCTCGGCTGAACATGTCGCACAACCAGGACCCGGAGTCTCTCTCCGATTCATCTTATTTGGCGTTTCACCTAAAGCTATCGAGCGGGAATGGAGTGAACGGCTTGGCGGCTGGAAGTATGGCCCGGAGCGCTCAGGACACCGGAGGCGATCAGGGCAATTCCGCTGGACACTCCTCCACGCAGAGTGGGTCTCGGCTCAACTCGAACAACGATGATTCTGTGTCGGAGGAAACAGGTACTTCCCCCGAAACGATGGCGAGCTCAACCGCATCCGCGGCCGAACCCGCGACGAGGCAAGCCGGGGGGTTGGGACGAATGGATGCGGCGCCGATGAGGCCGGCCGCGGAATCCGGTCCGGGTGGGCCTCTCGCTGCAATCGAAGCCGCCCCGGCATCGACGATTTCGCGAGGATCGAATTCTTCAGGCTCAACCTCAACTAATTCGTTCGCTCAGCCGATTCTGTCTCAGAGCGATCCGGCCGTGACAAAGCCTCCAGTGAAAGCGCTCAGTTTGAAGATTGAGGGCGACGGTGGAGAGGCCGTCAACGTGCGATTCACAGAACGTCAAGGACAAGTGCTGGTTTCCGTTCGGAGCAGCGACCCGAAGCTGGCCGCCAACTTGAGTCATGACCTAAACGACTTAACTAGTAACCTCGACAAGGCGGGCCTCAAGAGCGACCGGCTCTTGAGCGAGCTAGCCTCGCCGGGCCCCAATCAAGGAAGGGGGTTCGGGGCGAGCCCATCGTCGAGTTCGCAGCACCCGGATTCTCAACAGTCCAACGAGCACTCCTCAAACGCGGGGAGTGACGGGGAACAGAATCGAAGGAAGCATCCGGACTTTTCGAACCAGCAGAACCGCCGGCAGCGGCCCAACGATGAATGGGCAGCCGCGGAAGACCTCAACAGATAACAGGAGATCAGCAGACATATGGCATCGGCAATCACCGGACTCACAACCAGTTCGGCCCAAACATCGAACTCAAGCCAGTCAACAAGCAGCGCGGCCGGCACGTCGCCGTCCGATCTTCAAAGCATGTTCTTGCAGCTTTTCGTCGCCCAGCTTCAAAACCAGGATCCACTGAACCCGCCGGAAGGAACGGAATTCGTGTCCCAACTCGCTCAACTCACGGAAGTCGAGCAGGTTACCGAGATCAACACCGGCGTCGACTCGATTGTCAGCGACCTGACGTCTTCAGCGGCCTCGGGCTCAACCGTTGCCAACTCCGCAGCCGCCGGTTCGACGGCGGCCAATTCGACGGCGGCGGCTTCGTCCGCGCAGAATAGGGCGACAAACCCGACGAATTGAAGACTGACGAACGCTCGAGACTACTTTCAAAGGACAGGCTATGCTCACCGCACTTTCTACCGCTCTCTCTGCTCTGAACGCCCAGTCGACCGCGATCGACGTGGTTGGCAATAATCTGGCGAATCTAAACACGACGGGCTTTAAAGACGTCAGCACAAACTTTTTCGATCTCCTGTCTCAGACTGAAGGCGGCGGAACGACGCAAATCGGCATGGGAGTCGGCACGCCGACGACCACCACAGTCTTCTCGCAAGGAGCCGTGCAGGCCAGCAGCAACCCCCTGAATGTGGCGATCCAGGGCCCCGGGTTCTTGGTCGCACAGCCGGCCAGCGGGTCTGGCGTCCAGTACACGCGCGATGGAGATCTGAACACGGACTCGTCCGGAGATTTGATGACGTCGACTGGAAGTTATGTCCAGGGATGGTCCAGTGTCAATGGGACGCTGAATACCGCAGGCGCCATCGGGAATATCGTGGTGCCTCTCGGAGAACTCAAATCCCCGATCAAGAGCACGCAGGTTTCGCTCACGATGAACCTGGACTCGACCGCAACCCCACTCGCGAACTCGGCGCCAAACTTCTCTACCTCCGAGCAGGTGTATGACTCCCTCGGGAATGCTCATGTTCTGGATCTGTACTTTACGAATACCGGGGCCGATGCCTGGAAGGTGACAGCAAACCTGGACGGAGCCAGCAGCGGAATTACGGCCGCGGTGACGGGCGGAAGCGCCGGCGTTAATGGGACTGGAACGATTGCCTTTCAACCCGATGGAACCCTGAATATCAGCACTTGGTCGCCCCTCAAAATCACTTTGACGGACACCAACCATGTGCCGCAACTGGGCTCGACCTACAATATCGGGACCACGGGTAACGTACTCGCCTTGAATCTGGCGAATTCGTCCGGAAGCCCAAGTATTACTCAGTATGCTGAGACATCCGCCGTCTCGGCGAATTCAGCAGATGGAAATGCAGCGACAAACCTGAATAGCGTGGCCATCGCGAATGGGGGGGGGGTGGTGGCGACATTCTCGGACGGGACAACCGTCAACGTGGGTCAACTGGCGATGGCGAC
>CAJCIT010000186.1 GCA_903970405.1 Acidobacteriaceae bacterium | reverse complement strand
TTCGCCAGCGCCCCGATCTCCTTCACCAGACTCCCCACAAACGTCTTGGCGTCTCCAAACAGCATCAACGTGTTCTCCATGTAGTAGAGCTCGTTGTCAATGCCGGCAAAGCCCGGGTTCATGCTGCGTTTGATCACCATCACTGTCCGCGCGCGGTACGCCTCCAAAATCGGCATACCGGCAATCGGACTGCTCTTGTCGTTCTGTGCGGCCGGGTTCACCGTGTCGTTCGCTCCAATCACCAGCGCCACATCGGTCACCCCAAAGTCAGGGTTGATGTCGTCCATCTCGCACAGCTTGTCGTACGGCACATCGGCCTCCGCCAACAGCACGTTCATATGCCCCGGCATCCGCCCGGCCACCGGATGAATAGCGAAGCGGACATCCACGCCGCGCTTCGTCAGCGCATCGTGCAACTCGCGAACTTTGTGCTGCGCCTGCGCTACGGCCATCCCGTAGCCCGGGATAATGATGACAGTTTGGGCAATCTCCAGAATCGCCGCCGCCTCTTCCGGACTTGCCGAACGCACGGGCCTTTGCGTCACCGCCGCCGCGCTCACCTGCAATTGCCCGAACGCCCCGAACAGCACGTTCGTAAAGGAACGGTTCATGGCCTTGCACATGATGATGGAAAGAATAAAGCCGGATGAACCATCCAGCGCCCCGGCAATGATCAGAAGCTTGTTATCGAGCGCAAATCCCATCGCGCACGCCGAAAGGCCCGCGTAGGAATTCAAGAGAGCGATCACCGTTGGCATGTCCGCTCCGCCAATCGGCACAATTAGCGCGATCCCGAACAAAAGGGACAGACCCGCGAAGATCGGAAACAGATAGGTTTTTTCGGGCGAGAAAATTAACACAATTCCGACGCCGATCGCCATCGCCAGCACGGCCAGGTTCACCACGTTCTGGCCCTTGTATGTAATCGGCCGCGTGGGCAGAATCTCCTGCAATTTTCCGAAAGCCATCAGGCTGGCCGTGAACGTCAGAAAGCCCAGCAGCATTTCTACAATCAGCGCCACCATCACAAACCCGTGCGGTGTTTGCCGGTAATACTCGGCGGTGCCGATCAAAGCAGACGCCAGCGCGCCGAATGAGTGCGAAATGGCGGTCCGCTGGGGCACGGCCGTCATCGGCATCAGGTAGGCTAGCGGCACGCCGATGGCCGATCCCAAAAAGAACGCGACCAAAATCCACTGGTAGTTCACCACCTCCGCGCGCAGCAGTGTGCCCACCACTGCCAGCAGCATGCCAATCTCACCCACAATCACGCCGCGCCGCGCGGTGGCCGGTGAGCTCATCCACTTAATGGCCAGAATGAATCCCGCCGCCGCCAGCATGTACAAAAGCGGAAGCCACTCTTCAATCATTGCGGGACGGCCTCCGTTTGAACATCTTCAGCATGCGGTCCGTAATCAGGTATCCGCTCACCACATTGATGGTGGAAGCCAGCACCGCGATGAACCCCAGCGCGCGTGTCAGCACGGACGCATGCGCCGCCCCGGTGATCAGAATGGCGCCCACCACCGCAATGGCCGAAATCGCGTTTGTCAGCGACATCAGCGGCGTATGCAGCAGCGGCGATACCCGCGTGATCAATTGGAAGCCCAAAAATGCGGCGAGCATGAACACATAAAGGCCCACTTCAAACTGCTTCATGCGGTTGTTCCCTTCGGTCCCGCCAGTTGCGGAGTCTGATTCAACAGTTCATTGATCCGCGCGTTGACAATCTGGCCCTCATGGCAGACCATCGACTCGCGAATGATTTCGTCTTCCCGGTTCAAGGTCAGAACGCCATCCTTCACGATCAGCTTCAGGAACGAGGCGACGTTGGAAGAGTACATGAGGCTGGCGTCATAGGGAATGCTTGACGGCAGATTCAGCGGCCCCAACACGGTGACGCCCTGGTGGACCACCGTCTCGCCCGGGCGCGTCAGTTCGCAGTTGCCGCCCCGTTCGGCCGCGATATCAACCACCACCGAACCGGGCGCCATCGCCTCTACCATCGCCCCGGTCACCAGAATCGGCGCCCTTCTGCCTGGCACGGCCGCCGTTGCGATCACCACATCCTGCTCGCGAATCACGTTCGTCATGGCTTCGCGCTGCCTGCGGTAAAACTCTTCATCCATAGCCTTGGCATATCCGCCTGAGCCTTCCGCGTTTCCGCCGCCCACATCCAGCACCACGAACTTGGCGCCAACGCTTTCTACTTGCTCCTTCACCGCCGCACGCACGTCGTAGGCGGAAACCACCGCGCCCAGCCGCTTGGCGGTGGCAATCGCCTGCAGTCCGGCCACCCCGGCGCCCAGGATGAAAACCTTGGCCGGTGTAATGGTGCCGGCCGCGGTCATCAACATGGGAAACATCTTCGGCAAATGGGTGGCGGCCAAAAGGACGGCGCGGTAGCCGGCGACGGTCGCCATGGACGACAACGCGTCCATGCTCTGGGCGCGCGTGATGCGCGGCACCAGCTCCATGGCCAGGCACGTGACGCCGCGTTCGGCCAACTCCTGTGCTTCGGTGAGCGCGGTCAGCGGCTCGCCAAAGCCAATCAGAATCTGGCCCGGCCGCAGCAGCCCCAGGTCGTCAAGCCCCGCCTTCGGGTTCGCTCCCAGGGTCCGTACCATCGCCAGAATGTGAGATTCCTTGAATACCGCTTCCCGCGAAGCCAACTGCGCCCCGCGCGTTTCAAACTGTGAATCGGGAAAGCCAGCGGATTCGCCGGCTCCGCGCTCCACCAGCACGGCTATGCCGAGTTTCTTCAGAACGTCGCAGGCTTTCGGCGTAACCGCGACGCGACGCTCTCCGGGGTAGGTCTCCGTAGGGACCCCGACAGTGATGGCCAAGTGGCCTCCAGTTTCTTTGGGCTTCGTAATGCTGGCCGTCGCTCATCTCACTATAAGTTTTCCCGGGCCATGTCATCAAGAACGAATTCGGGTATAGAATACTCAACAAGCTAGGATAGGTACAAGTATTGCTCGTCGGTACAAGTATTGCTCGAAAGATCGGAGCAAGCTGTGTTCCGAATGGTTTGACGTAGTGAGATCCGGGCTCCGTTGCCTTGAAGTTGTTGCCTTTCCCCCTGGGGAGTATTCCGGGTAGCGAAGCAGGCAGCGCAAGGGGGCCTGACAAGGCCCAAGAGGCTTGGCCCAAGAGGCCTGGAAGGACTAGAGCTCTGAAACCGACTGACGTTCGCGACCCCAACTACTTTCACCGCGTTGTGGACTGCCAGTGGGCGTGCCCTGCCCACACCAACGTGCCTGAATACATACGGTTGATCGCGCAGGGCCGCTACGGGGACGCCTACATGATCAATCGGGAATCGAATGTCTTCCCGGCGATTCTGGGCCGCACCTGCGACCGCCCCTGCGAACCTGCATGCCGCCGTGGCCGGCTCCCCGAGCCGGGTGGCGACAGCCAGCCCGTCGCCATCTGCCGCCTCAAACGCGTCGCGGCCGACCTGCGCGGCGATATTAGCCACCGGCTGCCGCCCGTCCCCGCAAAGAAAAACGGCAAGCGCGTCGCCTGTATCGGTGCGGGTCCGGCGTCGCTCACGGTAGCGAATGACCTGTTGCCCTTCGGCTACGAAATCGTCATGTTTGAGAAGTACGACAAACCCGGCGGCTTGATGCGCTCAAACATTCCTTCCTTCCGCCTGCCGGAGCAGGTTCTGAATGACGAAGTCGCCATGATTCTCGATCGCGGCGTCGAGATCCGTTACAACTCCCCCATAAACAGCCTGAAGGAACTGCTGGCGCAGAAGTTCGACTCTATCTTCGCCGGGACGGGCGCTCCGCGCGGCAAGGATTTGGAACTGCCCGGCCGTCAGGAAGCGGCCGCCCGCATCCACATCGGCATCGACTGGCTGCAATCCATCGCCTTCGGCCACATCGATTCCATCGGCGAGCGCGTTCTCATCATCGGAGTCGGCAATACGGCCATGGATTGCTGCCGCTCCTCTTGCCGTCTGGGCGGAAAGGATATTCGCGTCATGGCCCGCCGCCCGCGCGGCTTCTTCAAGGCCTCGCCCTGGGAACTCGATGACGCGGAAGAAGAAGGCGTCCAGATCGTCGTCAATCACGCGCCGAAGCGCTTCATCGTCGAAAACGGCAAACTGGCCGGCATGGAGTTTGAGCGCGTGGAATGGGATGCCGGGGCCAGGAAGTCCACCACAATCGACACCGTAACTATCCCCTGCGATGATGTTATTCTGGCCATCGGCCAGGACAATGCCTTCCCGTGGATTGAGAGGGATCTGGGCATCGAGTTCGACAAGTGGGGTCTGCCGGTGGTGAATGAGACCACCTATGAATCCACCCGGCCTGGCGTCTATTTCGGCGGCGACGCCGCCTTCGGTCCCAAGAACATCATCTGGGCCGTCGAACATGGCCATCAGGCTGCGATTTCGATCGATAACTACTGTCACAAGCTCCCGGTCGGCGAACGTCCGCCCGCCACCATGAACCTCGTCTCGCAAAAGATGGGCATCAGTGAGTGGAGCTACTCGAACGACTACAATCCCTCCCACCGCCAGAAGATGAAACACGTCGATTTGGTGGAGCGATTCAAGAAGCTCAACGTCGAGGTTGAGCTTGGCTTCAGCGCCGAGCAGACCGCGCGCGAGGTGGAACGCTGCCTGAACTGCGACATTGAGACCGTTTTTGCCGAAAAGCGCTGCATCGAATGCGATGCCTGCATCGATGTCTGCCCGGTGCAATGCCTCACCATCACGCGCAATGGCGAGGAAGAGGATCTGCGCGGCCGCCTTTCGGCCCCTGCTGTCAACCTTGATCAGTTGCTTTATGTATCCGCGGCGCTGCCCCAGACGTCTCGGGTTATGGTGAAGGACGAAGATGTGTGCGTCCATTGCGGGCTGTGCGCCGAGCGCTGTCCCACCGCCGCGTGGGACATGCAGAAGTTCGAACTGTTCATTTCTTATGCGGGTGAGGAAACTTGCAACAAGCAACACGAGTCAGTGCCGGCGTAAACGATTTCGCCATCAAACTGGCCAATGTCAATGGCACCGGCTCGGCCAGCGCCAACGGGTTATTGATGCAGTCCATGTTTCGCATGGGGCTGCCTGTTTCCGGGAAGAACCTCTTCCCTTCGAATATCCAGGGTCTGCCCACGTGGTATGAAATCCGGGTGAACCACCGCGGCTACACGGCGCGTTCGCTCGATTATGACCTGATGGTGGCCATGAACTCGCAGACTTACGCCCGCGACGTTCAGGAAGTGCGCCCCGAAGGCTATCTGCTGTATGACTCCTCATGGCCCCTTGACCCTGAGCTGCTTCGCGACGACGTTCACTTCCTGGGCGTGCCGCTGGCCCAGCTTTGCAACGATGCCTTTGGCGATCCGCGTGAGCGGATTCTGATGAAGAATATCGCCTACACGGGCTCCATCGCCGCGCTGCTGGACATCGATATTGCGGTTGTCGAAGCGCTGCTTGGCGAGAAATTCGAGAAGAAACCGGCGTTGCGCGATTCGAACCAGAAGGCGCTTCACCTGGGCTACGACTACGCGAAAGAACACTTCGAGTGCCCGCTTTCCTTCCACACCGAACCCATGCAGGCAAATGCGGGCAAGGTGCTGGTGGATGGCAACACCGCCACCGCTCTCGGTTGCCTTTACGCGGGCGCCACTGTCGCAGCCTGGTACCCCATCACGCCCGCCACGTCCGTCATGGACGCCTTCAAGGAGTTCTGCGAACAGTACCGTCGCGATCCGGAAACGGGGCGCAATAACTACTTCATCCTCCAGGCCGAAGACGAATTGGCTGCCATCGGCATGGTGATCGGCGCTTCCTGGAATGGCGCCCGCGCCTTCACCTCCACCGCCGGCCCCGGAATCTCGCTCATGAATGAGCTGCTGGGTCTTGCCTATTACGCCGAGATCCCCGCCGTGGTCATCGACGTGCAGCGGGTTGGCCCTTCCACCGGCATGCCGACACGCACACAGCAGGGCGACATCCTGGAATGCGCCTATGCCTCGCATGGCGATACCAAGCACATTCTGCTCTTCCCGGCAAACCCCGCCGAATGCTTTGAATTCGCCCTCAAGTCGTTCGATCTGGCCGAGAAGTTTCAGACGCCCGTCCTGATGCTCTCCGATCTCGATATCGGCATGAATGACTGGGTTGTGCCGCGCCTCACTTGGGATTCAAGCTACAAACCCGATCGCGGACGCGTCTTCGGTCAGGAGGAGTTGGAGAAGCTCAAGAAATTCACGCGCTACAACCTGACTGACGAATTGGGCGTGGCTGCCCGCACGCTGCCCGGCGTCGATGCGAAAGGCGCTTACGTTACTCGCGGCTCCGGCCACAACAAGCTGGGCGCCTATACCGAAACGCCCGACGAATACCAGGAAGTGATTGATCGGCTTTTGGCTAAGCACAAAGCCTCCGCGGATTTCGTCCCCGCTCCGCTGATTGAAAACAGGGAAGGCGCTCAGTTCGGCGTCATCACCGTGGGCGGCTGCGATCTGGCCGTGCGCGAAGCCCTGGACCTCTTGGAGGAGCGCGGTATTCCGGCCGATTCGATGCGAATCCGCGGCTTCCCCTTTGACCAGCGGGTGGAAGCTTTCCTCGCGAATCACCCCTTCTGCTTCGTCGTTGAACAGAATCGCGACGCGCAGTTGAGATCGCTGCTGTTGCTTGAAACCGCCGTCCCGAAGGAGAAGCTCCGTTCGGTGCTGGTTTACGGCGGCTTCCCGCTTAGCGCCCGCCACGTCGTAGAAGGAATTCTCAGCCGGCTTTAATTCGCGGGCTTACTTATCATGCCATCGATTGTCAAACCAGTTGCCACCCATCCGAGCCTGCAGCGCAATGAGCTCGGCTTTACCGTCCGTGACTACGAAGGAGGCATGTCCACGCTGTGCGCCGGATGCGGGCATGATTCCATCACCGCCGCCATTGTGCGCGCCCTGTGGGAATTGGCCGTCCCGCCCCATATGCTCGCTAAAATGAGCGGCATCGGCTGCTCGTCGAAAACGCCGGCCTATTTCGTGAGCGGCGCTCACGGCTTCAACTCCGCTCATGGCCGCATGCCCGCTATTACATCGGGCGCGGCCGCCGCCAACCGCACGCTCACTTACATCGGCGTCTCGGGCGATGGTGATTCGCTCTCCATCGGCCTTGGCCAGCTCTGCCATGCCATCCGCCGCAACGTGCCCATGCTCTACGTCATCGAAAACAACGGCGTCTACGGCCTCACCAAAGGCCAGTTCTCGGCCTCGGCCGATATCGATTCGAAGAGCAAGCGCGGCGAACCCAACCGCATGGCGCCCATCGACCCCGTGACGCTTGCTCTTAACCTGGGGGCCACGTTTGTCGCCCGCAGCTTTTCGGGCGACAAAGAACAGCTTGTCCCCATTCTGAAGGCCGCCTTCGTGCATCGCGGCTTCGCCCTTGTCGATGTCATCTCGCCCTGCGTCACCTTCAATGACCACTCCAGCTCAACCAAGAGCTACCTCTACACGCGCAAGCATAAGGTGGAAGCCACCGAATCGAACTTCGTGCCGAAAGCGCAGGAGATTGTGGCGCACATCAGCCCCAACGGCCACGGCGCGAACGTTACCATGCACGATGGCAGCGTAGTGCGCTTCACGTCATTGCCGGCGAACTACGATCCCACCGATCGCACCCGCGTGATGGACTACCTCCAGCAGCACACCGGCACTGGCGAAGTGGTTACGGGACTGCTTTACGTCAACCCCTCCGTACCGGACATGCATGAGATGAACAAGACGCCCGACATCGCGCTGACCGAAGTGCCGTTCGAAAAGTTGTGTCCGGGCGCGGAGGTCTTAGACAAGCTGCAAGAAGACTGGCGGTAAGGGACTGGGTGTCGTCCTTCTATATCGTGGGGACGGGCGCTCTAGCGCCCTGGTGGAGACGCGCGGCTCAGCCGCGCTGGTGATGTGCAGTTCCTCGCGGGTCCGCATCGTCCCGTTGCGCCTCGACAGGCTCACCCCCAGCGCGGCTCGCCCGCGCGACTGTTCCAGGCCGCGAAGCGGCCGACCCCACGCAAATCTGTGCCACCAAGCGCCCGTCTCAAGCAGACAAGATGCCAAGCAAACGGGCGCGGAGCCTCTCCGCCGTCGCGGAATCGGGAGTCACCACCAACACCGTATCGTCTCCGGCAATGGTGCCGACGATTTCTTCCAGCTCTTCAGAATCGAGCGCAACAGCCACCGTGCTGGCGTTGGCCGGCAAGGTCTTGACGATCACCAGATTTTGCGCGATGAGGACATCTTGCACGTATTCGCCGATGACGTCATCGAGCGCCGGACCGCTGGCTTCGGCGGGCAACTGGCGGTAGCCGTCAGCCGTCTTGACGAGGCCCAGTTCGCGGATGTCCCGCGACAGCGTTACCTGGGTGGCCGGGATGCCCAGTTCCTTCAGCGCGCGGGCCAATTCCTCCTGAGTAAAGATCTGCCGCGCCCCGATGATTTTCAGAATCTGACCCTGGCGGAAGCCCTTATTCATAGGTCTGCAAGACGTTCTTTCATGCCGGCCAGACGTTCTTCGGCCTCTTGAAGCGCCGCAGCTACCGCGCTGGGAGCCGTGCCGCCGGGAACGGTGCGCGTCTTCATGCCTTCGGCGGGCTGAAAAAGCTTCGCCATATCGAGGGTGAACTCGGGAGCGAAGGCTGCCAATTGGTCCGGTGTCCAGGAGGCCGGGCGCCTGCCGGCCTTGACGCTTTCAAGAACCAGCTTTCCCACCAGTTGGTGGGCCTTATGAAAAGGAACGCCGCGCCGGGCAAGCTCCTCGGCGAGATCGGTGGCGACAACCCAGCTCTCATCGGCGGCGGCCGCCGGTTTCGCCGGGTCAAGGACGATGGATTCAGCCACGACTTTCGCCATTCGCAGGGAACCGGAGGTTTGGTGGAAGGCGTCAAAGATGGGTTCTTTGTCTTCCTGCATGTCGCGGTTGTAGGTCATCGGCAGCCCTTTCATCGTGATGAAGAGCGATGTAAGGTCTCCAATGACGCGGCCCGACTTGCCGCGGATCAGCTCCAGCGAGTCGGGATTCTTCTTTTGCGGCATGAGGCTAGACCCGCTGGTGACGCCATCGCCGAGCGCGATCCAGCCGAACTCCTCGCTGGAGTACAAAATCCAATCCTCGGCTAGGCGGCTCAGATGGAGCATGACGGTGGAACAGGCGTAGAGGAAGTCGAGCGCGAAATCGCGGTCGGCCGAAACATCCATACTATTGCGGCTGATGGCGTCAAAGCGCAGATCCTGGGCGATGGCCGGCCGGTCGAACGGGAAGCCGCTGCCGGCCAGCGCCCCCGAGCCGAGAGGCAAGACATTGACCCGGCGGCGAGCCTGTTCAAGGCGCTCGAAATCGCGCGAGAACATTTCGAAGTACGCGAGCAGGTAGTGGGGCCAGAGGACCGCTTGCGCGCGCCGCAGATGGGTGTAGCCGGGAATGATGGCGTCCGGATATTTCCGGGCCAAAGTTAGCAGTTCGGCGAGGAGGTCAGCCGTGGAGTGAAGCAGCGCCGTCGAGGAGGCGCGAAGCCAAAGCCGGATATCCAGCGAGACTTGTTCGTTACGGCTGCGGCCGGTATGGATCTTGTCCGCCAGGGCGCCCACCTTGGCTTTAAGCCGGCGAATGACGAACGTATGGATGTCTTCATCGCCGGCGCCGTCAAAAGCTGCGGGGTCTTCGGATTCGCTCGATATCTCCGCGAACGCTTGCACCAACTGGGTTGCTTCTTCCGATGAGAGGATGCCGCCACGTTCTAATGCGCGCGCGAAGGCTTGAGAGCCTTCTATGTCGGCCTTGACCAGCTTCCTATCAAAGTGCAGAGAGCCCGAGAACTCCTCAAATACGGCCGACGGGCCTGTCTCAAAACGGCCGCCCCAAAGTTTCATTGCGTCTCCACCTGTCCACCACCATTGAAAATATCGAAGTCGATTATCGGGTAATGCCAGGCTGAAAATCGTTTAAGCACAGCCAGTCCTTCTGAACCGCGCGCGTAGCAAGCGGACCGTGATCCAGCCGAACCCTTCCCGATGAGTCTCTGAGCAGGACGCTCTCTCCATCATCGCCGTCTCATGTGCGACGGGAAGTCGCGCCGTGGTCCGCTTGCTACACGTGCGGTTCAGAAGAGTAAGCCACCTGCCAACGTCACGTTAAGTTCCTATGGCTGCGTTTAGTTAGGGAAGCAAGGCGCGCCGAAGCTACTGCAGCAGCATCAACAACAGCGCCTTTTGCGCATGAAGCCGATTCTCCGCCTGATCGAACACCACCGATTGGCTCGATTCCATTACCGCGTCGGTGGTCTCCTGACCGCGTTTGGCCGGGAGGCAGTGCATAAATACAGCATCCTGGCGCGCCGCCGCCATCAGCGATTCATTCACCTGGAAACCGGCG
>CAJCIT010000185.1 GCA_903970405.1 Acidobacteriaceae bacterium | reverse complement strand
AAGACGCTGGGCCCGCGAACCGTTAACGAGTTTCACTTCTCATATGTGCGCGCCGTCAATGACGTGGGCACTCCGCAGGGAACCGTGGGCACCAGCCTGGCTTCGCAGGGATTTGTCACCGCCTCCGGCGCGCCCAGCATTCTTCCTCAGAGGCCGGGCATTGTCGGCGTGGAGAACGTGATCTTCAACAACTTCATTATCGGATCCACCATCACGGGCCTCAACCAGACCGACAACACCTTTGAATATCGCGATAACTTCTCACATGTGGCCGGCGCGCACACCTGGACGCTGGGCGGCGAGTTGATGTTCAGCCAGGTGAATGCCGCCGCGGACGTACAGTCCAACGGCACATTTTCCTTCTTCGGCTCGGAAACAGGCAGCGACTTCGCGGACTTCCTGATTGGCGTTCCCAGCTTTTATAAACAAGGCGATGCCCAGCCGTTCTACATGCGAAATCACTATGGAGCGGTCTTTGTGCAGGATAGCTGGCGCATTCGCCCGCGTTTGACGCTCAACTACGGCGTGCGCTGGGACCCGATCATGCCCTGGTATGAGAAGTACAACCAGATCCAGACGCTGGTTCCGGGCGAGCAATCGGAGGTGTATCCAGGCGCCCCCACCGGATTAGTGTTCCCGGGCGATCCGGGCGTATCTCGCTCTTTGGCGCCCATGCGCTGGAATAACTTCTCGCCGCGCTTCGGAATAGCGTGGGCTCCGCGCGCCGAGAGCGGCCTGGCGCGGTTGCTGTTCGGCGGCACGGATAAGACGAGTATCCGCGTTGGATTCGGCCGGTTCTTTTCGGCGATCGAAGGAGTCTCCGCGGGCGTCATGGCCGGCGATCCGCCCTACGGCACAACTTACTCAAGCCCGGCGCCGCCGCTATTTTCAGACCCCTTCATCACCGCTTCCACGGGCCTCGACAACTTACAGCGGTTCCCGATTAAATTTCCGCCGCTGAACGCCTCCCCCAGTAACCCGGATTCCAACGTGAACTGGCCGCCGTTCCTTCCCGTCTCTGGTTTGCCGGGCTACAAGCCCGACGGCGTCACCCCTTACACCGAGCAGTACACGGTCTCCATTCAGCGGCAGTTCGGAAAGAGCACGGTGGCCACGGCGACCTACGTGGGCAGCGAGTCTCATCACTTACTTACGCTGGTGGAAGCGAATCCCGGCAACCCGCTGCTCTGTCTCAGCCTCAGCCAGACCAGCGCCGTGGCCCCAGGCACGCCCACCTGCGGTCCGTTCGGCGAATCGAATGTGTTTACTACCGCGTCTGGTCAGACCATCAACGGCACCCGCACGGCGCTGGGATCGAATTTTGGAAGCGTCGACTGGCTCACCACCATCGGGAATGCCAACTACAACGCCCTTCAGTTCAGTGTGCGCCACACCACCGGGCGGCTGGAATTGCAAGCGGGCTACACCTACGGCAAGTCCCTGGATAATTCGTCCAGCATCGCGGAGCAGCTAAACCCCTCTAACTACCGGGCCACTTATGCCCCGTCCGCTTTCGACCTTAAGCACAACTTCGTCGTGAGTTACCGCTATGAATTGCCGTTTGAGCAGGTATTTCGCGCCCGAAACGGATTCACGCAGGGTTGGATCCTATCGGGAGTAAGCCGTTTCTCGACCGGATTCCCGGTTACGTTTACGAATGCCAGCGACAATTCGCTGCTTGGCACTCAGCCGAACGGCGTCAACTCATATGGCGTCGACCTGCCGGATATGGTGGACGGGCCGCTGGATCTGAATCATAATCCGCGGAATGGGCAGCCGTATTTCAATACCTCGCTTTTCAGCCTGCAGCCGTTGGGGACGCCGGGCGATGCGCCGCACCGGCTGTTTTATGGGCCAGGATTAGAGAACTTCGATATCGCACTTTCGAAGATGATTCGTTTCGGCGAATCGCGCGCCGTACAATTCCGGCTGGAAACGTTCAATACTTTCAATCACGCTCAGTTTTTTGGGCCTAGTTCGGTGAATGGAGAGATCACCAGTTCCTCATTCGGCCAAGTGGTCCAGGCGGACTCGCCCCGGCTGGTGCAACTTGGTGTCAAGGTGATGTTTTAGCGCGCGGTGAAGTACCGCGTCATGCCGTCGGCGTAGCTAAAACTCCGATCCACGCCTACTGAGCCGCGACCGTCAGAGAGCGATCGCGGTGGAGTCCTGTTTGGCAACCGGTCGCTCCCTGATGACGGTCGCGGCTCGGAAGCGCCGGCGATTAAGTCAAGCCATGCCCATGGGGGCCGATTTCCAATCGACCGCCGGCGTACAGCCCGCCCCACAAATCCCAGCCGGCCGCTCCCTGAAACTCAGGCTGAAGGCAGCCACAATTCCGGCAAGAAAGGCGAAAAATTGCTCTTGGAATGGGTGTCGAATGCCGATGTAGTGATGAAAGGCACGCCGCCGGAGAGTTGGCCAGGTCACTATGCTTCTGAAGATTGCTCTCATCCTAGCCGGTTGGTTCGTCGGCGCTCTCGCTCTCGGGATCCTGGTTGGGAAGAGGATCGCCTACAGGTGTCTGGATTTCGCCTATCTCAACTCCCCGGAACCGGATGAGAACGCCGAGCTCGTTCGCCTCCAGTCGGAAGCCCTGGAGTCTCTCGCTCAAGCGGTCACCGCGAACTCAGGCACGCAGCCAAGTCACGTTTCAAGCCCCGTTGGAACGCAGGTACGGCTTACAGAATCAATTAGTTCTGGGATATATGATTGACGCCACCACGCCCTCTCCACCCGCTGTCCGAGGAACGGTCTTACCGTCAGGTAGGTCAGTGATGGCAGTCCCGGCAAAGCGGCGATGATTACGGTAGCGCGCCGCTTCGCGTCAACACCGGCGCCTGGCCGAAAAAATTGGCGTCCGAACGCATCGCGGTTTGGACTCAATCGTGCTCAAAATAGACTAGGGTGCCTTATGAGTCCGGCCAAACTGGCCCTGCTTCTCACGTTGAACCTCGGCCTTCTGGCGGGCGCTGCCAGCTCGCAGGATCGGCCCCGCACGGTGGAGGGATCGGTAACCTATCACGGCGGCGAAGCTGTGGCGCAGGCCACCGTGCAGATTGAGGATGTTGCCTCGAAGCAGGTGATCTCCTGCGTCGGGGATAAAAACGGCCACTACCATTTCATGGCCTTGAAGATGGACAAGGAGTACATCGTCCGGGCCTCCAAGAATGGCCACTGGAGCGACCCGCACCACCTAAGTAAGTTCAGCGGCAAGACTTCCGAGATCGTCAATCTTGAGCTGAAGGCGGAGACGGACGCGCGGTAAAGGCAGGCCGCCGGTCAGAAACGTTCCTAAACAGCCGTGAGGAGGTCCGTAGAGTGCACGGCGTTGTCATGAGTCAAACAGCGCGGGCGTACCAGGCTCCTTTGAAGTTTCAGGCGCAAATCGAAATGAAAGGTGCTTCCTTTGCCTTCCGTACTATCAACCGAAATGCGGCCTCCCATCAACTCCACCAGCCTGGCGGCAATGGTCAGGCCAAGTCCGGCGCCGCCATACTTCCGGGTTGTCGAGCTATCCGCCTGGCTAAAGGCGTCAAAAATCATGCTTTGCTTATCGGGCGGGACGCCAATCCCGGTGTCGCGAACGAAAAAGTGAACCGTCACCGGCGTTCCCGTCTCTTGGCCCCCCAGCACGTAAACCGAGACTTCACCGGCTTCGGTGAACTTGATGGCATTGGACACCAGATTGATCAGGACTTGCCGTAGACGCCCAGGGTCGCCGATCAATTCATCGGGCACTTCCGGCGCTACTTGCCAGGTGAAGCGCAACTTCTTCCTTCTTGCATCGTGAATGAAGGCTTGCATGGCGTGATCCACTGTCGCGCGCAGCCCGAACCTGATGGCATCCAGGCGAATCTCCTTTGCCTCGGACTTCGAGAAATCCAGAATGCCGTTGAGAAGAGAAAACAGGCGAGCCGCCGAATCCTTCACCATGTCCAGGCACTCTCGCTGTTGAGGATCGAGCGCGGTTCCGAGCACGAAATCAGTCATTCCGATAATTCCATGCATCGGCGTGCGGAGCTCATGGCTGACATTGGCGAGGAACTCGCTCTTCGCCCGGCTGGCCGCCTCGGCGGCCTCCTTTGCCAGCCGTAGATCGGACTCGGCGCGCTTCCGTTCGGTGATGTCCATCACCACGCCGGTGCGGCGGAGCGGCTTTCCGAATTCGTCATACGTTACTTCGCTGCGGTCGTGAAGCAGGCGGACCCCGCCATCGCCGCGGACGATTCGATACTCCAACTCCACGGTGTCCCTCGTTGCCTGTGCCGACGATTCCATTGCCCGTACGGCCTCGCGGTCGCCGGGATGCACGATGGCAAGGAAATCTGCGTACGTGCCTCCAAACGCTTCGCGAGTGGTACCGAAGATTTGGAAGGTCTCCTCGGCCCATTCCAGCCGATTCTTAACGATGTCGTATTCCCAAACCCCCACTCCGGCGATTCGAACGGCGCTCGATAGCAATATTTCCTCACGCCGCAACCGATTTTCGGTTCGTTTTTGGCCGGTGATGTTAGCGTGAGTCACCGCCGCGCCGCGCCACGAACCGCCGAGGAGCGGGGACACCCGCAAGCGGTACCAACCTTTTTCAGTCGGGGAGTGACATGGGTACTCCAAAACGAACGAAGACGCCTCGCCAGACAGAACCCGGCGAATCCCAGCGGCCGCCTCACGAGCTCCCTCAAAACCCGGGCCTTTGCAACAGTCGCATATATCGAGATAATTCTGGCCTACAGCAAAGTCGGTACTTTGAAGGCCGTTGGCGGCGGCATAGCCCCGCCAGCCGGCGTTCACTGTCAGGATTGCGCCTTGCCCGTCCAGGAGAGCAATATGCGGCGGGAAAGCGTCTAGCGTGGCGGCTAGCGCCGGAGAGGAAAAATCCATTGTCATTCCCGCTTTCAGGCTGTCAGTAACTTAACTAAGTGGTCGGTAATTGCAAGGATATCAGTTCCGGCGGTAAATAGATATGGGGCGCAGGCCCCGGCCTGAGGCGCGAGGCAGGTTCCGATGCTGTACCTCACCTCCCCGTCCTCGAAGTTGAACTTTGAAGTTGCGCCGCGAAGTTCCCCCAGAGGCTTGCCACGCTCAGGTCAGGCCGGCAGAAGGCGTTCAATGGCGGCCATCAGGTCCTTCGGTTGTATGGGCTTGGCAACGTAATCGTCCATCCCGGCCGCCAGGCATCGCTCCCGGTCTCCCGCCATCGCATGAGCAGTGAGGGCAATGATGGGAATGTGCGCTCCAGTGGTCTTTTCCCTCTCGCGAATCGCTGTTGTAACATCGAAGCCGCTCATTCCCGGCATCTGTATATCCAACAGCGCCAGATCGAACGTTTGTTTGCCCAGAAACTCCAATGCCTGGCTTCCATTCGACGCCACAACTATCCCGTGCCCACGCCTTTGCAGCAGGGCCACAGCCAGCTTTTGATTCACTTCGTTGTCTTCCGCCAAAAGAATGCTGAGTCTTCTTTGAGCCGGCGGCCCCGGCTGGGTTGTAAGTAGCGGGGCGCCGGTTACCCCATGTTCCACGGGTTCCGGTTTGTGGGCGGCCGCGTTGCTTTCGACCAAACCGCGCGGGGGAACCCCGGTCCTTTGAAGGTTCAGGCGCAAATCGAAACGAAAGGTGCTTCCTTTCCCCTCCGTACTCTCAACCCAAATGCGGCCTCCCATCAACTCCACCAGCCGGGCTGCAATCGTCAATCCAAGTCCGGTACCGCCATACTTACGGGTTGTCGAGCTGTCCGCCTGGCTGAAGGCGTCAAAGATAATACGCTGCTTATCGGGCGGCACGCCAATTCCTGTATCGCGAACGGAAAACTGGACCGACGCTTGCGCTCCGGTCTCCGGCCGCCCCTCGACGTAAACCGCCACTTCACCGGCTTCGGTGAACTTGATGGCATTGGACACCAGATTGACCAGGACTTGCCGTAAACGCAAAGCGTCGCCCATCAGTTCATCGGGCACGTCCCGCGCTACTTGCCAGGTGAAGTGCAGGTTTTTGCCTCTGGCTGCGGGAATGAAGGGTTTCAAGGCCTGATGGATTGTCGCGCGCAGCCCGAACGCGGTCACGTCCAGGCGAATCTCGTTCGCCTCGGACTTTGAGAAATCCAGAATGCCGTTCAGCAGAGAAAGCAGGTATTCCGCCGAGCCCTTCAGCATTTCCAGGCAGTCTCGCTGTTCAGGGTTGAGCGCCGTTCCGAGCACTAAATCCGCCATGCCAATGATCCCGTTCATCGGCGTGCGGATCTCATGGCTGACATTGCCGAGAAACTCGCTTTTCGCTTTGCTGGCCGCCTCCGCAGCCTCCTTAGCCAGGCGTAGATCGGACTCGGCGCGCTTTCGTTCGGTGATGTCCATCACTACGCCGGTACAGCGGAGGGGTCTTCCCTCCTCGTCATACGTTACTTCGCCGCGGTCGTGAAGCAGGCGCACTTTTCCGTCGCGCCGGACGATTCGATACTCTGTCTCGACCGTTCCCCTAGTGGCTTGCGCGGCCGAGTCGATTGCTTGCACGGCCTCGCGGTCGTCAGGATGCACGATCGCCAGGAAATCTGCGTACGTGCCCCCAAACGCTTCCTTCGACGTGCCAAAGATTTGGAAAGTCTCATCGGCCCATTCCAGCCGATTCTTAACCATGTCGAATTCCCAAACACCAACCCCGGCGATTCGAACCGCGCTTGACAACATCAATTGGTGACGCCGCAATTGATCGTCAGTTCGCTTTCGGTCGGTGATGTTTACGTGCGTCACCACCGCGCCCCGCACCGTGTCGACGCACGTGGGCGCCACCCGCAGGCGGAACCAACGCTGTTCGGTAGGGGAGTGACATGGGTACTCCAGGATGAACGAAGGCGCTTCGCCGGACAGAACCCGGCGAATTCCCGCAGCCGCCTCACGAGCTTCCTCGCAACCGTGACCTATCGCGCGGTCGCACACATCCAGATAGTTGGCGCCCAGGGCAGCGTCAGCGCTTCGCAAACCGTTTTCCACGGCAAAGCGCCGCCAGGCGGCGTTCACCGTCACGATGACACCTTGCGTATCCAGGAGAGCAATCAGCGGCGTAAGAGCGTCCAGGATGGCGGCCAGCGTTTGAACCGAAGAATCCATTAGTCGCTCACGCTTTTCAGGCTGTTATATAAAGCGTAGCGCACCAGTTACTCTTTCCGCCCCGAGACGGCATACGACGCAATCACGTCGTCGAACTCCACTACACCTAACACGCGCCGCACATTCGCCCGATCCACCACCGGCAGCAGCGGCCACTGGTTTGTTGCCATTCGCTCCAGCGCCAGTTCCAGCGCGTGATCCCGATGCACGTGCGGAAATGCCTCGCCGTCCATTTGCGCCGCATGCTCGGGATGCGCCGTTAGCAGCTCCGACGCCGTCAGCTCCCGATCCCCGGCCGCCCGCTGCAAGTCTGTTTTGGAAAGTATCCCCTGCAATTCATCGCCCCGGCCCACGAAATACAGCCCATGGGCCGCATCGTCGGGCAACTCGCTTACCCGCGTGTCAGGATCGATGAAGAGGGGCCCGGGCTTCATCAGAGATGCCACGGTGCGCCGGTTTGCCGGCCGCGATGCTTCCGCGGTCGGCCAGTGAATGCCATCCTGTTCGGCCAGCGCCTCATAGATCGCCTTAGGCTGCAACCGCTTCGAGATATAAAAGCTGGTCAGATTCGCGATCATCAGAGGCACAACAATTGAGTAGTCCCTGGTCAATTCGAAAATCATGAATACCGAAGTCAGCGGCGTTCGAATAATCCCCGCAAACGTCACGCCCATCCCTACCAGCGCGTAGGCTCCTGGTGTGCTGGTATAAACCGGCAGCCAAGTGTGCAACAGTTCGCCCATGGTTGCGCCCAGCATCGCGCCAATGAAGAGGCTGGGGCCGAAGATGCCGCCCGCGTTTCCCGACCCATAACACGCCGCCGTCGTCACCAGCTTCAAGACAATCAGCAGGGCCGTGGTTCTGACCAGGAAGTTGCCGCTCAGCACATGCCCGATGTAGTCATAGCCTACGCCCAGCACCTGCGGCACAAACATGGCTAACACGCCTACCAGGACGCCGCCCGCCGCCGGCTGCAGCCATTCTGTCTTCTTAGGGAGCCGCCGGAACTGCAGCCGGATGTAGAGCGTCAGTTTGGTGAACGCCACTGAGACATACCCGCCGATTACGCCAAGCACCGCGTAGGCCACAAACTCTCCGGGATTCTTCAGTTGGTATGCCGGCACGTGAAACAGCGGCTCGTCGCCCAGTAGCAGATGGAGCGTCACCCAGGAGGTCGCGGCCCCAATCACGACGCTGCCAAGCAGGGGCGCGTGCATGTCGCCCAAAATCTCTTCAAGGGAAAACAGCACCGCCGCAATGGGTGTGTTGAATGCCGCCGCCAGCGCCGCGGCCGCGCCCACCGGCACCAGGGCCTGAATCCGAGCCGTCGTCAAACCCAGCCGCCGGCCGATCATCGACGCCACGCCGCCGCCAATCTGCACAGACGGCCCTTCACGGCCCAACGCCAGGCCGCTGGCCAGCGAAATGGAAGAGCACAAAAAACGCCCCACCACCGTTCGTCCGCCGATGTAGCCGCCTTGCAGAAACAACGCGGTCTTTGTCTGCGGAATCCCGCTGCCGCGCGCATCCGGGAAATACCGTGTCAGCAGGAATCCCGAGACAAGAGCGCCCGCTATAGGAATCGCCAGCCGGTGCCAGGCCGGGCCGCCCGGCGGATACATGCGGGAACCCAGGTTCTCGGTGACATAAATGAACGCCACCACCATCAGGCCCACCAGCGCCCCGATCGCCAGGGAGAGCACCAGATACAGTTGGGCTTCGCGCTCTCCCAGCGTGCTGGCCCAGAGTCGCAGCCGCAACCATCTTTGGCTCACGTACCGGCGCGGGCTCCGCCAATCCGATCTGTTCTTCGGTTCAGTCATTGTCAATAGGGACGACCGCCTTCATCTCAACACAGCCAGCCCCGGAATCGTCCCCAACCGCCTCTTTT
>CAJCIT010000184.1 GCA_903970405.1 Acidobacteriaceae bacterium | reverse complement strand
TTTCGAACCAGGTAAACCGGCGCGGCGATAATTTTCACGATGAAGCCGAAGGTGAGCGCCGAGCCAACGGCAATAGCGGGAGGAACACCCAACGCCAACATCAGGATGGGCGTGGTGAGGCTACCCGCGCCGACGCCGGTGATGGCGATGGCGGTGGCGATGAGAAATCCGATCAGTACTTCCACATAAGCCTCGGTCGGTTGCCTTACTGGCCCGCGATGTGAATGCCGCACTCCAGCTTGCGTCCGGCCCAGCGGCCGGAGCGGAGATTTGTGGCGTCGATCGGCAGGAGAGTGCATGGCTCGCAGCCGATACTGGTATAGCCCTTGTCATAGAGCGGCAATAGAGGGATGTCCGCGTCCCGGGCAAATTGCCACACCTCGCGATCGGTCCAAGCCGCCAGCGGGCTGATCTTGGGAATCCGCTTGCCGCTCGGCAGGGGGAATGTATCCATCACCTGAAGGTTGGCCCGAGTGGGGGATTGCACTCGGCGCAGGCCGGTCAGCCAACTGTCATAGCGCTCCAAGGCGCCGAAGAGCGGTTTCACTTTGCGCAGTTTGCAGCATTGGTCAGGCGCACTTCGATAAAGCAGCCCAAATTCAGCTTCCTGTGCGGCGACCGTCTCTTCCGGTACCACATTCACCAAATTCAATCCGTAGCGAGCTGTCATCGCGTTGCGGTACTCATACACTTCCGCAAAGTGGTACCCCGTTTCGAGAAACAAGACCGGAATGTCTGGCGCCACTTCCCGAGCAAGAGCCAAAACCACCATGTCCTCGGCTTGAAAGCTGCAAGTCACACAAGGCGCTTGGCTTACGGAGAGAGCGTCGCGCAGGACGGCGCGTGCCTCAAGTGCCAGTACGTCATTCTGTTCCGCTACGGCCATATCGGACTTACCCTTTCCCCTCCACTAACGACTGATGCAACTCAAAGGTGTTTCTGAGCGCCTAAATTCCGCCCGTATCGATCCATTCCGGTTCCGGGACCAGAATGCCAGAGCGCTGTAAGACGTCGTGAATCTCTCGAACGGCCGCCTCGTCATCGCCCAAGAATTCGGGGGCGGCCAGGTCGACGTTCCAGGCGCCGTCGGCCGATACGATACGAACCAGCTCCGGGTCGGCCGGCGCTGGGCGAGAAGATACGATGACCAGCCAAGCGGCCTCAACCAGGGTCGACTTCCACGCCTCGATGTCTGTCCTTTGAGACTCCGTAAAGCGGAGTACTGCGCAACCCCGGTCGAACAGCCGCCGCTCCAGCAGGCTGCCGATGCCTTCGCGGCCATCGAGGAAAATGATGGCCCCGCGATGCTTATTGCGCGCGATTCGCTCGGCGGGTGTGACCGGATGCCGCGCCAGTTGCGGGAGCGCACCTCCGGTGGACTGAATCATACCGGCGGCGACCGTGGAATTGGTGAACGGGTCAATTAAGACAAACGCGCCAGTGGTCCGGTTGGCGGTATAAGGATCGCAATAGAGCGGGCGAGAAACGGAGAGGATGGCCGCTCCGATCTCATTCATAGCCAAGCTCTTAGCCGGTTCGGGTTCCAGTGTATCGATGTTTATGCGATGCTCCAGCACATCGACGTGCGCCCATTCAAGCCGCGAGGTGTGCTTGAGGCGGTAACGCTTCTTGAGATCGAGCGGCTCTTCACTAAGCCAGACCAGTGTCGACTTCAGGACGGCGCCCATCTGCGGCTCGTCGCCAAGGGCCGCGATCATGTCACCGCGGGCGATGTCAATTTCATCATCCAGCGTCAGCGTCACGGATTGCGGCGCCTGCGCAGAGTCGAGCGGGCCGGCGAAGGTGACGATGCTTTTCACCCGTGTCTTACGGCGCGAAGGAAATATGACCACAGGCTGGCCTTGGCGAATTGTGCCCGAGGCGATCTGGCCGGCGTAGCCGCGAAAGTCGAGGTCCGGGCGGATGACGCGCTGCACCGGGAAGCGAAAGGGGGTGGCGGTTGCTTGCACTCCCACCGGGACACTTTCCAGATACTCGAAGAGGCTGACGCCTTCAAACCACGGCATCCGCTCACTGCGGTTGACGACGTTGTCACCCAGTAGCGCGCTGAGGGGCAGAAAGTAGGTGTTGACGATTTCGAGGTGCTGGTGGAACTGTTCGAAATCGCGCTGGATCTGGCGGAAGACGGTTTCGCTGTAGTCGACCAGGTCCATCTTATTCACGGCGATGACCAGATTCGGGATTCCGAGCAGCGATGAAATAAAGGCGTGTCGGCGGGACTGGGGCAGCAGGCCTTTGCGCGCGTCCACCAGTACGATGGCAAGCTCGGCGGTGGAGGCGCCCGTGACCATGTTGCGCGTGAACTGCTCATGGCCAGGCGTGTCGGCGATGATGAACTTGCGTTTCGGCGTTGTGAAGTAGCGGTAGGCGACGTCGATGGTGATGCCCTGCTCACGCTCAGCGCGCAGGCCGTCGGTCAGCAACGAAAAGTCGATGACGCCGGCGTTGCGGCCCTCGGAGGCCTTGGTGACGGACTCCAATTGATCCAGATAGACGTTCTTGGAATCGTAGAGCAGGCGGCCGATGAGGGTTGATTTGCCGTCGTCGACGCTGCCGGCGGTGGTGAAGCGGAGCAGGTCCTTGCGCGACTCGGCGTCAAGGAGATCTTCGACGGCGAGCGCTTCGAGAGTCGTGAAACTGGCGCCTGGACGCGCACAGCCGACGGGCGGCGGGTCCATACAAATGACCGATTCCGCCGACTGAGCCGTGGCCCGCGAGTCCGTTGTGCGCGAGTTCCTCAGAAGTAGCCCTCCTGCTTCTTCAACTCCATGGAGCCGTCTGTATCGTGATCGATGACGCGATTCTGCCGCTCAGACTTCTTTGTGGTGAACAGTTCTTCGATGATCTTGGGAACCGTGTCGGCGTCTGACCGGATCGCGCCGGTGCAGGGGCTGCAGCCGAGCGACCGCATGCGGCACTTCACGAGCTGCGGCTCTTCGCCGGGCAGGCGCGGAATAAAGGGCTGTTCGGGCGAAATGAGTTGCTCACCCCGCACAAACATGGGGCGGCGTTTGGCGAAGTACATGGGCACAATCGGAATGCTCTCGACATGAATGTATTGCCAGACATCGAGCTCTGTCCAGTTGGAAAGAGGGAAGACGCGCAGATTTTCGCCCGGTTCAATGCGGGTGTTATAGATGTTCCACAACTCTGGCCGCTGGTTGCGGGGGTTCCATTGGCCCCGCGCATCGCGGAAGGAAAAGACGCGTTCCTTGGCGCGGGACCGCTCTTCGTCGCGGCGCGCGCCACCGATGGCTGCATCGTAGTTGCCGTGTCGCAACGCATCGAGCAGCGCCTGAGTTTTGAGAGCGCCGCAGCAGCGCTGGGTACCCCAGGCGAAGGGCGTTGAGCCATCGTCAAGCGCTTTCTGGTTGGTATGGACCACCAGCCGAGCACCGATTGAATCGCAGAAACGATCCCGGAACTCAATCATTTCACGGAACTTATAGCTGGTGTCGATGTGCAGGAAAGGGAAAGGAATGGTACCCGGATAAAACGCCTTTTGGGCGAGACGGACCAGCACGGAGGAGTCTTTGCC
>CAJCIT010000183.1 GCA_903970405.1 Acidobacteriaceae bacterium | reverse complement strand
TGCACCTTACGACGGCCCAGGAAGCCGGTGAGCGCGAGGTGTGGACCAATGACCGCCACATGCTCGCCGCTGCCGCTTACTTTGGCTTGTCAGGACGATCCGTATAAGCGAAATTCCCCGCAGTGTTGGTCTGCTTCCCCCCGCTTCTGTACGGAGAGGTTGTTGGAAACCATGGTTTCCGGGGGCCACACTTCCCCAGAAAGCTGACCGGACCCTCAGCAGCCGTCAGCGATATGGCAGAACTTAGGAAACAACAGTTTGACGCGATTATCAGCGACATGGGCAGACCCCGGATTCGCGAGCTGGTTACACTCTGCTGGAAGCGGTGCGAGGCAGCGGGGATCAAACTCCCTACTTCATCTACGCTGGATCAAGGGAGCCTGCGCATGTTCGCGAAGCGCACAAGCGCGGCGCTCAGGGCGCTACGAATATGGGAGGCGAATTGCTTCAGATGCTGCTGCAAACCCTGAATGGGTGAGATATCACCCGCTTTAAATGCGTACCGCGTCCGCTACGATGAAGATTCATGAGTGCTCCGCCCGTTGACTTCAAAAAGACGGTCAACCTCCCGAAAACTGACTTCCCGATGAAGGCCAACCTTCCCATCGCCGAGCCGAAGATGCTCGACGAGTGGGAACAAACCAAGCTTTATCATCGGATTCGCGAAGCTCGCCAAGGCTGTCCCCAGTATGTTCTTCACGATGGCCCTCCCTATGCGAACGGCAATATCCACCTGGGCACTGCTTTTAATAAGATTCTGAAGGATTTCATCGTGAAATCCAAGAGCATGGCCGGCTTTGACGCTCCCTACATTCCCGGTTGGGATTGTCATGGTCTTCCCATCGAATTCAAAGTGGATAGCGAACTGGGCAAGCGCAAAGCTACCATGACGCTGGCCGGGATTCGAGGGGCCTGCCGCGCCTACGCCGCCAAATGGGTGGATATCCATCGCCGCGAGTTCAAGCGACTGGGCATCCTGGGCCGTTGGGAAGATCCGTATCTCACCATGAGCGCCGAGTATGAGTCGATCATCGCCCAGGCGTTCGTCGATTTCCTCGACCAGGGCTACGTTTACAAGGGTCTGAAACCGGTTCACTGGTGCATTCATGACCAGACGGCGCTTGCCGAAGCGGAAGTGGAGTATGAAGACCACTCCAGTCCGTCTATCTACGTTCCCTTCAAACTCACTTCCGATCCCGCCGCCATCGATTCAGCTCTGGCCGGCAAAGACGTGTACGCCGTCATCTGGACCACCACGCCGTGGACCATGCCGGCGAACCTCGCCATCGCCTTTCATCCGAAGTACGAATACGTCGGGGTGGACACCCCGCAGGGTGTAATGATCGTGGCTGAAGGGATGCTCGGCCCGGTTGCCGAAGAACTTGGTTGGGATAAGACCATCGTTGCCCGCTTCCCGGGCGCGGTTCTTGAAGGCGCAGTGTTCCGCCATCCCTTTCTCGAACGCGATTCACTGGGTATCCTCGCCGATTACGTCACACTCGATGCCGGCACTGGCGCCGTTCACACGGCCCCCGGCCACGGCCAGGAGGATTTCGTCAGCGGCCAGCGATACGGGCTGCCTGTCTATTGTCCGGTGGATGCCGCGGGGCGCTTCTTCAATGCCGAAGGCGCTCCCGGCACATTGCCGCCGGAGATCATCGGCCTCTCGGTCTGGCAGGCGAATCCCATCATCGTCGGCATTCTGAAAGCGCATGATGCCCTCCTTGGCGAGCGCAAGGTGGATCATAGCTACCCTCATTGCTGGCGCTGCCACAACGCCACCATCTTCCGAGCCACTGAGCAATGGTTCATCGGTATGGAGCGCAATAACTTCCGGCAGAATGCCCTGGAGGCAATCAAGCGTGTGAAGTGGCATCCGGCCTGGGGCGAAGAACGCATCGGCAATATGGTGGCCAGCCGCCCGGATTGGTGCATCTCGCGCCAGCGCGCGTGGGGCGTGCCCATCATTGTCTTTTATTGCGACCGGTGTACCGAGCCGTTCACTGACAAGGCCGTGCTCAACCGCGTCATTGCCCTGTTCCGCGAGCACACCGCCGACGTCTGGTATTCGAAGACCGCCGAAGAACTGATGGGCCCCGGTTTTCAGTGCGCCAAGTGCGGCGGGACGTCGTTTCGAAAAGAGACTGACATTCTGGACGTCTGGTTCGATTCAGGCTCCAGCCATCTGGCTGTGCTGACCGCCGCAAACGGGTTGCCATGGCCGGCCGATCTGTATCTCGAAGGCGGCGATCAATATCGGGGTTGGTTCCAGAGTTCGTTACTGATCGGGGTCGGCCTGCGGGGCGATTCGCCGTATCGGGCGAGCGCCACCCACGGCTGGACCCTCGATTCTAAGGGCCGCGCGATGTCGAAGTCGCTCGGCAACAACATTGAGCCGGAAGAAATCGTCAAGAAATTCGGCGCGGACGTTCTGCGTCTGTGGGTTGCTTCGGTCGATTTCACGGAGGATGTGACGCTGTCCGATAGCATTCTCGCCCAACTTTCTGACGCCTATCGCAAGATTCGCAACACCTTCCGCTGGGCGCTCGGAAACTTGAAGGGCTTCGACCCGGTTGCCGGAGCGGTTCCCTTGGACGAACTCGAACCGATCGACCAATGGATACTCCTGCGCACAGAAGATCTGGTCAGGCGCTGCCTGGCTCACTACGAAGCCTTTGAGTTCCACAAGGTCTACCAGGCCATCTACGGCTTCGCCACCACCGATCTCAGCGCTATCTATTTTGACGTTTCGAAGGACCGGTTGTATACCGCTGGTTTCAAGAGCGCCTCCCGGCGGTCCGCCCAGACTGCTTTGCATCGGATCCACGATGCGCTGGTCCGCCTGCTTGCGCCCATCCTTAGCTTCACGTGCGAGGAGGCCTGGCGCTACTCTAATTCCTCCGGTTCACCCTCCAGCGTGCATATCGGCGTCTTTCCCCAACCCGGCGAACTCACTGCGGGCTTGAGTGACGTTCACCGAAGCGCGGCCGCCGATTGGGACCGGTTACTCCCCATTCGCGATCAGGTGCTGAAGACCCTTGAGGCCGCCCGCCAGGACAAGATCATTGGAGCCCCGCTTGAAGCTTCGGTCGCCTTGCGCGCCGACGCTTCTCTCTTCCCATTGCTGAGCCAGTATGAGAAGCACCTGCCTGGTTTGTTCATCGTCTCGCAGGTGGACCTTCACGAAGCCTCCGCCGGCTCGCCGCTTGGGGTTACTGTGGAGCGCGCCCGAGGCGAGAAGTGCGAACGTTGTTGGAAGTACGTGCTCGATCTTGGCGCTGACCCGGACATGCCCACCATTTGCGGCGCGTGCGCCGAAGCGGTCCAAGAGAATTCGAATCTAGAGGACGGTGACCGGTAAGTGACGCCAAACGGGGAATCGCTATCGGCCGGGCCGCTTGCGCAGGATGATAGCGCCCGCCACACAGTTCCGCGGGCGCCGCGTGCCTGGTGGCCGTTCCTCATTGCCGCGCTGATCGTCATTGCCGACCGCATCACCAAGTGGCAAATCCGAACTCGCCTATCCGAGCTTGATTCCGTCAGCGTCATCCCCGGCTTGTTTCGCCTGGTCCACACAGAAAACCCCGGGGCTGCCTTTGGCATGTTGGCGAATGGCAGCCCGCTCTTGCGCAACGTCGTCTTAATTGGGGTGGCGTTCGCAGTCCTGTTCTTCGTGGCGTCAGCGCTGTGGAATCGGCGTTCCGGCTTTGTTTCGGTCTGGCCACGCCTCAGCTTTTCGCTCATTCTGGGAGGCGCGGCCGGCAATCTTTATGACCGCGTGGGGCGCGGCACGGTAACGGACTTCCTCGAAGTCTACAATGGCGATTGGACCTTCCCGGCGTTCAACGTGGCCGACAGCGCCATCACGGTTGGCGCCACGCTCCTGATTCTCGATCTCCTGTGGCCCCGTAAAAACAAGAAGGTTTCCAGCTAAGTGTTTCCCAAGCTTTTCACCTTCGGCAGTCACTTCGTCCCCACCTACGGCGTCCTGGTGGCCCTCGGTTTCCTGGCGGGCCTCTTCGTCACTCTTCGACTGGCGCGCAGAGCCGGCTTGCCTGCCGAACCCATCAGCAATCTGGCTGTTTACTGCGCTCTGGCCGGAATCGCCGGCGCAAAGCTCTTCATGTTCCTGTTCGATGCGGGTTACTACCTGCAGAATCCCGGCCAGATCTTCACGGTCGAAACTTTGCAGGCTGCGGGCGTCTTTCACGGCGGATTCCTGGCCGCGCTGCTCTTCGCCGTCTGGTACATCCGCCGCCAGAGTTTGCCGCTGCTGGGAACTTTGGATTGCTTTGCGCCTGGCATCGCGTTGGGACACGCCATTGGCCGCCTGGGCTGCTTTGCCGCTGGCTGTTGTTGGGGAAAAGAGTGCCACTTGCCGTGGGCGGTAACGTTTCACAGCCAGGCCGCGGCCCCGGTTCCAATCGGAATCCCGCTGCACCCGGCGCAGCTTTACGAATCGGCCGCCAATCTGCTGATCTTCGGCGTTCTCTATCGCCTGTTCCTGCGTCAACACCCGCCGGGACGCATTATCGGCTTGTACCTGGTTCTCTACGGGTTAGCTCGCTTCATCGTCGAGTTCTTCCGCAACCATGAACAGTCTCTGTTGCTGGATCTCTCGATCACCCAGTGGATATCGCTAGGACTGCTGGTCTTGGGGGTGTTGATCCTGCTTCGCGTCAAGCGCCCGGTGCTAGCCGAGGCGTAAGGATGGACCGGCGGCGAACCCCGTGCGGTAGAGGCGGGCGGGCGTCCGGGTAAGGGCAACTCGGCGCGGAAGCGAATCACATCGTCGGTCTGCGATCTATAGGTCTTGCCGTTCGTCCGATTGTCAAAGTCGGCTTTTGCGTCGGCGACCAGTTTCGGGTCGGCGAAGAGGTCGGCTGCGGTAAGAGCAAGCGCTTTCGCCGCCACCAGCATGCCCCGCTGGCCGATGCTCATGCCCGCGCACGCCGTCGCTTGCCAGGTGTGCGCCGCTACGCCGGGAGCGAAGGTCGCCGCACCGAAACCGATGGTGGGCACATTCCAACTCACATCGCCCACATCGGTAGATGCGGCGGGCGAATTGGGATCGATAGGGGTCAGCGGCAGAACCGTTTCCGGCGATTCAGCCGCTCCGGCTTCGGGCGGCAAAGTCTTCCGGATTTCGGCGGCGAAGCGCTGCTCTTCGGCTGTGTAGCGGAAGCCGCCCACTTCCTCCAGATCCCTCTGCGCCAAGTGAGCCAGCGGATTATTGGGGACGATGTTGGCGTCGGTGCTATCCACCTTTACCTCCATTGTGGTTTCGGTCATCAGGGCCGCGCCCTGCGCGATTTTGACAATGCGGGACCAGATGCCATCGAGCGTAGTGTTGGAAGGGCTCCGGGCCATCAGTTGCATTGTGGCCGTGTCGGGAACGATGTTCACGGCCGCGCCCCCGTTCGTGATGATGTAATGAATCCGTGTATTACTGGGAACATGCTCACGCATGAACTCAATGCCGTTGCCCATGAGCATAATGGCGTCCAGCGCGGAACGTCCGCGGTCAGGCGCCAGGGCGGCATGAGCAGCCGCGCCGTGAAACGTGAACTTGGCCGAGATCACCGCCAGCGCGCCGCCGTTGGCGACAACGTTGACGTTCGAAGGATGCCAGTGCAGCACCACATCGACATCGCGAAAGAGTCCCGCCCGCACCATATATATTTTGCCTGAGCCGCCTTCTTCGGCGGGTGTGCCGTAGTAGCGGAGCGTTCCGGACATCCGATTCTTCTCGAGATACTCCTTCACCGCGACAGCGGCCAGCGCGGCGCCTGAACCGAGCAGGTTATGCCCGCACCCGTGTCCGGGCGCGGCAATCACCACGGGACTGCGATCCGGCACGGCCGCTTGAGATAGACCCGGCAACGCGTCAAACTCGCCTAAAATGGCGATTACCGGCTTACCGTGGCCCCAACTCGCCACAAAGCCGGTGGGCTCATCGGCTACGCCCGATTGGAGGGTGAATCCAGCCGCCTCAAGCTCTCGCTGAAGAAGAGCGGAACTCTTCTCTTCGTGGTAGCCGAGTTCGGCATACTCCCAGATTTGATGCGAGGCCGCGATGAACTGAGCGCTGTGCGCGTCCACCAGTTGCTGAAGCTGCCGGTGGGCGGGCGCCTGCGCATAGGCATTGTTCGAGAGCACTATCGCAACCGCAAGAAGGGCCCTCAAGGGCATCGGTTCTGTGGGTCTGAAGGTCCGCGCGTTCGAAGTCAAATGGGCCGAGGTCATGGAGAGATTATCGGACATCGTGAAACGCGGCCAGCGCGCCCCGCAGCCACGGGGCTCCGGGTCAATGCTTTATACTGAGCGTGGCGAGGGCCTGACCGCTGCGCTGGTGCATTTGACCCGCGCACACCATTAAGCTGAAGCACTTCAGGACCTTACAAGTTTGCTAGTTTCTATCTTGATCCCCGTTTATAATGAGCGGACCGTTGCTGAACGCAGCCTCCGAATGGTGCTCGACGCCCCGATTCAGGAGGGCGTGGACCGGGAGTTGATTGTCGTCGACGACTGCTCGACGGATGGCACCATTGAGATCCTCAAGCGCCTCGCGGCGGAGGATTCCCGCATCAAGCTCTATCGCCACGAAGTGAATCAGGGCAAAGGCGCGTCGGTCCGGGACGCTATCCAATATGCGACAGGCGACTTTTGTCTTGTCCAGGATGCCGATCTCGAATATGACGCGTCGGACTATCCGAAACTCCTGCGGCCGCTGCTCGACGGACACGCGGATGCCGTCTTCGGTTCCCGTTACCTGCCCGCCGCGCAAACGCGAATCCTGCCATTCTGGCATTCGCTGATGAACAAGACGCTGACGGCGTTCTCAAACATGTTCTGCAATCTTGCGCTCTCGGACATGGAGACCTGTTACAAAGTGTTTCGAACCGACATACTGAAGAGCATCCCTATCCGCTCTAACCGCTTCGGCTTTGAGCCCGAGATCACCATGAAATCCGCTAAGCGAAAGCTCCGGATTTATGAGGTCCCCATCAGCTACCATGGCCGGACTTACGAAGAAGGCAAGAAAATCGGCTGGAAGGACGGCGTTAAGGCTCTGGGCGTCATCCTTCGCTTCTGGCTGATCGACGACCTGTATGTGGGTCAATATGGCCGCGGATTTCTGAACAACTTAACCGGAACCCCGCAGTACGTCCGCTGGCTTACCGATCTGATGCGGCCGCATTTGGGCGACTACATCCTGGAAATCGGCGCCGGTATCGGAAACATCAGTTCCCGCCTGATGGCGCGGCGCTTCCGATATATCGCCACCGAGGACGATGACCTCTACCTGCACGCGCTTGAGAACCGTTTCCTGAGAACGCCAAATGTGGAAGTGCGCCATCTCGATCCAACCAGCGCCGACGACTACGCGCAAGTGCCCCAACCCCTTGACACCGTCGTCATGATGAATGTCCTTGAGACCGCCGATGACGACCAGCTCTTACTCCAGAGAGCGTCCGCCGTGCTTGGGCCGGGGGCGAAGATCATCCTTGTAGTTCCGGGAGTCCCGGCGGCAATGGGCACGCTCGATAAGAGGCTGAACCACCGGCGGCGATACTCGCGGCGGGATATCGCAGTGAAACTGGCGAACGCCGGTTTTCAGCTTGAGACGTTTCACGAAATCAATCGAGCCGGGCTTCCGGCTTGGTATCTGTACGGCCGCGTCTTCCACTCGCGTCAAATCTCGAAAGTCTTCTTGAAGGTGTTTGACAAGACCATTTGGCTCTGGCGGATACTGGATGGGATTCTGCCTTGGCACGGCGTGACGGCCATCTGCGTGGCGACTCGCCGATAAGAATCGGGCCTTTCGAGACTAAGACGCCATAAATCGCCCCTATAACATCGCGAACATCGCGCGCTATGATAATCGGATGCCTTCGCCGAACGGTGCGGCCATCGCCGCCTCTTCAGGGCGATTCGACTTGCAATGCCTGTAGATCGCTCCAGCACCGCAGCAGGACAATTCAAGCTCAGCATCCTCATTGAGCGGTTAGCATTTGCCGCACTAATCGCGCTCTTCATTGCGTTCACGTGGCCTTCCCTCAATGGGTTCTATACGCCTGACGACGTGTTGGTTACGTATTGGGCCTGGACCTGGGACCACGCCGAAATGTTGAAAGCCCTCTTTATTCCGTGGATACCTATGTTCCGTCCCCTGGGAGAAGCCGTCTACCTGTTGGCGTATTCTGTTTTCGGATTCAATCCGGCGGGTCTCTACGTTTTCACGTGGCTCATCTTCATTGTGAATCTCTTCGCGGCGCGCAAGTTTTTTAGGCAGTTTGTTTCATCGAATCTTGAGGCGCTTATTTGTCTCGCTGTAATTATCGTGCATGGAGCATTGACCGAGCTATATTTCGACGCCGCCACAATATTCGACCGCCTTTGGTTTACATTTACCGCCATTGGCGTGGCCGCCTACGCCAGGCTTCGCAGGCAAGGCACAGGCATCGGTCTTCTCCAAGGCTCTCTTATCTGGGGCTGCTGCATGATGGCCATGAATTCAAAAGAGAGCGGCGTGACTCTGCCTTTCCTTTTGGCTCTGTATGAATTGATTTTTGTTCTACCGGACGCCCTGAAGAAAAGCACTCTTGCGCAGTGGGCTCGTTCCGTTGGGCCGCTTTTCGCGATTTTGATTGTGACCTCCCTGCTCTTCGTTTTCGGACGTGTAAATCGCACCTCAGTGCTCATCGAGGGCGATTACAAAGCCATCGCGAGCCTGGGTTATTGGCTCAAGAACGTGGCCGGTTATCTTACAATGACCGCCTACGGATCTGTCAAGTTCGGAGCCGCGCCGGCTGCAATTCTTTTGCTTATCTTCGCCTTACTCTCATGGCTACTGCGCAGCCGCGCGATGTTCTTCGGCCTGATTCTATTCGTCGTCACTATTACGCCCGTGGCGCTGGTCCGGGCTCGTCCCGGGTATATTTTATACGTCCCGGGTTTGGGCCTCGGTCTATATTTCGGAGTTCTCGCGGCAACCGCCGGGCGAAAACTGGCGTCGATGTTAAGGATGTCCGCCTACCCGCTTGAGCTCGTGGCTTTGATTGCCATGGCTTCCGCAACCGGTTGGGCCTGCGCCGCTCACTGGACGCCAAAGCCTGACGAACGAACGTCGCTCAACATGCAAATTGCACGGCAGTTCCGGGAGGAGTATCCGGATCTGAAGCCAGGTAGCCGCGTCCTGTTTGCCGACGACTATTTTCCACCGGACGACAGTTGGGGACTGTACCAAACTCTGAAGCTGCTTTACCGGGATGACAAGCTTGAAGTCAGGCGTCTCCATGGATCGCCGGAGCAGCAACCGGAAAAGGGCCTGCCGCTGACTTTCGATTACGTCTTTTCGAAGGCGCCTGGGGGACGCTACGAAGAGCTCGACAACAAAGATATCGAAAGGTCAAGCCGGCTGCACATCCTGCGCTACGCTTCCGTGGGAAGCGAAATGAGTTTTGGAAGCATCGATCACTTCGGTTATGTGGTGTCGGGGATTATCGATAACAACAGCCATGACCCGGGGCGCTGGACTGAGCAGAAAGCTATTTTAAAATTCCATGTTTGGCCGATGGATGCCATTTTGTCTTCGGATATGTTTATCCCGAAGGGCGTAATAGCAACTCCACCGAGAAATCTGTCCGTTCTCGTGAACGGTACTCAGGTGGGAGTAGTGCCTCTTTCCCGCGAAGGAGGCCAACAGATTCGGTTCCCGGTAAGATCGTCGCTAGTCACCAAGGACGGCTTTACGCTTGTTGAGTTCGCCGTGGATCGCCCGTATCGCGAAGGGAATCAGGATTATGGCGTCATCCTGGTACACGTCGGTTTTGAACCAAAACTGTAGCAACCTCAGGTCCGCGCTAGCCGCTTCCGGTCCCCAGATAGCCGCGTCCCCAACGCTTCCTACCGAAGAATGTCCAGCAATCGAAATCAACGCTTAGATATACTCTTTTCAAGACCATGTGTGTAAGCGATTTGTTTGTCAAGCGATTGGTTGTCAATGCTCTTCTGGCAAGCGGCATAGCTCTCTCTTTAGCGAGTTGCAGCAAGCCTCCCACGAAGCCGGCGGGGCCCGCGCCGATCGTCTTCTCCTTCAAACCGGATGTCACTTTCACCGCCAATCCGAACCCCGTCAAGGCTGGCCCGTCGGGACTCGGGTCGACTCAGCTTGTTTTTACAACGAAGGTTAACTATGTTGAGATTCACGTCGGCGCCCCCAATGGAACGCTGCTTTGCCAGGCGCACGGGACTGGGACTTGCGATGCTCCCGGGTGGGTAGCCGATGGGATGGCCTTCTACCTCCAGGACTCGTCGGCGCCGAAGCCGCAGGATCCATCTGCGACCCTCGGCGGGGTGGT
The DNA here is from genome assembly GCA_903970405.1 of Acidobacteriaceae bacterium. GTDB lineage: Bacteria > Acidobacteriota > Terriglobia > Bryobacterales > Bryobacteraceae > CAJCIT01. The sequence continues at coordinate 22,822 of CAJCIT010000183.1, read as the reverse complement.
TGTCAAGGTCATCAACTAAATTGGCGGCGCATTGCGCCGGGACTTCGTTCGGCGGTTTCTGTCAGGGCACGATGGTCTGATTAAAAGGTTCCTCCCTGACCTAACCCGCTTCGGGTCTTTCAAGCCGCGACTTTGGTTCCAATTGGGAATACTTTTCTCACCGCTCTCCTTGACGAGGAATAACCTAAACAAGATGCGAAGGAGATTCACCCGGACTATTGTCCCGCTCGCGGCAATCACAATCCTCTTTTATTGGAAGACGCTGCTGACGCGGCAGTTTTCCTTAATCACACATTGGGAAGGCGTAAATCAGGCCTATGCCTGGATGCAGTTTACTATTCATTGCCTGCGCCAGGGAACTCTGCCGCTGTGGGATCCGTTCACGTCTTCGGGCCACAGTTTCGTGGGCGAGATGCAAACCTCCGGCTTGTCTCCCCTCAACCTCCTCCTGGTGGCTTTCGGCCTCAATGGGGATGGTCTTCTGCCACTCACCGCTTATCACTGGTTCGTTGCGTTCCTCCACTTTCTGGGGCTTGCCTTCGGTTTCGCGTTAGGCCGCGAGCTTGGAATGAAGCGTCTCGGTTCATTGGTGACCGGCATGTGTTTCTCATTCGGCGGGTTTGTTGCGCACACCACCGATTGGCCAGATCTCGTTGAAAGCGCCATCTGGTTGCCGCTCGTGTTGCTCTTTCTGATCAGGGCGCTCGGTTCCCGCAGTCTTCGGCACAGTCTCTTTTACGCCGGCATGTCCGGCCTCGCCATCGGTCTCGCGGCTCTGGGTGGCCGGCTGCACATGGTGATTTTGCAGGCGCTTTTTGCCATTGTGGCGGCGGCATTCTTCGCCGGCCAGCGCCTTACCGCGACTTCAACGAATGCAAGGGGCGAACACGACAGAATGCGCGCCGCCTTCATCCGCAGCGGACTCATCGTGCTTACTGTAGGTGCTGTCGCCGTGGGCGCCGGAGCGCTTCAACTTTTTCCCTCCCTGGAGTACGCGCCTAAGGCATTGCGCTGGGTAGGCGACCAGAGCGGCCAGGCGAATCATAAGATCCCGTATGCCCTGCTCAACAGTAACTACGGATTACCGCAGAGCGTGATCTCGTTACTGTTTCCCTTCGCGTTCAACGGGTCTTTGGGACCGGGCGAATACGACAGCGCTTACATCGGCGTTTTCCCCCTGTTGCTGGCTATCGTCGGCGTGGCAAAACGCTGGCAGAACCCGTGGGTCCGATTCTCAGCGTTTCTTGTGCCGGCCACGATTCTCTATTCGTTCGGACCTTTCTCGCCACTCCATGGATGGTTGTATGTGCTGGCGCCCAAATTGTGGATGGTGCGCCAGGCAAGCCGCATGCTGTATCTCGGCAGTTTTGGGCTGGCTCTCCTCGCCGGCTTTGGCGCGGACGTGCTGTTTTCGCCCGGCGCCGAACCCGGCCGCTTCGTGCGAATCAATCGCGCTTCACTGGCCGTGGTGGCGCTGGGAGCTGGAGCGCTGGCCGTCTCAGGGATATTCAATCTGCCCCTCAATTCCTGGGAGGGGCTCTCCATCGTTCTGATCTTTGCCGCGTACGGGATGTTCCTCGCGGCGTCTTCAGGAAAAATCAGCATCACGGTGAAAGCCTTGGCCGTTTTGCTGATTCTGTTCGATTTGTCTGCCTTCGACTGGACATCGGTAAATCGGATGCAGGCTGCCGGGGAAAATCACGATGAACTAGCAAGGCTCCTGACCTGCCGCAATGCGGTTCGTTACCTCCGTTCGCTAACCGGGCCTTTTCGCGTGGACGTTGCCGCCGAACCCGCTAATCCCAACATTGGCGACGCCTTCCACATCCTGACGAATTCGGGCGCGGGGGCGACGGCCCTTGCAGACTACATGCGGATGCGCCCCCGGGAAGATCTTCTCGACGTTCGATATGTCCTGAAGCCCGCGTCGGCTAAGGATCCTGACCCGGTTTTCCGGGATCAAGACTGGAAGATCTACCGCACCGGTAATAGCTATCCGCATGCATGGCTTGTCCACCAGACCATACAGGCTTCGGTGGACGGGATGTTTCAGCGATTGGCCGACACCAGCATCGATTACCGGCGAACGGCGACAACAACGGACCCCCTTTCCGGCCAACTCGACGCGGCGCCAGCCGACCCGGCAGCCGACAACGCCCGCTTCACCGGTTACCATCTGGATGACATTGAACTTTCGGTTGAGTCAGCCGGGCGCTCGCTGTTGGTGGTGAGCGAAATGTTCGACTCCGAATGGCGTGCAAAGGTCAACGGACGCCGTGTTCCGATGTACCGCGTGGACGGAGCACTGCGTGGCGTCGTTGTCCCAAACGGGCCATCGCAGGTTGTGTTCGAATACGTGCCCATATCGGCCATCGCCGGCGGCATCCTGACGGCGCTGACGTTTCTTGGGATGCTCGGCTTCTGGTTGTTCCTCCGCCGGTCAGCAGTTCCGAAGCAGGACCGTGCGGCGGAGGCTTGAAAGGCACGCATCATGAGAAGGAAATATGCACTCCTGCTGATACTATTGGCCGGGTGGTCCGCGAGTTGCCGCAAAGAACAGAATGAAGTGAATTTGAGTGGCGGCGCGGTTGCCCCATCCGCACAATCGGTGGCCGAAAACCCGAACACGGCCCCCGGGACGGAGTTCGTTGCGTCCCCGAACCCGGCGCCCGTGGTTCCGGGCGCGGACAGGGGTCAGACCACGTTATCGTGGAAAACGAAGAGCACTGCCTACATAGAGATTCACGTGGATAGGCCGGATGGCCCCTTGTTCTGCAAAGGCGCTTCCTCCGGAAGTTGCCAAACAGGAAACTGGGTGACTGGCGGGCAGGTCTTTTTCCTGCAGAATTCGGCGGCCGCAAACCCGACGGATGCCTCGGCCACGCTGGCGGCAGTGACCGTCGGAATTAAGTAGCCACGCGCCTGAAGCCCACTGTTATCAGGCGTCTGGCTTCGCCGTCTTTCCTTCCGGCCACATTGCCGGCCGCTCAATCCGGCAACCTACCGTGGAACTGCCTCGTCCAACCCGGTTGTTATACTGTGAGGGCATTTATCTATGAAGGCTTTGCGTGGATTTCTTTTACTTGCTGCCTGTGTTGTTGCGGCAAGCGCTCAGACGGGGTATGTCAACGGCCAAGCTGCTCGCGGCGAGGTGGGCCAGCCTACTTTTCTGGGGGGCTTCGGCAATACCTACACCGAAGGAACCACCGGAACCGCGCAGAACATTATCTCCGCGGCGCAGGGCGTGGCGGCCACCCCCAACCTGTTGTTTGTGGCTGATTCTTCGATCCTTGTGCCTCAAGGCTCCGGTAACAACAATCGCGTGCTCATTTTCAATTCCGGCGCTTTTCCAGGCCCTCATGCCGATTTGACCGGGGATCAACCCAATCGTTGCCCGCTGTGCTTTTTCAACGCAATCAACGTCCTCGGTCAACCTAATTACACCACCGCGACGCTGGTCTCCGCCGCCGCGAACACCTTGAACACTCCGACGGCTGTCGCTACCGACGGCACTATTCTGGCTATCGCCGACACCAATAACAACCGGGTGTTGATTTACAACGAAATTCCAACGTCGATCCAGCAGAACGCCGATCTGGTTCTGGGTCAGGCTAATTTCACCACGGTGGCGCCGGACAGTGCGGTCACGGCCTCTTCAATGAGCGGGCCGCAGGGCGTCTGGATTCAAAACGGAAAGCTGTTCGTCGCCGATACACAAAACTCGCGCGTGTTGATCTGGAACTCGATTCCGACGTCGAACAACCAGCCGGCTGACATCGTTCTCGGCGAGGCTAACTTTACCAGCCGTTACGTCGCTCCCGCCTCCGGGTCCGTCCCTGCCGCCAATACGCTGTATGACCCCGTCTCAGTCAGCTCCGACGGGACGCGCTTGTATGTTACAGATCTGGGGAATAACCGTGTCCTGATCTGGAACTCTATCCCGACCACGAACCAGCAGGCGGCGGATGTCGAGCTCGGACAGTTGAACATGACGAGTAGTGTTTCGAATGATAATACACGGCTTTGCGCACAAAGCGGCACCGATTCAAGCGGCAATCCCACCTATCCTAATATCTGCGCAAACACCCTGAGTTATCCCCGCTTCGCGCTGTCGGATGGCACGCGTCTTTATATCGCCGATGGCGGAAACGACCGGATCCTGGTCTATGCGGCCATTCCCACCGTATCAAACACTCCGGCGGATAATGTTCTCGGACAACCTGATTTCACCGACGACTTTGTGTCGGACCAAACTCAACTAATTACGTCCACCACCGTCTCGAATAACTCCAGCGCCGGTACCGTGCGCACGCCTACGTCGCTCGCCTGGGACGGAACCAATCTTTGGGTTGCCGACCCGTACGATCTCCGGGTTCTTTACTTCACTCCCGGCGACTCCAATCTTCTGCTGCCCAATAACGCTGTGCTCAATGCGGCCAGCCTGCAAATCCACGCCGAGGGCTTCGTGGTTCTCGCTTTAGCGGCGGCGGGCGATTCCATCACCGCCGGAAACACAGTCACGGTCACCATCGCGGGGACCGGTTACACTTATACGGTGGTGAGCGGAGATACGCTCGAAACCATTGTGGCCGGCCTGGTCAAGGTAATCAACAACTCAAACAGCGGCGCGGGAGACCCGAATGCCATCGCTCATGCCGCTGGTAGTGGCACGCTTGCCTTGCAGGCAATCGCCGCGGGAGCCGCCGGGAACTCAGTAACTCTCGCCGCCAGTGTCAGCAGCGGGGCCACCATTACAGCCACAGCGTCGGAAGATGAACTGACCGGCGGCAACGGCGCCACTCTCGCTCCAGGGACGCTGGTGGTTATTAATGCGCCGAGCGGAGTGAACTTCTCGCCCGACGGCCAGTCGCACAGCGATACTGACACGCCCCTGGACCTCACTTACGAAGGCATTCAAGTCTATGTGGATGGCATTCCCTGCCCCATCGCTTACGTGAATCCCGACCAAATCAGAGTCCAGATCCCTTTCCAGCTCTATAACACCAGCATTGCCCAGGCAACGAATAGCGCCAGCCTCTATGTGCGGAAAATCAACGCCGACGGTTCGGTCAGTGCGTCGAACGCCATCGCGCTGATTATCGTCGACGCCAATCCCGGCATCTTCTCGCTGAATAACGGCACTCCCCCAACGGTTATGGCGTTCCACGCGAACGATCATGCCACGGCGGTGGTTTCGGTGGATGGAACCATCCAGGCTGGAGATACGGCCACCGTCACCGTCGGCGGCAACGCATACACCTATACCGTAGTGTCAACGGACACTCTAACCAGCGTTGAAACCGCGTTGGTGAACATGATCAACGACGATCCGAAGGTCACCGCTTCCGCTTCCGGCCAGTTTAACCGCATCACTCTGACGGCCAGAACGGCCGGTCTCGCCGGCGTCGGTATTACAGTCGCTGGCTCGGTCAGCTCCGGCGCCGATATCATCATCACGGCTTTCAATGCCACCACCTGTTGCGTGAATACCGTGGGCGCGCCAGTTACTACATCGAACCCGGCCATCCCCAGTGAGTTGATCGATATTTTTGCCACGGGTCTGGGTGTGGTTGGTGACGATAATTCGAATCTCATCGACGTCATAGAGGGCCAGCCCTACACCGGGGCGCAGCCCAATTCCGCTCTCAGCACTGTCAGCGCCACCATGAACGGCACCACGGCACAGGTCATATCCGGCGGTTTTCAGCCTAATGCGATCGGTCTCTATCAGGTTACTCTGCAGATTCCGTCCAGCGCCACTTCGAACAACCAAACAGAACTTTACATCGCGCAAAACGCCTACATCAGCAATATCGTCACGATACCCGTTACCACCTACCTGCCCGCTTTAATCAATCTTGGGCCGGTGGTTGTGGCGCCCGGCGCTACCACCGGCTCAACTACGGTTTATCTCCAGGCAACCAATCCAGCTAATGTGTTGATCGGGAGCCCAACCGGCGTTTTATTTTGCAGCGCCACCGGATACGGGTCATGTCAAACCGGGAATTGGGTCACGGAAGGCATGACCTTCTATCTGGTCGATGCCGGCACGGGCGCTGTTCTGTCTGAAGCCATCGCTCACCTTACCAGCGCTCAGGCAACGTTGTCGGCGAACCCGAATCCAATTATCAACGACGGCTCGGGCCTGGGAGTTACTACCATTACCGTCAACGCGAACGTTCCGGTGAACATCTACGTGGGAAATACGGTTTTTTGCGGCCCTCTTACCACAGGCGCGTGCGTTACCGGGAAGTGGGTCACGAATGGCATGACGTTCACGGCGATTCAACAGGGCACCACGAATGTTCTGGCGACGCTTTCCGTGGTTGAGCGCAACGCCACCGGATTCCTGACCATTCCGCCGGTGGGCAACGACGGCAGCGGCTACGGGGTGGCAACCGTAAGCTTTGTCGCCGACGTAGGCGCCGATCTCTATGTCGGGTCGACCGAATTCTGTAATTTCAATGGCGCTACAAGCGGCGCCTGCACAACCGGTAAATGGGTTACGCAGGGGATGGTTTTCAACGTAGTCAACCATTCATCGGGCGCCGTTATCGGGTCGGCCGCCGCCACGCTTGTACCCGCTGCCGGTTCCATTGTTCTATTTCCGAATCCCATCGTCGAATCGGACAGCACTGGATTGGTTTATGCGAACTTCACCACAACCTCGAATATAGCGGCCAGCGTCTATATCGGGCAGACCTTGCTTTGCAATGTCCCCATCGGCACGAGCTCATGCAGCACCGGCAAGTATGTCAGGAATGGAACGGTGTTCAGCCTGGTCGATCCGTTCAATAATCAGGTTATAGCCACGGCTACCGCGCAGGTGGTGCCGCCGCCTCCGCCGTCCGGAACATTGTCCATTCCCGGCAATCCCTTTGTGCCCGACGGCAACGGGCTGGCCACTGTCGTAATCAACTATACGTCCAGCGTGAACGCCAATATCTACGTTGGGTCTACCCTGTTTTGCTCGGCGCCCGCGGGCTCGGGTTCCTGCCAGACTGGCGAATGGGTGCATGAAGGCATGGTTTTCACTTTGGTCGATGCGGCTAACAATGCAACTTTAGCCACCGCGACCGCCTATGTCTTTGCCGATGGAACACTGAATTTGTCGCCCAATCCAATTGCCAGCAGCAACGGATTTGGCAGCACGGTGGTGAACTATTGGTCGAACGTGGCTGCCGATATTTACGTGGGATCGACCTTGTTTTGCTCAGCCCCCGCCGGTTCTGGATCGTGCGCAACGGGACCGTGGGTTACGAACGGGCTGGTCTTCAGGCTAATCGATCGGGCCAACGGCGCGACTTTGGCCACGACGGCCGCGCAAGTAACATCTTCTGGTAACTGACTAGCCCCCTAATCCGATGACAGCATAGGACTGTGTAACATACGCGTGACGCTGGCCGGTGGCTTACCGGGCCCCTGATCGCTTTACAAGGCCCGCCCTTTTACGCGTGGCGCGGGCTTTCAGCCCGCGCCAAGGGGCGATCTCCGGTGCTATCCTTCAAACTGGCTTATGGTTGCCGTCCTTGCCAGGTTATTGAAGGGCCTGCGTCTTTGGCATGTGTTCTTACTTGTCATTTCGATTAAGGCGGCCCTGTTGGCAATCGATCCCAAACCCCGTGTCTTCCTGGGCGATTCCGCTTCCTACTTATATACCGCGTTGTATGACTGGGTTCCCGATCAGCGTAGTTATACGTATGGCGCTTTCATCGGCATTGTTACGGGGGCTAGTCAGAGTCTCAGGAATCTCATCTGGAGCCAGACGTGCCTTATGACCGGGGCAGCTCTTTGTGTGGTTATCGTTTTGCGCCGCTACTTATCGGCGCCGGTGTGGCTGGCCGGCTTGGCCGGCGTCCTGTGCGCGGTTGAGCCCATCCAACTGATGGCTGAGCGCTTTGTGTTGTCGGAGCCTCCAGCTCTGTTCTGCTTCGCGGTTTACGCGACGCTGGCCTTCCGCTATCTGAAACGCGGAGACGTCCTGTCTTTGCTGCTCATGCCTTTGCCGGCCGTAGCCGCCGTCAGTTTTAGAGTGGCGTTTCTTCCCTGTATTCTTTTCACGGCCTTTGCTGTCCCGTTCATGTCCAGGCGCGCCCGCCGCCTGTATCGATATCTTTCGAACCGCAAAGCCCCATCGGGATTCGATCCTGTGGCTGCCGTGATTCTCATTGCGGCACATTTCGCCCTCTCGGCAGGTATTACTATTCTGGACCTGAACTTATACAAGGCCTGGTATGGGGAGATATCGAACGGTCCACCCGCCTACATCCAGGATGACGGGTTTTTCCTGCTCTGCGACGTGACGCCCATCCTCCGCGCCGGCGATTTTCCGGATCGCGAGATGGGCCAACGAGTGCTAGACAAAGTCACGCTCGACATCAAGGATCCAAAAAATCGCGCCGCGCAGATGTTTATGGCCGGGGGGTTGGTTCAGACGCTGATTCGGGAGCTTGCTCCGGGAGGCCGCCGCGAAGATCGAATTTTTGCGGGTCAAATTGCCCGCTATGTTGCCTTGTCGGCGATCAGGCATCGCCCGTTGGCGATGGCGAAGCTGATTTGGGTCAACGTTGGCCTATACTTCGACCGTCAGAATCTGTTATCCGCCGTGAAATATGACGAGTACCTGGATTGGCCGATCGATCGAGGCACCCAGGAACTCCTCGCCAAATTCGGCTTTTACGGTACGCGCCAGCCCCCGGCCGGTCCCGTGGTTTGGTGGCACTTCGCGTCGTGGCCCTGGTACATGTTCCTGATCGCGTTTCCGCCTCTCTACGCCATTGCGGTGCTTGCCACGGGCGCCTGGCGGAAACCGCAGTTTATCCTGCTTGTGGCGTATAGCGCGATTTTCCTGGGTCTAGCCGTTGTCATCACCTTTCAGGCGACGCCGCGATTTGAGATGCCGTTGGCGTGGCTCTTTCCGCTGGCCGTCGGGGCTCTGGTCATCCGCCCGGCCAGGGCCCTCTTGCGAGAACCGGATAACGCTGTTACCGGCGGAGATACCGGGCTGGCCCTGGAGCCACCTGCCGTGGCGTCTTCGCCACCAGACGCCGCGCCGGGGCACTAACGGCGGGTGGGCTGCCCTTTGTTATCCTAGGGAGTCAATCTCGGTTCTAGTGGCAGCTGTGGCGCAGGCTGTCAGCCTGCTGAGCCGAGAGTCATCTCGGCTGTTCCCGTGCCCGACTATTCCTTACCGTATGTACATCAAAAAACAACGACTTCTGACTCCCGGCCCCACCCCTCTTTTGCCCGCGGCGCTCCACGCGATGATGGGCTCGGACATTCACCACCGAACCGAGGATTTTCGCAATCTATACCGCCAGGTCCTGGCCGATTTGAAGGAGGTTCTTGGGACATCGAATGACGTGCTGACCCTGGTCGCCTCCGGGTCGGGAGGCTTGGAAGCAGCCACGCAGAACTTTTTCTCTCCCGGCGACGAAACGCTGGTCTGCTGCGCCGGGAAATTCGGCGAGCGCTGGGTGGAAATCATGAAGGCCTGGGGGATGAAAGCCACCGTCCTCAAGGCACGTTATGGCGATGTGGTGGCGCCGGCCGCCGTCGAAGCGGCGCTGGCGGCGAACCCCAACCTCAAAGGCGTTTTTGTGCAGGCTTCGGAGACCTCCACCGGCGCCGCCCACGATGTGAAGGCGATGGGCGAAATCGTCAAAAAGACCAAGGCGATATTCGTGGTGGACGCCATCACCGGAATCGGCACCATGCCTCTGGATATCGATGGATGGGGTCTGGATATCATCGTCGGCGGATCGCAGAAGGCCTTCATGATTCCGCCCGGCCTTGCATTCGTCGCCATCAGCCCGAAAGCCTGGGCCTTGGCCGAAACCTCCACCGCCCCCCGCTTTTACTTTGACCTGAAGAAGGAGAAGAAGAACGCGGTGAATGGCGAATCGGCTTGGACGCCCAATACGGCGCTTCTGTTGGCGCTGGGCGAAGCGTTGAAATACATCAAGAATCTCGGCATGGACAAGCTGGTGGCGAATGCTGAAATTCTGGCGCGCGCAACCCGCGCGGCGGTCACTGAACTCGGCCTTGTCATCTTCTCCAGTTCCCCCGGTTCTTCCGTCACCGCCGTCCGGCCGCCCGCCGGCATGGATTCCGGCGTCATTGTGAAGGAGTTCCGCAACCGCTTTAACGCCATCATCACCAACGGCCAAGGCTCGATGAAGGGCGAAATTTTCCGCATCGCCCATCTCGGCTACTTCGATTTCCACGATCTCTTTGCCCTGATCGCCGAACTCGAACTCATTCTCACCGCGAACGGCTATCCCGTGAAGTTCGGTTCCGGCGTTGCGGCCGTACAGAACGTGTATGCCGAGGTTGCCATGCCGCAGGCCGTGCTGGCGGGCACAAATCGTTAGTTCACAATCATCATGAAGATCTTAGTTGCAGAACCGCTGGCCCCGGCGGGCGTGGAACTCCTGCGGGCTCAGCCCGGCTGGAATATTGTCATCGCCGATCCGAAGACATACGAGGCCGATCTCGCCGATGCCGACGCGCTCTTTGTTCGCAGCGCGGTAAAGGTGACCAAGCAGGTTCTCGAGAAAGCCCCGCGCCTCAAAGTAGTGGGCCGCGCCGGGGTCGGCGTCGATAACGTCGATCTGGACGCCGCCACTTCGGCCGGCGTGCTGGTGATGAACACGCCGGGCGGCAACGCCATCTCGGTGGCCGAACATACGCTGGCGCTGATGCTCTCCATGGCGCGTTCCATTCCGGACGCCAGCGCTTCCACCAAATCCGGTAAGTGGGAAAAGAAGAAGTTCCTCGGTAACGAGTTACGCGGGAAGACCCTCGGGGTGGTGGGGCTGGGGAGTATCGGCCGCGAAGTGGTACGCCGCGCGAAGGCATTTGAGATGTCGATCGTTGGGCATGATCCCTACGTCAGCTCGCAAGCCGCCTCGGATCTTGGCATCTCGCTGGTCACTCTCGCCGACCTTTATCGCCGGAGCGATTTCATCACCGTCCACGTCGGGCTGACGCCTGAAACGGAGCACATGCTGAACGCCGCGGCGTTCGCTCAGATGAAGCCCGGCGCGCGCATCGTCAACTGCGCTCGCGGCGAGCTTGTTCATGAGAAGGACCTGCTGGCAGCGCTCACCAGCGGCCATTTGGCCGGCGCCGCTCTGGATGTTTTCGAAAAAGAGCCTCCCGGCGAGGCGCCCCTCTTTCAGATTCCCGGGGTCGTCGCCACGCCGCACATCGCGGGCTCCACCGAAGAGGCGCAGGAAATCGTCGGCGTCCGGATTGTCGAACAGGTCGTGCAGTATTTGAACGGCGGCGTAGCGCTTAACGCGGTGAACATGCCTGCCATGTCGGCCGAACAGTTCCGGACTTTGGGTCCATGGGCCGATCTTGCCGAAAAGCTCGGCTTCTTTCTCAGTCACATTGCCGTCGGCAACCCGCACACCATTCGCATCATTTACTCGGCGAAGCTTGGCGAAAACAACACCCAGTTGCTACGCAATGCTGGCATTGCCGGCGTTCTGAGCCGGTCTCTGGAGCAGAAAGCGAACGTCGTCAATGCGATGCAGATTGCGTCGCGGCGAGGCTTTACCGTAGTGGAGCGCCGCGAGGCGCGGTCCAGCTATACGGAATCCATTCGGATCGAAATCGAAACCGATTCCGGCATTGTGTCGGCGGAAGGCGCCGTGATTCTCAATCGCCCGCGCCTCACGCAAGTGGAAGGCATCGCCTGCGAGGCCACCCTTACCGGTCATTTGATGTACTCGCGCAACGATGACGTCCCCGGCGTCATCGGTTTCGTCGGCACCGTGCTTGGCAAGAACGGCATTAACATCGCAAACTTCGCCTTGGGGCGGCAGGAGTTGGCCACTCATCAGAAGCCGGGGCACCCGCTGACCGCCATTTCGATCGTTGAAATCGACCAGCCCGTCCCCGACTCGGTGGTGAAGCAACTGTTTGAGAACAAGGCGATCCGTTACATTCACCGCGTCACGTTTGCGTAGGTCCCGGTCCTGGTTGGGCAACCTGCCCCCATAATCCTGGCTTATACCCAGTACTTCATCTCGTCGGCGGACGGGCCATACATCCCGGGAATCTCGACTTCCAGCAGCCGCAAGTAGACGCTCAACTGCCCGCGATGGTGAATCATATGGTTGATCACCGTCCCCCGGAAAATCTCAAACTTCGTTCCGTTCATCACCGGTTTCCCATCATAGGTCATGGACCAGCCGCTCTGCAGCTTCTCATCGGACGCCGCGGCCAGCAGCGCGCGTGTCGCGCTGACGTTCTTGTCAAGTATCGCCAACAGGTCCGCGGTAGAGGCCGCGATGGTCGGCCTGTAGTCCTTGCCGGACATGTGAAATTCATCCATTTCGAGCGTGGTTTTTCCCCAGCCCGGCAATTCCGCCACGTGGCTCGCCAGCCGCCCTAAAGTCATGGACTTGGCATGAGGCTGCCAGTCATTTTTCCCTTCCGGCACCACCGCCAACATCTTTCGCGTGTTGGCCATTTCAGCCTCGAATTCAGGCAGCAGTCGTTCACTGAGTGTCATGGTGTAGCTCTCCTTACCGAGATTCGGCACAGGTAGAGTATCATCACTTCAGCGGCGAATACAAGGCGAAAGTCGAGTTACGCTGAACTTTGTGAGAGCGCCCACCGCGCTTGGGCGTGCTTCACGGTTTCGCGAAAGCGGCGTGCCCGTAAAGTAAACAACTTCTGCTCGCCTTTGGCAATCGATTTCGAATCGGCTATCCCGGCGCCGACGCCAATCGCAACCGCCCCCGAATGAATATAGTCAGCGCACGTGTCGAGTTGAACACCGCCCGAACAAATGAATTCCACCTCCGGATACTCGGCTCTTAGCGCCCTCACCAGCCTGGGGCCCGCGTCTACGTCGCAGGGGAAGAGCTTCACCTTATTGACTCCATTCACAAAGGCAGTTTGAACTTCGGTGGGGGTCAATCCGCCCGTCAGAACCAGGATGTCCAATTGCCGGCCAAGTTCCAAGATCTGAAGCGACATTCCCGGCGAGACAATAAAGCGGGCGCCTCGTTCGGCGGCCGCCTTCACCAGTTCAGGCCGGATCACGCTGCCCGCTCCCACCAGCATGTCGTTGCCCATCGCCGTTGACATCGCTTCCAAAGTCTTGAGCCCGCCGGGCACTGCCAGCGAAACCTCGACAATCGGAATTCCACCTTCCAGAATGGCCCGCGCCGCCAGTACACCCTTTTCCGGATCAGCGGTTCGAACGGTTGGGATGATTCCGATTTCCCTGATACAGTCCCACGGCGCATGCATGTCAGCGTTCCCCCACCACATTCTAGTCGAGGCTGGGGTCTCGTGGTGAGTGCGGGTAGCGGTCCCGGACACCCTCGAGCGAGACCTCTGCGGCCCTCCAATAAAGACAATTTTCGTGGTAGTGTATCTGTGCAATGACAGCGCCGGAAGTTTTCTACTCCTATGCGCATACCGATGAGCCGCTGTTGGGCGAGCTTAGGAAACACCTCGCCGCACTCGAACGAGCCCAACTGATCCGCGGCTGGTACGACCGCAAGATTGAGCCCGGATCACAATGGGCGCCCGAAATCCAGGCCGCCATGGAGCGCGCCGGCATCATCCTTCTGCTGATCAGCGCCGACTTTATCGCGTCCAATTACTGCTTCACTATTGAAGTGCCTTTCGCGCTTAAGCGAATTCAGGCGGGAGTCCTCGTTATTCCAATCATGTTGCGCCCCGTCGAATGGCGGGATCTGCCTATCGCCCAATTGCAAGCTCTGCCCACCGATGCCAGAGCGGTCACTCTCTGGCCCAACCGGGACGAAGCCTTTACCGATATTGCTACTCATCTTCGCGAAGTCATCTATGCCAAGCGCCTTGCCAGTGAACCCGCCTCGCCCGGGCTGCCCGCGTCTACAGTAACCGTCAGCCGCGTGCTTGACGCCGCCGTTGCCACTTTCGTCCTTATCGAGGAGCCAGCAGAAGTAGTAACCATGATTCGTCTCTTGAACAGCGCGGGGCTCAAAGCTGTGCTTGCAGTGGAAACGTCCTTCAATGCTAAACCCGAGGATGTGCGCTCAAGCACCTTTGAACTTGAGCTCAAGGTCGACCCAACCGGCAAGGTTCTCCCGGCCGCTCTCGAACTCAAGCTTGAGTCGCCGGGTTGCGACCCACCCGTCCGCACCAAGAAACTCCGCGTCTCGCCCGATGGCGATTCAGCGGTCTGCGTGTTCCTTTTCACTCCCAAGAAAGCGGGGCGACTGGTGCTCAACCTTGAGGTTCGCTATGACGACGTTGGGATGGGATCGAGCCATCTGGTCACCATGGCGACTGCACCCTCGGAAGCGGGCGCCGCCCCTGCTCCCTACGCGCTCACCTCACTACCGCTGTCCACAACAACCTTCGCCTGGCCGGCATCGCGAATTCAGTCGGTTATTCCACCGTGGGCTCCTGACCCGCCGCTGATGCACGTTCCGCCCACGCCTGTCCCGTCCCCGCCGCAGGTACGAGCGAGCCGCAAACAGGATGACCTTAGACCGAACGCTAGGAGGAACTGGCTCACCCCGCCTGTTATGGCCGGCGCCAGTGCCGCTGGGCTTCTCATTGTCGCTGGTATAACCTTTCTGAACTTTGGCGGCAGCAAGGCCGTCGAACAGGCTGGATCGACAAACCCGTCCTCCAACGGGTCTCCCTTTACGCCCGTGCCCCCTCCCCGCGCTGCCCTCCTGGCGGAGCGTATTCCTGCTTATCGGGAAGGCATTGCCGCCGCCGAGCGCAAAGATTACTTGGCCGCAGCGAAGCAATTTTCCGCTGCTCTTGAAATCGATCCCAACAGCGCCGAACTCTACTGGCGCCGGGCCGAGGCTTACAAAGCCCTGTCAAAGGTCGATTTGGCCAAGCAGGATCTCGATCAGTCGATCGCGCTGGATCCGAACCACGCCTATGCCCACATTCTAAAAGGCGAGCTTGCCCAAGCTGAGTCAAACCATGAATTGGCTGTTAAGGAGTATCGCGCCGCCCAAGCGTCACCGATCATCTCGCCGGAAAACAAAGCTTTTCTGGAGGATCGCTTAAAGACGGTGAAATAGATGTGCCCTTAGACTGACGCCCCGCGCGATAGCATAGTCTCCGCTGTGCCTGACCTCTTTCCACTGAACGACGCGGTGACCGTCCTTACGGGCGCGGCCAGCGGGATCGGGCGTTCACTGGCGTTATCGCTCGCGCGCGAAGGCTGTCATCTGGCGCTCGGGGACTGCAACGCTGAGGGTCTCAACTCGACCGCGGTCCAGGCCCGCGCTCGCGGCGTGCGCGTCAGCGAGTACCTTTTTGACGTCGCCGATCCGGCCGCCGTCGCCCGGTGGCCCACGGCCGTCCTGGCCCAGCACGGCCGCGTCTCGGTCCTCATCAACTGTGCGGGAGTCGCCATGGCCGGCAGCTTCGACGAACTCTCCGTCGAAGAAATCGAATGGCTTTTCGCCATCGACTTCTGGGCGCCTGTTCGGCTGATGAAGGCCTTCCTTCCCGCCTTACGACAGGAGAAAGCCGCCCAGATTGTGAACATTTCCAGTGTTTTCGGCCTTGTCGGCTTTCCCGGACAATCCGCTTATTCGGCTAGCAAGTTTGCCCTTCGCGGAATTACAGAATGCTTCCGCCATGAGCTCGAACTCTCCAACAGTTCCGTGGGCCTCACCCTGGTACATCCCGGCGGCGTCCGCACCAATATCGCCAAGAACGCCCGCATCGCCGGCGCGGTGGACAAATCTCAATTTGCGGCGAAGGCAGCGGCCTTTGTGAAAAGCCTCCGCATGCCTCCCGAGCAGGCTGCCGAGCGCATCGTCAAAGGCATTAAGCTTCGGGAAAAACGAATACTGGTCGGCGGGGACGCCTTAGTCATCGACCGCATACAACGCCTGCGCCCCACCAGTTACCTCACAACCATTTCGAAGCTGTTGCCCAAAGAGAAATGAGCAGGTCGAAAAATGGCTAGTTGGCAAGCACATCTCACCTCCTGGGTCATCAGGCGCCGCTTCAAGCCGCGCCTTCATCGGACGGCGGAGCTCGGGGATCTCCGCCGCCTGTTCACGCCCCCGCCCTTCAAGGTCCCGAGAGGCATCCGCATCGCAGCAGCCATGCTCAATGGCGTGCCAGGCGAGTTCGTGTCTACAGAAACCGGCGCCGTGGACGGCACGCTGCTTTACTTTCATGGCGGCGGCTATTTCGCCCTTTCGGCGGAAACGCACCGGCCCATCACCAGCGCCTTCGCTCAAGCCGGCTTTCGCGTCTTCGCTGCCAACTATCGCCTCGCGCCGGAGCATCCCTTCCCCGCCGCAGTCGACGATGCCGTCGCCGCGTATCGCGGGCTCCTCGATTCCACACCGGCCGAAGAAATCTGCGTGGCTGGCGACTCCGCGGGCGGCGGGCTCGCCCTTGCGCTGCTTCTATCGCTTCGCGATGCAGGGCAACCCTTGCCCGCCGCGGGCGTTCTCTTCTCGCCTTGGACCGACCTCGCCGCTACGGGCGATTCGATCCTTAGCAATGACCGGCGCTGCGCCCTATTCCACGGCTGGGGAATCGCCCCCGGCGGCCGGCGCTACCTGGCTGGCGCCGATCCACGCAACCCGCTCGCCTCCCCGCTTTACGGCGATCTGCGCAGCCTGCCGCCCCTGCTGATTCACGCCGCCAAGAACGAGGTGTTGCTCGACGATTCGGTGCGACTGGCTGAGCGCGCACGGGCGGCGTCAGTCCCGGTTACCATCAAGATCTGGCCGGTGGTCCATCACTGCTGGCAACTCATGTGGCCCCGTCTTCCCGAGGCGCGCCAGTCCCTCCGGGAGGCCGCCGCCTTCCTTCATTCCGTCCCTCATGCCGAATCCAACCACAACTACATCGCCTCCCGCCGACATGACGCCTCAGTACACTGACGTTCTCATCATTGGCGCGGGCTTCTCCGGGCTGGGCATGGCCATTCAACTTCGCAAGGCGAAACTCACCTCATTCCTGGTCATCGAAAAGGGGGCGGAAATCGGGGGCACCTGGTGGGAGAATCGCTATCCCGGCTGCGCCTGCGATATCCCGTCGCATCTCTATTCCTTCTCGTTCGATCTCAACTCCGGGTGGTCGCGTATGTACCCAAGGCAAGCCGAGATTCTCGCCTATCTGAAATCCTGCGCCGCCCGCCACGGCGTGCTGCCGCACATTCGCCTCAACACTGCGCTCACCGAAGCCGTCTGGGACGAAGCGCATCTGCACTGGCGAACCCGAACGTCATCCGGCGAAACCATCACCGCGCGAGTCATCGTTTCCGGCATGGGAGCCCTTCATGTCCCGCACCTCCCTGAGATCCCAGGCCTCGAACGATTTGAGGGGCCGGCATTTCATTCCTCTTCGTGGGACTATTCAGTCTCGCTCACCGGTAAGCGCATCGCCGTGATCGGAACCGGGGCCAGCGCCATTCAGTTCGTGCCGCAGATCGTGCCTAAGGCCGCCCATCTTACTCTGTTCCAACGCACACCCGCGTGGATACTGCCCCGGCTCGACTTCGAATTCAGCCAGCGCGCACGCCGCCGCTTTTTGTACCGCCCCAGCTCGAAGTGGCTCTTTCGTACCTACATCTTCTGGACGCTGGATCTTCGCGCCGGCATATTCCTCGGCTCGAAGCTCATGGCAAGGAAAGCACAGGAGATCGCGCTCCGCCATTTGCATCGCCATGTCAATGATCCTCAACTACGCGAAGCCCTGACCCCGAACTACGCCATCGGGTGTAAACGCATCCTGATCTCGTCAGACTTCTATCCGGCGCTCACCCAGCCGAACGTTGAACTGGTGACCGAGCAAATTACCGAGATCCGCGAACACTCCGTAGTCACCGCTGATGGCGCCGAGCATCCCGCCGATGTCCTTATCTTCGGAACGGGTTTTAAGATTACGGAACTGGCCCGCGGCGTTCACATCGCCGGGCGTGGCGGCGTGACGCTGGAAGAGACTTGGCGCGAGCGCATGGGCGCGTATCTGGGCATTACGGTGAGTGGTTTCCCGAATCTCTTTTTCCTGCTCGGACCCAACACCGGCCTCGGCCATAATTCCGTGGTCCTGATGATTGAGGCGCAGGTCCGCTACATCCTGAAATGCTTGAAGCTGATGCGGAGGCGGAAGAAACGGGCCGTCGATGTTCGTGCGGAGAGTTTTAGCCGTTTTCGATCGGAACTGGCCTCGCGGCTGCGGTCGACCGTCTGGCAGTCAGGAGGGTGCCGCAGTTGGTATCAGGATTCCCGCACCGGGGAGAACATAGCCATTTGGCCGGGAACAGTCGTGTCGTATCTGCGCGCCACCCGGCGGGTGAAATCCGGCGACTTCGAATGGCTGTGACCTATTCCCGCGTCAGCGCTTTAACGGGGCGTGGAGCAATTGGTCGAAGCGGGCTCGTTGCCGGTCGTCAAGCAGTTCCATGATCTTCTGCTTGCCATGCTCAGATACTTCTTCCCGCTGCTCCTCAATGTTCTGATAGAACTTGGCGAAGTCATCCAGGATGAGTTCCACTTGCAGCTTCTGCTCGTCGCGCAAGTTCAGTTCCCGGTCGAGCTGCGACAAACCCATGCGATGTCCGTTGTAAACCAGTATCGGACCCACCGGATCCATGACGTTGTGCAGGTAGAAGCGCATCGCAGCCGCGCCGAACGCGCTGCCGCAGAAGAAGACGATCGCCAAAATGCCCAGAACCCTAGGGTTCCACCAGCCGGTATCGTCGTTGCTTCTCATCCCGCGGGCCTGGGCCAGCACCGGTGTCAGTCCTTAATTTCCAGATTCGTAATTGACAAAATTCACCAGCACCGCGTCGCGGCGGTCCGTCTCATTGCCATGAACCGGTGCGTCGGCGGGTGATGCAGAGGGCGACTCCACAACGCTCGCGCCAAAGCCGGCCATCATGTGTCCATCCTGCGCTTCCATCCCGATGACGTAGCCGCTGAACACCAATGCCAATGCCAGGGAGGCATAAGCCAGCCGCTTGCCGAACGGAGTGTAGAGAAAAACCGCCCAGATTGACCTCGCGGCCCGTTCTTCGATGCGCTGAAGTACCCGAGCATAGAAGCCCGGCGGCGGATCCACGTCGGCGCGCAACTGCCGGACCATCCGCGACTGCTCACGCAAAGCCGCAGTCTCCCGTGCGCACTCAGCGCAGGACTCCAGGTGTGAGTCCACTTCCTTCATTCCGGTCACCTGATCCTTCGACCGGAGAACCTCTTCCAATCGATCTCGGACTACGCCGTGCATATTTCCCTCAAAAAGAACTTACCCAGCCTGTCACGGGTCTATGCCCGCTTTTTGAACGTATGGCTCGCGCTTTGCGCGACCCAGCACCTACTCCAACCCAACGACAATATCACCTAGGACGACGTACGACCCAGCCGCTGAGCGGCTTTCACCAGCCTCTGCCGTGCACGAAACAACTTTACTTTAATCGTATTCTCATTCATACCGGTCATCTGTGACAACTCCTCCACGGAGTGGCCTTCTACTTCCTTCAGCAGGATCAGCATCCGGTCTTCGTCTGAGATCTTGGCCAGCAACTTCACGATCAGATCCTTCTGGGCGAGCGTCGAATCGGCCGCGGGCGCGGGATCGGTGGCCGGCTCGGAATTCTCCATCCGGAGCGAATCCTCGGCCGAAAAGTCGCTTTCGTAGACCAGCTTGCGAACCCGCTTCTTTCGCAGATAGTCGTAGCACTCGTTCACCGTGATTTTGTATATCCAGGTCAGCAGCGAACTACGGAAATCGAAGTTGCCGATAGAAAAGTAGATCTTCGCAAACACTTGCTGCGCAATGTCTTCCGCGTCATTCCGGTTTCGCAGGATGCCGTAGATGATCGAGAAGACCTTCGATTGATAGCGCTCCACGATTTCGGCGAACGCCATCTCATCCCGAGCCTGAACCCGCCTGACAAGCGCTGCCTCATCCGTGGTTCGATGATCCACTTTAGTTCTTGCCCGGGTCTCTTCGCCCACAAGTGGGAACGGGATGGTTACGCTCAGGCCGCTCATGCATCGGTCGACGTGTGGAAAGCCCGTTGCGTTCCAGCGAATCAGGTGTTTACTCTCCCAGTCTAGCGGCTCCGGACCTGGATTTTCGCCTTTTCGCCAAGCGAGATTCCCGGCCCCCGGTTCGAAATCGTTGTACACTGGTCGGTAGGAGTTCCTGAGACATGATCCAGCTCACTGAAAAGGCCGTTTCCAAGGTCCATGAGATTCTCGATATGCAGGAGCCGAAGCCGGCTGGTCTGCGCATCTCCGTCGTCGGCGGAGGATGCTCCGGGTTCAGCTACTCCATGGCTTTTGAGAATACCCCTGGCATGCTCGATAAAACTTACAAGTTCGACGGCCTCAACGTATTTGTCGATTCCGCCTCCTTGCTCTATTTGGATGGCGCCGAAGTCGACTATGTCGAGACGTTTGAGGGTTCGGGCTTCAAGTTCAGCAATCCGCAAGTGAAGTCAACCTGCGGCTGCGGCAGCTCATTCAGCGTTTAGCCGAGGCCAGTTCACGCTCCAAGAGCCCGCGCCCTCTTGTTGAGGGGTCCGGGCTCTTTTGCGTTTATGCAACCGCTTTACAAGAACCGGTGCATGATGAGGGCCGGCACGTAGCCGTACTCGGCATGAAGGAAGGCGTCGGGTAACTCGCAAAGCACCCGGAAACCGCAGCTCTCCCACAGAGCCACCGCCCGGGTGTTGGTGCTCACCACCAGGTTGAACTGCATCGTATGGAAGCCCCATGCCCGGGCCTCATCGAGCGAGTGCAGACACAGGGCCCGCCCCACGCCGCCGCCGCGATGGCTGCTGTTCACCATGTAACCGGCGTTCGCCACATGGGACCCCCGGCCGGGCTGATTGCGACGCAAGACGTAGCTGCCCAGAATGACGCCCTCGCGCTCGGCGACATAGGTGGCGACAGGCGTCTCCATCCAGATAGCAAAGCCTTGCTCGGGGGTAGTGTCGGGGGCGTAGGCAAAGGTATCGCCCCGCCGGATGACCTCCTCCAGGATCACCCAGATTTGCGGAAAATCCTCATGTTGCGCACGGCGGACGATTAGATCGGTTGACATGCCTCGCTCGCGGTTCGGTTCGGCTCGGGTCCGGGATTAGGGTAGCGGTCGCTCCTTAAGGGTCGCTGCTCTGTCGGTCGGCTCGGTCACCAGCAGCACCCGATCCGCCGGCACGTCTCTTAACACCTGCCGGATTCCGCTCGGCCACTGGATCAATATCTCCTTCGCCATGGTGGAGGCGCCCAACCCGAAATGGACCCGCGGGTCGCTGGAGGAGGCGTAGCCGGTGCTGGTGGTGGCGTGGTTGAATTGGACGGCGCCATCCGGCGTCGTCAGGCGGATGCGCGCGCCCAGCCCCATCCGGTTACTCTTGACGCCATTGAGCTTCAGCAACAGCCAGTGATTATTGTTCTTCGTGATGTTGTGGAAGATCCGCATCTGCCCGTTCAGGACTGAAATCACCAGGTCCATGCGGCCGTCATTATCCAGATCGCCTTGCGCCCCGCCACGATGAGCGGCGGGAATCTGAATATCAGGTCCAGCCGTTTCCGTGACGTTTTGGAATCTTCCGTTCGCCAGATTCCTGAAAATCGAAACGGGTTCCTCAAACTTGCGGGGATAAAACGCCGCGACGTTATCCAGCACGTTCGATCGCGCCACCCATAAATCCTTCCACCCGTCGTTATCCAGATCCACAATTCCGTTCGACCAGCCGGACATCTCGGCAGTTTCAAGGCCCAGTCCGGCAATCGCCGTCCCGTCGATAAACAGGCTTTTGCCCTTGTTCCGGAACAGCGGAAAGGTTTGCTTCTCTTGGGCGGTCATCCAGATGTCGGGCAGCCCCTTATTGGTTGTATCCCGGAAATCCACGCCCATCCCCGAAATCACGTTGCCGCCCTCCGCCATCGCGACGCCCGCGTCGTCGCCCACCTCTTCGAACCTCTTGCCGCCGATGTTGTGGAACAACTGGTTTGTGGAATTGTCATTGGCCACGATGATGTCGGGAAATCCGTCGCCATCGAAGTCGGCCACCGCGACGCCCATGCCTCGTCCCACCGATTTTGAGATGCCCGTCTCATCGGAGACATCGGTAAAGGTGCCGTCGCCGTTATTGCGGTAGAGGGTATTCGGGAGAGGTGTGTACATCCGCGGATTGCAGCCGGTCCGAATGCCGTTCACGATGCACGGTTTTTCGGTTTCGGGATCCCAAACGCAGTAATTGGCGATAAACAGGTCCAGCAACCCATCGTTGTTATAGTCGAGCCACGCCGCCGACACCGACCACATCTTCTTGCCGTCGTGCATGCCTCCGCCGACATGGGCCTTCGCCGTGACATCGGTGAAGGTGCCGTCTCCATTGTTGTGAAACAGCAGATTGCCGTTCACGTTTGCCACGTAGATGTCCGGCCTGCCGTCGTTGTCATAATCGCCGATCGCCACGCCCATGCCATAGCCGCTGCCGCCGACTCCGGCCTTTTCCGTCACGTCCGTGAAGGTGAGGTCGCCATTGTTGTGGAAGAGGCGATTCATGTGCTGCGGCCCGCGCTTCTCAAGCGTCGGCATGTCGGCGCCATTGACAAAATAGAGGTCCGGGTAGCCATCGCCGTCGTAGTCGAAGATGGCGACGCCGGCCACCATGAACTCCGGCTGATGTTTCTGCGGGGTCATGTTGCTGTTCGTAATGAAATGGACCCCCGCCTTTCCGGCAATATCCTCAAAGACGATGGGAGCAACGGCAGGCACGGCTGCCAGCACCACCAGGGGCGCAAGCAGCAAAAAACGGCTTACTTTCATTTCTGTACAAAGTGTAACGAACACG
>CAJCIT010000182.1 GCA_903970405.1 Acidobacteriaceae bacterium | reverse complement strand
TCCGGTTCTGAACAGCGTTCGTTTTTATGAGGCGTTGATAGCCGCCGGCGTACCGGCGGAACTTCACATTTTCGAGCATGGTCCGCATGGCGTGGGGCTCGATTTGGGCGATCCGGTGCTGGCCGAATGGCCGGTCCTGCTTCGCAACTGGCTTCGCTTTCACGGGCTTGTCAAGTAGCGTTTTGTGGGCCGCGACAGGAATAGGTTTCAGAATTGTGTCGGTGGCGAAATCGGTTTGGCTGAACGGCCAATCCGCGGTCGGGTCTGGTCGGTCTTGCAGGGCACGCTCCACAGCGAAATGACGCAAGGGAGCGGTTGGACTTGTCGGCAAGCTTCCGAACTTGGGGGGGAAGAGCGTTATAGGCCTCCCAAAACGAAGGAACTGCGCGATGTCTCACAGGTCCGTGGAGCGATTTTCGGCAAAATCCTGCAGAGCGCGGCCGGCAATCGCGTCCAGTCTGCCCGCAAGCACGTCTGCCTGGAACTGCCGGTCCCATGCTTCGGCGTCGTGCTGAGCGAGCCAAGCCCTCAGTTCCTGAAGCTCCTTCGAAGACAGTGCCCTGATCTGGCTCTCCAGTTCCGCTACGCGGCTCATGATTGGATCTTACTCTGCCGGCGCCGTGTTCATGGCCCTCCCGCCCTGTGCTCGTCGCGAATGGCTCCGATGGATCACGGTCCGCTTGCTCACGCGCGCGGTTCAGAAGCACCGGCTCTGAGCTAGTTCTCGGCTGCTGGCGTGAGCGAGAACCTGATCCGCGCCGAGCCCAGATGAATCTCGTCGCCATCCTCCAGCACCGCGCCCCGCAGGCTGCGGTGAACGGCCTGGCTCAAGCCGCCGCGGGTGATCCAAAGGCCGCAATTCGATTCGCCTTTATAAACACGGTCGTTGAACAAGCGGTATTTCCCGTCTTTGCGGGAGAACAGGATGTGCGCGTGTTCACGTGACACGGTCCCATTGATCTCCGTCTCCCCGATGAATGCCACGTCATTGCGGCGCGAAGGGCCCGCCGAACGGAAGACTTCCGCCGTACGCCCAATGTTGGTGCGGCCCTCTTTCAGCGCGATCTCCGCGGCGTTGGCGGCGCCGTTTAGAATGGTCAGCTTCCCGATCTGGGATTCCAGCGCCGCCGGTTTCGCGTCCTTTTTCTCGATGCTGGTGGAAACGGTAAGCCATTCCTGTCCAGGAAGCGGAAGATCGGGCGACGTGATGAACTCAATCCGCAAATCGGCCGGAAATCGGAAGTTCCCCCGCACCAACCCGTTCTTCAATTCCTCAAGGAAGTGTTCAGCGAGAAACTCTCCTTCAAACACATCGGCCTGATCGGCTGGGACGCCTCGGAGTTGGACGCTGACCAGGTTGTACGGGAAAACGCTTTTTCCGGCGGCGCGGTGGCTGTGAGCCTTCACGCAATCCAAAACGGCGAGCCGGATTTCAGCGAACTCCGGCGCGTCTTTGGCGATGCGGGCGCCCCCAAAGGGCGCTTCGAACATCGCGCGTCCCAGCTTCTCGATGACATCAGATATGGCCATTGGGTCCTCTTGGAGATGGTTCTGCCGCGCTCTTGACGGGCGCGGGGGTTTCTGGCGCGGGCTTTGCGTTCGATTGAGCGCCGGAGGCTGCAGGCGGCGAGAAGTACCCCAGTCCGTTCGCGGCATCGACAAGGTCATGCGCAATGGGCGCGGCAAACTTCGCGCCATAGCCGCCGTGCTCAACCACCACGGCGAAAGCGATGCGATGCGGCGCCTCACCCTCGGCCGGCGCATCATAAGGAGCAAAGCCTGTAAACCAGGAGTGCGGCTCGCCTTCATCCAGTTGCGCGGTTCCGGTTTTGCCGGCTACGCTCACCGGCAGTCCGGCCATCGCCGACCGGGCTGTGCCGACGGTAGCGACAGAGCGCATCGCATGAGCCAGAAAGCCGGCCGCCTCCGGCGTGATCACTGACAAGGGCTGATCCGTACGCCGGTTACTAGGGTCCGACACCCATCGCCCTTCGGGCATCTGCCCGTTATTTGCGATGGTGGCTGAGACACGCGCCATCTTAAAAGGCGAGGCCACCACCGTCCCCTGCCCGTAGGAGGCGAAGGGCATCATCTTCCTGATATCGGCCAAATCTCCAGCCGAGATGCCGACTAGTTGAGCCGTATCATAAAGAGCCTTAGCGCCCACCGCATTCACGCCCAGTTGGGCAAAATAGGCATTGCAGGAAACCGTGATGGCCTGCGCCAGGTCGATAGTGCCGTGCGCATGGTCGCCGATATCGTCGCGAATCGGCCGCCGCCAGCCGGGAATCTCCGTGCCCACGCGGCCGTCGCCCAAGCTGCGGCACGTGTAGCGCTTCTGTGTCGCCTTTGGGTCAAGGCGGAGCGCCGCCATGGCCGTCACCAGCTTGAACGTCGAGCCTGGCGGGTATTGCCCATAGCGGGCGCGATCAAGCAACTGATCCGGCGTCGCGGTTCCATTCGAATTGGGTTCAGGCCAACTGACCAGGGCGAGCACGTCGCCCGTGGACGTGTCCATTACTACCAGCGCACCTTTCTTTTCACTCACCTTCCGAGTCGCGGCTAGTTTTTGTTCCAGAATGCCGGCGCCCTTTTGCTGGAGCCGGATATCGATGGTGCTGTGAACAGACCGGTCTCGATTGAGCAGAGCCTTCAATGCCGGATTGTCGCGATGATGACGGTAACGCACATAAGGCGCCAGTTCATGGAAATCGGCATAGCCCTGCAATTGGGCGGCGGAATCGTGCTCAATGAAGCTGGTGTTCGTCGCCCGGAAGTTCTCGCCCGTTCGAAAGTCGCCTAACAAATGGGCGGTGATGGGTCCGAACGGGTAGTGTCGCGATTCGAGCCGCGAACAAGCCTGGTCAATGGAAACACCGAGTGCTTCCACTTGCGCCCGATGCTGTTCCAGGGTTTCCCAGGAGCTGGTGGCGAGCAGAACGCCGTTGCGATCGAAAATATCGCCGCGCGGAATGGAAGCAGCCAATAGATTGAGGCGCGGGTTCCGCTGGACGCGCTTCACTTGATCGGCGGTGATGACATGCGCTTCCCGCACCATCAGTTCCTGGTCTTGCCAAACTTGCAGCCAAGCCGTCCGCGCCAGCAACGCGGCGGCGCAGAGACCCAGCGCGATGGACGCAATTTGAACCGGCCGCCCAAAGGACGAGCGGAGATCCTGGTCCTCTTCTCTTGCGGCGAGGTCCGTCTCCTGGCGCGCCGTCTGACTCGAAACACTCAACAGCACGGCGAAGATAAAGAAGTTTGCCAGCATCGCCGTGTTCCCTGAGCTCAAGAACGGCGAGACGACCCCTGAGAGCGGAATAGCGCCCAACGCTCCACCCGAAATGAGCAGGATCTCAAGCGCGATCAGAATACCGAGACCGGCGGAAAGAAAAAGACCGTACTCGTCCGGCGCGCGCAGCCCAATCCGAAAGGCTCTTCGGACCAGAAAGCCGAGCAGCAAACATACCGTCGCGACGCCGAGAAAGCCCCACTCCTCGCCGATGGCCGGCAGCACCAGGTCCGTGTGCCCCGCGGGAATCACGCTTGGGTCTCCCCAGCCAGGGCCTGAACCCCAGAGCCCGCCGGTGGAAAAGCCCCACAGCGAATGCGCCAGTTGGTCGCCGCCGCGAATGTCGTTATCCCAAGGCGAAAGCCACATGGTGACGCGTTCCACCACCGTATGCGGCATCCCCAGGCGATAGCCGATCATGACGCCGCCCACCAATGTCACCACGCCGATGA
Source organism: Acidobacteriaceae bacterium (assembly GCA_903970405.1). Classification (GTDB taxonomy): domain Bacteria; phylum Acidobacteriota; class Terriglobia; order Bryobacterales; family Bryobacteraceae; genus CAJCIT01. Next base: position 6,956 of record CAJCIT010000182.1, on the reverse strand, counting down.
ACGCCAAGCCCCACTTTCCGCGGGCCAGCGCGAACAGCAGCAGGAACACAAAGCCCATTACCAACGCGGGTCCCAGATCCTTCAGCACGAAGAAGAGGACAAGGGCGGAGATCACTGCAAACATGACGGGCAGCGCGTGGCCGAAGCGCGGGATCTCAAGCCATTGCAGCCAGCGTGGCACGAAGAACTTTTCGTGCGTTTCGCGCAGCCATTCCCAACGCCTGGCAAAGTAACCCGCCAGGAAAAAGACGATCAGAACCTTGATGAATTCCACTGGCTGGAAAGGACCCAGGTTCACCTTGGCGTCACTGCCCGTAGGACCTGAGCCAAGAACAATTAAGCCCGCCAGAAGACCGAGGGCTAGAAACAAGGGCGCGTAAACGAAACGCGAAAAGGCTCGATAATTCACGCCCCGGAACAGCGGCAACAGCAGAATCAGGCAACCCGCCGCCACGCCCCACGCGACTTTCTTGAATTCGAGCGTGTCGCGCAGCGGGTCACGCAGGCTCACCATCAGCATGAACCCCATCCCTGTGAGGAGGTGCAGCGCCGGGAGGATGGTGGAATCGCCCGCAAAGCGCCGCCACCGGAACGCGAGATGCACCAGCCAGAAGGCGCCGATGTAAATCAGGCACCACGAACGATACTCGCTCAGAAACTCTTGCGGCGTGCGCACCGCCAATTGCGGCTTGAGCTTCGCAACGGGCAACAGCGCCACGGTGTCCTTTGGCTTCGGCGCGATCGCCTGCGTCCCGACTTTCGAGACAGGTTGCGGCAGTGAGCGCTCCAGCGACGGAAAATCTCCCAACTCAGTTCGCGGCACCCTCAGCCGCGCCAGCGCCCCGACATTCGGAAGCGGCTGGTGCTGTTTGAGAAACAACCATGTGTCCTGGGCGGCGGTCTCGCGTTCGCGGGAATCGGCAAACCCCAGCAAGGCCGGCGCCAACTGGGCCGGCGCCGTGATCGCGTTCAGGTTGACGATCTCGCCGCGATCGAGCTTGGCTTGTTCCTCCGCGAAATCCTGTGTCTTCGCCTGAAACACCAGCAGGAGGCCGGCGCTCACCAGCAGTGTCGCCCCTAGCAACCACCAAAACTCGCGGCGCCGCTCCGTGACCGGCGGTTGCCGCCATGACGGGGCCTTTGTGGCGAGATTACGTTCCCAACTCTTGGTAGTGGCCATTAGTGTGAACTCACAAATCGCCTGGGAAATAGAGCGTTCAATGGCCGCGAGTTCGAAGCCGGAGAGTGTTGGCCCTCCAGCCGCTCTTCCTCCTCGTTAAAGCTCTCCACGCGTTCCAGACTCTCATTTACATTGGAGAATCCGATGATCGGGTGATAGAGCTCCGCGGCCTGGGCCAGGTCTTCACGGGCCTGGCTCAGCCACTTCTCGCGATCGTCGTGCGGTCCTGTGCGCTTGGCCCGCTGCAAATCCCACTCCGCGCGGTAGAGGTAGCCATCTGCTTCCATTTCCGACTCACGAGGGCCCAGGCGATAACCCAACTGCTCAGCCTGTCGCAACTCGGCCACCGCGGGAGCTACGTTCCGATACGCATAGACATACAAGCGCGCCAGCGCCAGGTGCGGGTCCGGCGACGTGGGCAGGTACGTTTCGGCCTGCTTGAAACTAAATACGCTGAGCGCGGCCTTCGGCAGCTTGGGATTGACCCTGAGATTCGCGAAGCCCTTTACCAAAGCCATCTCGCCGCGCGCCTTGGAGTCATTGGGATCCAGCTCCAAAGCGTGCCCCAGGCAGAGCTGCGCATGCGCCCAATCGTAATCGGCCACCTTTCCATCGGTGCTGTTGCGATAGGCGGTCATCGTGTTCTCCGCGGCGGCGACAAAGTCGTGCTGCAGGTGGCTCTCGATAGGACGCAGCGGCGAGATCGCGGTCATGTAGACATCGTCCTTCTTAAGCCGTTGGTACAGGCGCCAATCCGTGGCAATGGAAGCGGCCGAGGCATGGGCGTAATCCTTCGGCAGGGCAAGCGGGGCGCTGTCCCGCCAAAATCGAAATGCCCGCGCGGAGGGAATGACTATCGCCAAGCCCACCACCAACCCCGCCGTCAGGGAGGCGATGACCCGGACCGCCGGCCTGCCAGCCGGCGCAGGAACTTTTGGCGCCCTCCACCGCGGCAACCTCCAGTCCGGAAGTTTCCAAATGGCGCGTTGCTTGACGGCCGCTTTCGGTGCGTCTCGCAGCACGGTTTTCGTGCCGAACAGCGAACGCTGGCCGGCGGGAGCAACGCCGCGAAACGGCTTGCGCTCGTAGCCGGCAAGAGTAGCACGGCCTTCAAGGAAGGCCCGCAGATCCTGCTCAAACGCCTCTGCCGAGGTGTAACGGCGTTCCAGATCGGGCGCCAGACTCATGGCGATGATGGCCGCCAGCGACCGCGGGCACGTTCCCGGCACCGGCCGCAGCGGCAGCCGCGACTGGATCAAGTTCTCCAGGTTGCGCGTGCTCTCCGCCTGGAAGGGCGGCACGCTGGCCACCATCTCATAGAGCGTTACGCCCATGGCCCAGAGGTCCGCATTCGCATCCACCTGATTGCGCCTCAGCCGTTCAGGCGAGCAATAGCTGGGGCTGCCCAGATTGTGGTGGGTCAGGTTATGGGTCAGCGTGATGACTTTGGCGATGCCGAAGTCAATCAGGCGGATCTCGTCCGCCGGACTGACTTGAATGTTCGAAGGCTTGATATCGCCGTGGACCACCGCGCCCTGCTTGCCGTTCACGTCCGACTTGAAGGCGTGCAGCGTTCGAAGCTGGTTCAGGACCTCCGCCGCATAGCGAGCCGCGCGCTTCGGCTCCAGCGGACCTTCGTCTCGCAGAACCTCCGCCAGCGTTCGCCCCTCAAAGTACTGCATCGCCACAAAGAAGCAGTTTTGCTCTTCGCCGACTTCAAACACTTCCAAGATCCGGGGATCGATGGCGTGAAGCCTCTTTTGGATCATCGCGCCCCGCTGCTCAGCTTCTATTACGATCTTCGTGAAATCGTCGGTGGTGCGCTCAATCAGCTTGAGCACCACCAGACGGTCCGCCACCGCATCCCGGCAGAGATAGACGTCGGTCAAGCTCCGGCTGAGCTTGCGAACGATTTCGTACTTGCCGAACTTAATAAAGTGCATTTGGCGTCGACGGAAGTCCGAATCTCATTGAGGTACGGCGACAAGAGGCGCCTTCACAGCGGGCGCTTCGGCGGCAACGGGGCGTTTGGGCGGCGCAACGGGCTTTGCGTCCAGCATATTCCTTCTTCTGGCCTCGGCTTCGAGATCGGGAGAAAGTCCGCCGATGCCCGGCCGTCCATTGCCCGTAATGACATTGTTTTCGATCAGCGGTTGTGCGCCCGAAAGCAGTTCGATACCCGGTTTGAGCGATGCGGCCAGACGCCCGTTCTCACTGATGCGATTACCTGCGATTCGCCCGCTGGAAGAGCCGGCCACTGTCAAACCAGCGCCGGTGTTGCCATGCAGGTAGCTCCCCAGAATCAGCGAAGGAGACTCCCCCTCAATGCGCACTCCGGATTCAATGGCCCCGGAAACCTCAACGTCGAAGAGTTCAACCGAAGAGTTCGAGAGCAGAATGCCGATCCGCAACGGATGCGCCTCGTCGCCGGCAATGCGCAGGCCTGAAATGCGGGCGTCGCTTACGCCGCGCGCAACGATGGCCAACCCGGGATCGGTCATGGAGCCGTCGTCCGCATACACAATGCTCTTCCCGGCAATTCCTGATTTGCCGGTGGTTCCTGCTTTAAGAGACACGTGATCCCGAAGAACCAACGGTCCCAGGTAGTGCCCTGGAGGAACCACAATCGTCTCGCCATCTCGAGCCGCGGCCAGCGCGGCCGCAAGGCTCCGCGGGTCAGCGGGGTCCACCTTCGGAGCCGGAACAGGCGCGGTATGAACCTCAACGTTCGGAACAGTTCGATGCGGTGGGAACACCTGCTGACCGCCGAGCCAAAGGCCGACACCCAACACCATGCCTGCCAAAAGCCACAGGAAACTCTTCCAGGGGGACCACGTGGCCGTGCTGGTTGCCGATTCGCGGACTCGCGTGGAGGCGTGACGGGGCCGGACCTCCTGAAGCCGGTTGGCCTCGCTGCCCAGGAAAAGCGGGCCGGCGATAAAAATCACGCTGATATTGTCGTGACCCCCGGCCGCGTTCGCTTCCGCCACTAACCGGTCAGCAGTCTCGCTGGGGTCGCCGTTATAGGCTTCGACAACCGACCGGATCTGGGCCGACGTGAGCACATCGCTGAGCCCGTCGCTGCACAGCAGGAGGGCCGCATCGGGGCGCAGAACAAAACGGCGTATTTCAATGAATTGCGGATCGCCGGGCCGGTGCGGATGCGAGCCCACGTCGCGGAACACCTCGTTGCGGCGCGGATGGGCCATCGCCTGCTCCTCGGTGATCTCGCCCCGGTCTTCCTGCTCGCCGACGGGAGAGTGGTCTGACGTCACCTTCTTGAGATTTCCGTTCCAGACCAGATACAGCCGCGAATCGCCGACATGGCCCACCGTGACGTGCTCATTCCGCAGCACGGCCATGGTCAGCACGCAGGCCATGCCGCGCCATGCTTCATTGCTGTGAGCCGCTTCGTGAATGCGGTTGTTCGCCTCAGTGATTGCATGGCGGATGCTGGCTTCCAGATCCACGCCGGGCGATGACATCTCGGCGGCTACCACGCTGACGGCAAGATCGGCCGCCCGCTCGCCCGCGGCATGGCCGCCCAATCCATCCGCTACCAGGTAGATGCCGTTCGCCTCATCCACCAGCACCCGGTCTTCATTGATCTCCCGTTCGCGGCCCGCGTCGGTTGCCGTTCCCACGTGCCACGCCACCGCGGTGCTCACCGGCGCTTCCTCCAGCGCCAGTTGGCGCATACGAACAACAAAGCAAACGCAAACACCAAGGGCACGTACGGAATTCGGTCCAGCGCGAACAGGTTCATGCGCGCGCCTCAAACGTAAGCCGGATCACTTGGCCGGCATCGATCGACGCCGACGGCGGCAACATGTCTTCCGTGCCACGGGTCAGGCGTTTGCCGTCCACCCAGGTGCCGTTCGTGCTGAGATCAACGATCGCGAACGAGCCCGTTGCCGGTTCGCGGCGAATCATCAGGTGCTCGCGCGACACTTCATCGGTTGTGTAGAGCGCAATGTCCATCGCCTGATCGCCGCCGCCGCGCCCAATACGAACCTCATTGCGGGTCATCAGATACACTTGCTGGCCCGAGTCGTCCTGATAGCGAATTTCGGCGTAAACTGTTTCCCTGGCTGGAGGCGCAGTCGCATTTCCCCGCGGGCTGGTTCCCGAACCCGTCGCCTGCGTGGCGCCGCCGCGTGCCAGACCCGCCGTGGGTTCGCGCTCCAGCAGCGTGGTGCGAGTTCCCCGGAACCCCGGCTGAACTGTTTCGCTGTACTCGGAGTGGATCTCCAGATCGCTGAGCGGCACCTCGGGGTCCGGAAGGAACTCCAGATTCCAATCGTGGCAGGCGATCTTATGCTCCTTCGCCGGCTTCGACCGTTTGCCCAGGGCAAACCGGGGCGTCGCGTTCATAGCGGCGACATGCGCCCGCAACGCGCGACGCGCATCCTCGGCGATCAACCCGAAGACGCCGCTCAGCGTGGCGTGATCCTCCGGATTCAGGAAGATGGTGAAGTTGCAGGGAAGCAGAATGGCGTACGCCATCTCAAACCGCCCCAATTCCATGTTCCGGATCAGCTCGCTAGAAATCAGCTTTCCGTCGAGCTTCTGTTCACCGAGCTTTTGGCTGATCTTTGCCAACTGCGCTCCTTATCTGGATAGCCCCTGGGGTCGCACTTTACAAGGACGTGTGGCCTGGGTCGTGGTTTCGAACTGGCGACCGTTTTCAGCACCCTGACCCGTTAAAGTCCCTTCACCGAGCTTACGTGTGTAGTCACTTTGCGGTTCGCTCTTTCTCAGAGGCTTCCGTGAAAAGAGGGGAAGTCCATCTTCCCGGCAATTACCTGCCGTACTCAAAGGTTGTGAAGCACGTTTCCGCCCGGTTTGGGAAAACGGGTAAGTCCCTTTTACATCAACCATTTCTCTGAAAAAGGGACAGACCCCTTTGCGACTATTGACCCCTTTGCGACTGACCCCTTTGCGACTCCTTTGGGGGCGGGAAACGGTGTTGGCTCTCATCGCCAAAGGCTCAAGTCAGGCTATCCCCTTCGGCTCATTCGACTCCTTCGGCCTCCAAATCTTCGTGGCGCGGGCTTTTAGCCGGTTGAGCCGACATTCGTGTCGGCTGTTCTTTCGTTCCAATATTCAGTTCCCGTTTCCGCCTCTCGCACGTCACTGCGTTCTACGTCCTTCGTCCGGCCCGTCGCGAAACGGACGGTCACAGCCTCGCAAGATTAAGATTCTTAGCCCACAATTTCCACCGAGTTCCTGGAGTTAGCCAAAGTTCGTCTGGGGCCGAAAAACGGGACTGTCCCTTTTCCCGGGAAAATCATTGAGGCAAAGGGACTTACCCTCTCCTCGCGAACCGTTGGAAATTGCATTAGAGCATCGCGAATGAAAGAAGAACCGCAAATAGCGACCACTGGCTTCCACGTCCAAAAAGACGTCCTCCCTTTTTCCTGGGACCTTAGCTGACTCTCCCCCGGGGAAAGGGGTCTGATCCGAGAAAAAACGGGTCTGTCCCCTTTCCGGGGGAAATCGTTGAAGCAAAGGGGCTTACTCTTTCTGCGAACCGGCGTAGGCGCGCCAATTCAGTCCTGGCAAAACCCGCCAAGCTTTCACAAGTCAATAGGCATTCTAGAGTTTCCCGTTGTAGAATGGTCTCCGAGATGCCTTCGTCCCGCCGCCACTTCCTGTCATCGAGCATCGCCGCCGCCAGTTTTTCGTCGTTCCTTCGGGGAGCCTCCGGAGTCAGCGTCGGAATGATTCCCGACGCCGGCGCCACCCAGGTAGCCGTGGAGCAGAAGGCGCCGCT
>CAJCIT010000181.1 GCA_903970405.1 Acidobacteriaceae bacterium | reverse complement strand
CGCCCGCCACCTCCAATAACACGGACAAGCCGCTAAGATCACCGACTGCTTTTCGCAGCCCTCGGGAGTTTAAGCCAGGCAGTTCGCTGAGTTCCGTCACCATGGCCAATGCACTCTGGTTTGCTAGGTCGGAGTACAGAGGGCTGAGTTTCGCACCTGTTCCGGTCGCAAAATCATCAAGAATCTGCTTCACCTCGTCCGGCGTGCGTCCTTTTCGGAGCTGATGATGATTGTTTGTTTCCGATATGTCTGACAGCCTGATCAGCGTTTCGCTCATGCGGTGGGATACTTCCATCTCCATCCGGTGATGAAGAGAGGCCTGCGCCTTCGACTCCGACCGTTCTTGCTCTTGCTTCTTCTGTGACTCCTGTTGACTGGCGTGCCATTGTGTATAAAGGCTCCCCGCCCCGGTGATGAACAGAGCTGAGAGGGCCCACAACCCAAAGCTGCTATTGAGGAAAGCCATTATTGGCCTCTTTTTGTCCTTGGTCTCCGTTTGCTGAAGCTGAGCCCTGACTTCCGCGCGATATTTTTCTTCCTGCAAAATCTTGTTTCTGGTGGATTCTTCCAGCGCATCCATGACTTTCCTTCGGGCTTAGCCCTGAACTGCACGGCCGAGAGTAGCAAATTTCATAAAGTCCCGCGCCAAAGGGGTCTGTCCCTTTTCCTCCAAAATTTATGATACGGCGGGGTTTACCTGTTTCTGAGAATCGCCCGAGAGACGCTTGAACGGCTCCGTTTGAATATCAGCCTCAGAGAATCTCTGCCGCCCTCAGCGACCGCTTTTGATTGTCTGCCAAAGGGCCTGTCGCGCCAAAGGGGTCTGTCCCCTTTCTTGGGAAATCATTGAGGAGAACGGGCTTACCATTCACGGCGAAGTGCACGAAGCGCGGGTGCGTGAAGGAACAGGAGCAGCCTTGCAGCCTGACGAAGTCTCCGGAAGCGCGGGTATATTCCGAAGATTAGGAATACAGGGTTTAGGCGAAGGCCGTGGCGCCGGAGATGACCAACATTTCCGAACCACAGACTGAAGTCTGTGCCACCCAATGGCCTAGAGTCTAACCGGACAAGGCCTTCAACGACTCCGCAATCAGGTGTTCCGTCCCTTCATACGGATCGCCGTCTGAATCCCATTCCATCGAGAAGTAGCCCTTATATCCAGCTTGCTTCGCGATGGCGAAAGTCTTCTCTAAGTTCACACGAAAGAGGTTGCCTTTGTCGGTCTCAATTTCCTTGACGTGGCTGATGGTGCAGGCATGCTGGAACATGGCTGTGACCGCGCGGTAGTTATAGTCCGCGCCCTTGTCCAGGAGCATGGAGTTGCAGAAGTCAGGCAACGCGCGAAGCCACGGGGTCTTTGCGCGTTCAATCACTTCCACCAGAAAGAAAGCATCTTCACTCGATGGGTCGTCATTTTCGAGGTTGACCACTATCTGCTTTCGCTGGCCGTACTCGGCCACTTCGCGCAGGCTGGCGGAGGCCAATGCGGCGTCCGGCTGTACACCCTTCACGCCTCGCAAATGGACCCGAATGCCGGGTGAGCCCAAAGCGACGGCGACATCCACCCAATGCTTTGACGTGGCGATGGCCAGATTCCGTCGTGCGTCGTCGGTATCGTAAAAACTCCCGTGCACCTGGCCGACCGGGATGTTGACAACGTGCGTTCCCGCAGAGTCGAGCGCCTTCCGGAAGTTCTCGACATAGGCGGCATCGGTGGAGGGGAAGTGCTGATCCAGCGGTTCGATTCCTTTCACCTGAAAACGTTCCACCACCATTCGGGGGAAATCGAGCAGCTTCATGGTTCCACCGGGTGGCATGAAGTCCTTGCGAAACGGGTAAGAGGCGACGGCTAAACGGTCGCGCGGCGCAGTGGGGAAATCGATTGCCGGTTCGGCGGCAGGAGAACTGAAGGCACGAGTGGCGGAGAAAAGAGCGCCCGCCGCTGCGAGTCCAAGAAAGCCGCGCCGGTCCACAGTTCCGTCGCCGCGGTCGCCACGCCGGCTGGGAGTGGTCAATCGCATCTCAGTAGAGCATGAATGACCAGACTTTGTCGCCGGTGGCGGCGATTACGTACTGATGGCCATCGAGCATGTAAGTCTGCGGAGCATTGGTGACGTCTCCGATGCGCGTGTTCCAAATCGGCTTTCCTGTGGCGGCGTCGTGCGCCACAAGGCTGCCCCCGCCATCGCCGGCGAAGAGGAGGCCCCCCGCCGTGGCCAACAGGCCGCCACCGCCGCCCCCATCCGAGTAGTAGGGATGGCGCCAGGCCACTTTTCCAGTGTTGTAATCGATTGCGGTGAGGTAAGTGCCGCCCGATCCGAGTTCGTCTTCTTCCTTACCGCCTAAGCCCATGGAGCCGCGCGGGTCCACGTCGAGTAAGTAGAAGAGCGAAAAGCTGTTGTGCTCGGAAACATAGAAGAGGCCGGTTTGCGGAGAATAAGCCGGCGGCTCCCAGTTCACTGTGCCATCGGAACCCGGCGATACCAGCGAGCCAGGAACGGTGGCGTCCTTTCCGGGATCGTGCTTGGGACCGCCGAGTTGATTCAAGCCATTGGCCCAGTTAGTAAACGAGCCCCACTTAGTGGTGACAAGATGCTCGCCGGTAACTCGATCCAGCGTGAAATAGTATCCATTACGGCTCGCTGTAAGAGCCAGCTTTCGCATTTTGCCGTTGAACATGGCGTCCACAAGCACCGGCGTCTGCGCCGAATCGTAATCGTGCATGTCGTGCGGCGAAGTCTGGTAATACCAGGCCATCTTGCCGGTGTCGACGTTCAAGGCGATGAGGGTACAAGTGAAAAGGTTGACGCCTTCGCCGCGCGTGCCGGTTGTAAAGGCCGGCGTCGGATTGCCGGTGCCGAAGATATAAAGATGCGTTTCAGGATCGTAGGCGCCAGGGATCCACGTTTGCGCGCCGCCATGCCGGGCGGCGTCCAGGCTTGCCCAGGTGTCGAGCCCCGGATCCCCTTTCTCCATGGGGACTGTATAGTGCTTCCATTGGAGCGCTCCTGTCTCGGGGTCGAAGGATTGTAGAAAACCGGGGGCGTCAATGTCATTGCCGGATCCCACCAGGACGTGATTCCCGATGACGACGGGCGCGGGCGTTGAAAAGTAGCCCTCATCCAAACTCGCGATCGTTTTGTGCCAGCGTTCCTTTCCGGTCTTGGCGTCAAGCGAGACCAGGTAATCGTCGGGCGTCTCCATGAACAGGTAGTTGTTCCACATGCCAAGCCCGCGGTTGCCGATGTGCGTGCCGCCTTTCGTCTTCCAAAAGAAGTGCCAAAGTTCGCGGCCATCGCGGGCATCCACGGCCCAGGCATTATCGGGCATCGTGAAGTAGAGGGTGCCGTTCACTTCGAGGGCCGAAGCCTTGATGGTGCCGCCACGAATCGAGATATCGCCGGGCCCCTCGCCTCCGATAATGAGCTTCGGACCTGCGCCGCGGCGTCTGAAGCTGCTGCTTCCGGTGTCATCGGTACCGGGGTGGACCTGGGTCACCCAGGCCAGCGTGAGGTGCTTGACGGTGGTTCGATTCACCTGTTTGAGGGCGCTGTAACGCTTGCCCGAGTAATCACCGTTGTAGGTCGGCCATGAGTCGCTGAGCGGTTTGAGGAGGTCGGCCGGAGCTAATCCGTTACCCTGGGCCACTAAGAGACAAGGCGCGAGTAAGAGCGGCGCGGCGAATAGAGCATTCTTCAGCATCATTTCAAGGTCACCAGATAGGCGGTTACGTCGTGAATGTCTTTGTCGGCGTAGTGAGACCAGAGGTCGCGGTGCGCCTTCAGCGGATCATGAACCGCGACCTTCGGCGCATCGCCATCGCGCCGGAAACTGCGCGATGTTCCATCGGCGATTTGAACGGTGACCAGGAAGTCGTCAATGTGGATCAGCGGGCCTTCCACGGTTTCGCCGGAGGGGAGGGTGACGGTAGCCGTGACGGTCCGCCGGTTGGGAACGCCCGGCGTTAGTCCAAAGCCACGGCCGCCTTCCACCCAGATGGTCTGAAGCCGGCGGGGATCGGGGATTCTGGTGGCGATGCCGTGCAAATCGCCGCTTGCCGAGTGGCAGGCGACGCACTTCGCCTCAAAGAAGGCCTTGCCTTCAGAGGCATTGCCGACAAGGATGCTGGGCGCCTCCTTCCCGAGAGAGGGCGGAGTGCCCTGGACGCCAATCATGCCAACCACGCTACGGACATAGGCCGCGATCGCCTTCGCGTCTTCGGGACTGACGGGAATGGCGGGCATTCCGTTATTCTGACGGCTGCCCTGGATGATGGGCACAATGTTCTCACCATCCTGATCGGTCAATGCGATCTGCGAACGAAGGAGGTTCGGTCCGCCCAAGTCGCCGCCGCGCAGGTCCGGGCCGTGACAGCCCTGGCAATTAATAGCGTAAAGCGTTTTACCGCGCGCGATTTGCGCTGGGTCACCCGGCGGCCGCTTCTGGCCAGGAACGAACCCGCCTACGCGTCGCGGAAAGGCAGGAGCGGGAGCGCTTTGCGGCGGAGGAGAAGCGGTGGTTCCAGCCGGCGGAGTCTGAGCGGGCGTCGTCTGCTGTGCGCCGGCGGGGACTGCCGCGGCAATGGAGAGTCCCAGCGCTGCCGCGACGACGAGGGGGCAATTAAACCACGTTCTCATTCTCACCATTAGAGCTATGTTCGCATCTCGCTCTTCGCCAGCGATCAGGACCGCTTCAATCGAAATGCTCTGACGATCAAGTTGCCGAAGAAGTCGCGGCGGCGCGGTTCAAGAAAGAGCCAGGAAAGGACATTGACGGCGGCCGGGGCACGAAAATCGGGATCCAGTGCGCGCCGCCGGTCCAGGATTCCGGTCAGCGTCTGCTGCGGCCGCTCACGAAACTCATCCAGCATGGCGGTCTGATGGACACACGAAATGGTGCAGAATGGCGCGCAGCCCTTTGGCTTCGCGGCCTCGCGTCGAATGTCGGCGACGGTATAGGTTTCAAGCGGAACGCCGGGCCGTCCGCGTTGCTGGGAACAGTAATGCACCAGCCCCTCCTCGCAGATGTAGAGAAAGCGGCCGCCGGCGCGGCAATGCCAATCGTTTGGCAGACCCCGCCCGATGTTTTCCTGGAAGTGATCGAAGTGCGCGAACGAGAAGAGAGCCGTTCCCAGGCGCCGGAACCGCTCATAAGCTCCACGCTGGTTAGTTTCCAAAGGCTGAAGCTGCCCGCCGTTGTCATGCAGTATGCCCACCGTGCTGGTAAAGCCGAGTTCGCGCGCGCGGCGCCCGATGGTAATGGCGTCCTCGGGATTGCGAACGCTCGCGCCCAGGACTGAGTTGATGGTGACCCCGAATTCAGCCCCCTTCGCGAGCCACTGTAACTTCTGATCGAGCACGCGCAGGCTCTTTTTCGAAACGTCGTCCGGGACAAGGTTGTCGATGCTGATCTGGAGATAATCGAGGCCCGCGCGATTTAGGGCTCGTATCCGGTCTGGCGTCAGAAGCAGCCCGTTGGTGATCAGCGTGGCAATGGCGCCGCTTGAGCGTATCCGGCGGATGATCGTATCGAGATCGGGATGGAGGGTGGGCTCGCCCCCGCTGAGAGTGATGATGGTTGTACCAAGTTCGGCCAGGCGATCGATGCGCCGCAGCATAGTTTCGAGCGGTACGGGCGAGGAGGTTTTGTCGTACTCATTGCAATAGCCGCAGTCGAGGTTGCAGCGCCGGGTCGGCACGATCTGGGCAAGAATGGGGTGTGAGGCAGACTGCATGGCCCGCACGAACATTCGCGTCTCCCGGAACTTTCGATGAACGCGTTTGGTCAGCTTCATTTACTTCCAGTCTGACCGATTTGTTTGGGACAGAATGGAATCCTGGGCCGCTTGTTTAACCGGCCTTCGGCTGACGGCCGGCCCTACAAGCTAAAGTGGGCGCTGTAATTTAGTCCTCAGTTACTGGCCTTTTGCACCGGCCCCGTGGGTCTTATTTCATTGACAACAAGGCAATAAAGCGTTATTCTTAAGCTGGCGAAGCGCTCTTGCTCGCCCTTCGGGTGTTCTGTGCTAAGCAGGATTTCCGGACCGTTCTCTTAGCTAGCTTTCATAAGGAAGGTCAGGCCGCAATGTCCAAGTTTTACGTGGTCGAAAAGGCTGGAGTGCCCGCCGTCTGGCAGACGGAACCGGAACAACTGCCCACTCTTCTGAAGCGTAAGTCGGGCTTTAGCGTCAACGACGCAGGAGCAAGCGGAACACGAAAGGGCGCCCTGGATCTTCTGCGCCAACTGTACCCTGGGCACCGGCCGATCAAGGCCAAGGCGGAGTAGCCTTACCCGCCTGACGCGTCAGATCGCCCCGCCTCAGATCGCCCGTTTCATGGCGGCGTTCCCGCTCGGCGTATTCGAGAACTCAAACTGAGTTCTCGACAAGAAAGGGAAAGTATGCAGTTCTTGTATCAAGGTTTTACTCACCAAGGCGAAAACAGGTCGTTCAACTTTCGTGGCAGGGATGAATCGAAGGTGGAAACAACGTTTTCTATCAGCGTGAATCTGCCTCTTTTTGCGCGCCACCACATTGGCATGCAGGAGGCGCCAGGGTTCTGTCTGGTACTGCTCACCAAGGCGTCCGCTAAGACGCCGGAAGCACTCGAAAGGCTCCACCGCTACGATGTGCTGGAAGCGGACCTGCTGCCGATCGTTAACGACCGGGAAGAGCGAGCCTTGGCCAAAGCGCATCGAGCGCCGCCTCGCCGATTCGCGAGAAAACCCTCCTTGAGCTCCCAGTTCAGGCCGTTTGCCGCCCCGGAAAAATAGGTATCGCTTACGTCTTCGAATCAGTTCGCAGCCCGTTCATTCACTCGGGCATCCATTTTGAACAATGCTCCGCAAGAGCCGGGACTGTATGCCATTGGCAACAACCGGGAATGGATTCTGGTCGCTGAGACGGCCAACATCCGCGAAAGCTTGCTGACCCACCTGGGCGCCGTTGACGGCGTGGTAAAACTTCGCAATCCAACGGGCTTTATGTTTGAGGTTGGAAACGTGGGGTCCATGATGAACCGGAGACAAGAACTGGTGGCTCAATTGAAGCCCGCCTGCGTCGTGCTGGAACCAAGCCAGCAGTCATCCAGCCGGCGGTAGCGAAGCATCCGCCGCGCTCGCTTCCCGTCGGTCGCCTTTCTCTGAGATTCGGGCCGGCTGAGTTTATCATCGACAGTAGGGGATGTTTTTTATTGCGGTCTCCGCCCTTAGTCTCAAGGAGCGGCCCGCCGCGCTGGTCACGATTCTTGCACTCGCCGGCGGCCCTTGGGAACCGTGCGCGTAAAGTTAGCAAGCGGGTAACGTGGAACGCCTCCCTGCGGCGGTCGCCTCCACCCAGTCAAGCGAACCTTTAACCAAGTGAAACAACCCGTAGGCAGCCGTGAAGACTCTCAATAATGCTCTTAACCGGAAGGAGATTTTGACGCGGATCGGACAGCTATCGCCAACCGACCGCGCTCTCTGGGGCAAGATGTCAGTTCACCAGATGGTCTGCCACCTCTCTGACAGCTACCTGTGCGGGCTCGGTGAGAAATCGGCGAGTCCCAAGACGGGTGTGCTGCAGCGGACGCTGCTGAAATGGGTAGCCTTGAAGGCTCCCATGCCTTGGCCGAAAGGAGTTCCCACAAGGCCCGAGTTTGAACAGGGCAGCGGCGGCACGCCTCCTGTGGAGTTCTATCGGGACCGCGAGCTATTGATTGCTTCGCTGAGCGATTTCTGTGATCGCCTGCGTGAACCGGCCGTGGACCACCCGATTTTTGGCCCAATGACGCCGGCAGACTGGTGGCGCTGGGGTTACCTCCACGCAGACCATCATTTGCGGCAGTTCGGCCGCCGATGATCGAGGAGAACGGCGTTCGGTCTATCGCGCCCTCTACGATAAACTTGAAATGGTTCACCGCAAGAACAATATTCGGCTCCTCAGTTTTGAGCAGAAATGAAACCGCTTGCGTCCGGGCTCAGTAACTTTTGCCATTCCCGGAACCTGAGAGTCATCATAAACTTTGGGGAACATTCATGGGAACAATAGCGCTCGGCGTTCGCGATAACGTGGCGGCGCGCTTTTGGGGCTCAACCAACGGCAAGAAGGCCGTGATGGCCGTGACGGGGCTCATTCTTTTTGGCTTCGTCATGGGCCATATGTTGGGAAACCTGCAAATTTTCGAAGGGCCCGTGGCGTTCAACGATTACGCCAAGTTCCTCCGCTCCGTGCCGCTGGGGCTATGGCTGGCCCGGATTGTGTTGCTCACCTCCGTCGTACTCCACGTGACGGCTTCCGTTCAATTGGTATTGCGCAAACGGCGCGCCCGTCCGGTGGCTTACGCCAGTAAAGAATCCATCGCTTCGACGTACGCCTCCCGAACCATGTACTGGAGCGGCCCCATCATCCTGGCGTTTGTGATCTACCACCTGCTTCAATTCACGTTCGGCGTTACGGGCGTCCCGGATTATCAGGAGGGCGAGGTCTACCGCAACGTGGTGAGCGGCTTCGGCCAGCCGGCCATCGCCATCTGGTACATCGTCTCAATGCTGCTGCTTTGTCTGCATCTTCGCCATGGCGTGTGGAGCATGTTTCAAACGTTAGGAGTGAACCATCCGCGGTATACGCCAATTCTGCGGCATGGGGCTACGCTCTTTGCGGTAGTGGTGGCGATCGGCTTTATTTCAATTCCCGTCAGCGTGCTCTTTGGCTGGGTGAGCTAGGTGAGCCGGCTGGCGGAATTCCAAAGGGAGATTGAATGGAACTGAACTCACGCCTTCCAACCGGGCCGATCGAGACCGCGTGGGACAACACCAAGTTCGAAATGAAGCTGGTGAATCCAGCTAATAAGCGGAAGTATTCCGTCCTGGTGGTGGGCTCCGGACTGGCCGGCGGCGCAGCGGCCGCAACGCTTGGCGAGTTGGGATACAACGTCAACTGCTTCTGCTTCCAGGATTCTCCGCGCCGCGCGCACTCCATCGCCGCGCAGGGCGGCATTAACGCCGCCAAGAATTACCAAAACGATGGCGACAGCATCTTCCGTTTGTTCTATGACACGGTGAAGGGCGGCGATTTTCGCGCCCGCGAAGCGAACGTCTACCGCCTGGCGCAGATCAGCCTTGAGATCATCGACCAGTGCGCGGCGCAAGGCGTCCCCTTTGCGCGTGAGTATGGCGGCGCGCTGACGAACCGTTCCTTCGGCGGCGCTCAGGTTTCGCGAACATTCTATGCGCGAGGACAAACCGGCCAACAGCTTCTGCTGGGCGCCTATCAGGCGCTGGAGCGCCAGGTACAAGCGGGCCGCGTCGCCATGTTCCCGCGGACCGAAATGCTGGATCTTATCGTGATCGACGGTAGAGCGCGCGGTATCGTCACGCGCAATCTCGTCACCGGTGAAATCGACACCCATCTGGCCGACGCCGTGGTGCTGGCTACCGGCGGCTATGGCAACGTCTACTACCTTTCCACCAATGCGAAGGGCTCAAATGTGACCGCCAGTTGGCGCGCTCACAAACGCGGCGCATTGTTTGCCAACCCGTGTTTCACCCAGATTCACCCCACCTGCATCCCGGTTTCGGGCGACTATCAATCGAAGCTGACACTGATGTCCGAATCGTTGCGCAACGATGGACGCATTTGGGTGCCGCTCAAGAAAGGCGACACGCGCCAGCCCGGCCAGATTCCGGAGAACGAACGCGATTACTACCTGGAGCGGCGGTATCCGAGCTTCGGCAACCTGGTGCCTCGCGACGTGGCCTCGCGCAATGCCAAGCATGTGTGCGACGAAGGACGCGGCGTGGGACCGGGCGGCCTGGGCGTCTACCTGGACTTCTCCGATTCCATCCATCGCCTGGGCGAGAAGGTGATCGCGGAGCGTTACGGCAACCTGTTCGACATGTATCAGCGCATCACCGGCGAGAATCCCTATCAGGTCCCCATGCGCATCTACCCGGCGATTCACTACACGATGGGTGGACTATGGGTGGATTACCACCTGATGAGCACGATCCCCGGATTATTCGTGTTGGGCGAGGCGAACTTTTCAGACCACGGCGCGAACCGGTTGGGCGCCAGCGCCCTGATGCAGGGCCTCTCTGATGGATACTTTGTGATACCCTTCACGCTCGGCAACTACATAGCCGGCGCCAAGCTGGAGAAAGTGGACCGATCGCATCCGGAAATCCGCAATGCCGAAGCCTGCGTTCAGCAGACCGTCGACAAACTGCTGAACATCAAAGGTAAGCGGACCGTGGATTCGTTTCACCGGCAACTGGGCAAGATTGTGTGGGATTACTGCGGTATGTCACGCAATGCGCGGGGCCTGGAGTCGGCGGCCGAGCAGATTCGCGAATTGCGCGAAGAGTATTGGACCAACGTCAACGTGCCCGGCTCAGGCGCGGACCTGAACCAGAGCTTAGAGAAAGCGACGCGCGTCGCCGACTTCTTTGAATTGGCTGAACTGATGTGCATCGACGCGCGGGAACGCAATGAATCGTGCGGCGGACACTTCCGCGAGGAGTATCAGACGGAAGACGGCGAGGCGCTTCGCAACGATGAGCAGTATAGTTACGTGGCCGCGTGGGGATATCGGGGCTATGGCAACCCTTGGGATTTAGTAAAGGAGCCGCTGGAGTTCCATTACGTACATCCGAGCCAGAGGAGCTACAAGTAACACCGCTAACTCTATGCGACTCACTTTACATGTTTGGCGCCAGCAGGGACCGCGCACGAAGGGCCGGTTGGTTCGGTACCAGATGGACAACGTGGACCACGAGATGTCGATGCTGGAATGCCTCGATGTGCTCAACGAAGAGCTGATCGGCAAGGGCGATGAGCCCATTGCGTTCGAACACGATTGCCGCGAGGGGATTTGCGGTTCGTGTGGCTTCATGATCAATGGCGTGGCGCACGGTCCGGCGCGCGCAACCACCGTTTGCCAACTGACGATGCGCAATTTCAAAGACGGCGACAGTCTCACCATCGAGCCGTGGCGTGCCTCGGCGTTTCCGTTGATCAAGGATCTGGTGGTGGACCGGCGCTCCTTTGACCGCATTGTGGCTTCTGGCGGCTACATCTCCGTATCCACGGGCAATGCCCCGGATGCGAATGCCATTCTGGTTCCCAAGGACATTGCGGACCGCGCCATGGACGCCGCGGCCTGCATCGGCTGTGGCGCCTGTGTGGCGGCTTGCCCGAATGCGTCGGCCGCCTTGTTTACGGGTGCGAAAATCAGCCACCTGGGCGTTCTGCCGCAGGGTCAACCGGAACGCCATCTCCGCGCATTGAGCATGGTGGCGCAGGCGAATCTCGAAGGCTTCGGCGGCTGCACGAACATCGGCGAATGCACGGCGGTTTGTCCCAAGGAGATTCCACTCGAAGTCATCGCGCGGATGAATCGAGACTACATCGCCGCCGCCTTGAGCCAGCGCGACGCGGAGGTGAATACGATTCGGCCGTTTACGGAGTGGAGCACCGGATCGAAGCTGGTGAACGACCCGCACGCTACAAGTTAGGTGATCTTGCGGCGCGATCCAAACGCCGTTCGCACCGGGTTGTTCTCGGGTGTTTGGGGACGAACCAAGAATCTCCGTGGCGCGGGCTTTTAGTCGGCTGAGCCGAGAGTCATCTCGGCTGTTCCTGGTGACGGTTGAAATGAACGAACAGCCGACACGAGTGTCGGCTCAGCCGGCTAAGAGCCCGCGCCACGGTCCGGCGCCAAAACACGCCTTTCCCGGCCCCTTCAATCCGAAATGCTAATTGTCGGGCGGGCTCTTTCGCCCGCCGCTTTCGCCCGCTCAATCACAGTGCGGGCTAAATCCTCGAAAATCTTGGCTTGCCAGGTCGGCTTATCGACGCTCGAAACGGGCCGGCCGGCGTCTCCTCCTTCGCGAATCGCCGGATCAATCGGGATCTCGCCCAGAAACGGAACCTTCATCTGCTCCGCCGTCCTCCGGCCGCCGCCCTTGCCGAAGATGTACATGCGTTCACCGGCGTGGTCCAGATAGCTCATGTTCTCTACAATGCCGAGAACCTCTTCGCGCACCTGCTCAAACATTAGGACAGCTTTGCGTGCGTCTTCAAGCGCCACATCGGAAGGCGTTGTCACAATCACCGCGCCCGTCAGCGGCGTGGTCTGGATCAGCGTCAACTGCACGTCGCCCGTGCCGGGAGGAAGGTCAATCACCAGATAATCGAGCCGGCCCCAATCCACGTTACGGAGAAACTGTTGGATAACGCTGTTCAACATAGGCCCGCGCCATACCAGTGGTTTGTCGCCCGGATTGAGGAACGCCATTGACATCACCTTGACGCCGTGCGCCTGGAGCGGCTGAATCCGTTGGCCGATGGCGTTCGGAGTGGCGCGGATGCCCAGCATCGTGGCCAGGTTCGGGCCGTAGACGTCGCCATCCATCAGACCCACGGCATAACCAAGCTTCGAAAGACTAATCGCCAGATTGACGGCCACCGTGCTCTTACCGACGCCGCCTTTGCCGGAACCCACAGCAATGATGTTTTGAACGCCCGGAATCGGAAGTTTCGGCTGCTCACCAGGAGCTTGTGGACCCATGCCTCGATGCTAACAGGGCGGTTAGCCGGCCAGAGGAAGGCTGGCCTGAGCCTTCAGCGCGAGGCCGGCAACCTCGCCCCGTAACAGCTTCGGATAAGCGGCGGCGGCGATCATAGCCGCGTTATCCGTGGAGAGAGTCCTCGTCGCGAAATAGAATCGCGGGCGTGCCGTCCGCGCCGCCGCCTGACGCAATCCCTCATTCGCCGCGACACCTCCGGAAACGATCACCGACCGGGCATCCATCTGTTCGGCCGAGGCAAGCGTCCGATGCAGCAACTCATGAATCACCGTGTGCTGAAAGCTCGCCAGAAGATCGAGCGTCGCAGTGGGCGTCACAGTCAGCCACTCCTCAACCGTTGGGCTTTCGTGTTTCGCGCGTTTCTGCTCCACAAAAGCGTGGCGAGTGCGAATCTCTTCCAACAGGTCGTGCTTTTCAACCCAACGAAGCACGGCGGTCTTCAAGCCGCTGAAGCTGAAATCAAGCTCGTTTCCCTTCATGCGCGCCGTGGTGAACTTAATTCCTTTCGGATCGCCGAATGGCGCCAGCCGGTCAATGACAGGCCCGCCGGGATACCCAAAGCCGAGCAGCTTTGCGACTTTGTCATAAGCTTCACCGGCCGCATCGTCGCGGGTGCGGCCCATCAGTTTATAGACTGGACCAAGCTCCGCCGGACCGGCCGCGATAGAGAACAAGTGCGTGTGTCCACCGCTCACAACCAGAGCCAACGCCGGGAGAGCAATCTCTTCCCCTTTCGACTTCGCGTCCATCAGCACCGAATAAATGTGGCCTTCCACGTGGTTGACGGCGATGAGCGGAAGCGATGCCGCAAAGGAGATTGCCTTGGCGTAAGTAACGCCAACTAACAGCGACCCAACCAGACCCGGCCCCTGTGTCACGGCAATAGCATCCAGTTGTTTCAAATCGACCCCTGCATCCCGCAATGCCTGGCGGACCACCGGCACAATGGCGCGGAGGTGTTCGCGCGAGGCGAGTTCCGGCACCACGCCGCCGTACTTGGCGTGGGTATCCATTTGCGAGGCAACAACCGAGCTCAGCACGCGCGCACCGTCTTCAACCACAGCCGCGGCCGTTTCATCGCACGAGCTCTCAATGCCCAGAATCTTCATGCCACCTTCACCATCTCACACTCAAAACATTCAGAGCTTTCCGTGTTTCGCTTGGCCTAGACTTGAGGTTCACGCATCTCTCTTGTCCCCATGCTGGTTTCCGATTTCAATTACGAACTCCCGGAGGAATTGATTGCACAAACTCCGCCCGCGGTGCGTGGCTCTTCGCGAATGCTGGTGGTCTCGCGAACGGAGCAGCGATTCTACGATGACCACTTTCGCAATTTTCCGCGGTATGTGAAGCCGGGCGATTGCCTCGCGCTGAATTCCACCAAAGTCTTCCCAGCCAGACTCCATGGCCGCAGAAACCATGAAGCGGGCGCGGAATTGGAAGTCTTCCTGGTGCGCGCCTCGCCCGGCGACCCTTCGGTGTGGCGCGCGCTGGCGCGTCCTGCAAAACGTGCGCGGGCCGGCGACTCGATTCTCTTCGATGACTCACTGCGAGCCACCGTTCTCACCGAATTAGAACATGGCGAGCGCGATCTCCAATTTGCTTCGGAGCGCCCGCTCGACGAGACGTTCGAGCGGCTTGGCCAAGTGCCCCTGCCTCCCTACATTCACCGCCAGCCGACCGATGACGACCGCCGGCGTTACCAGACGGTATTTGCCGCGCAGTCCGGCAGCGCAGCGGCCCCAACCGCGGGATTGCACTTCACCGGGGAAATTCTTGAGCAGTGCGTGGCGCGCGGCGCCGAGTTGGCCAAGATCACTTTGCACGTCGGCCTCGGCACCTTCGCGCCGCTGCGCCACAATGAGGTGTCGCAGATTCAGTTGCACGAAGAGTACTTTGAGATTTCCGGGCAAGCCGCCTCAACTCTACGTGCCGCGCAGCGAATTGTGGGCGTGGGAACAAC
The DNA here is from genome assembly GCA_903970405.1 of Acidobacteriaceae bacterium. Taxonomy (GTDB): domain Bacteria; phylum Acidobacteriota; class Terriglobia; order Bryobacterales; family Bryobacteraceae; genus CAJCIT01. The sequence goes on along the minus strand of CAJCIT010000181.1, from coordinate 25,858 downwards.
CACCGTCCGAACCATCGAGACTGCCATGCTGCGGGGCGGCTTATCCGCGCTGCAGGGCGATACGAACCTTTTCATCTACCCCGGTTTTCACTTCAGGGCCACGGGCGCCATACTCACGAATTTTCATCTGCCGCAGTCCAGCCTGCTGCTGCTGGTATGTGCATTCGGTGGAACCGAACTGATCCTGAATGCCTACCGTCACGCCGTGAGAGAGCGATACCGGTTCTTTTCTTACGGCGATTGCATGCTCATTCTTTAGATATTCTGAACTCCCACTGTGTGAGGCAGGCTGGAAGCGGGCGGAAGCCTGCGGCCGGTTGCAAACCGGCGCCCTCCCCACGGACTAAAGTCCGTGCCACACTAGCCCTTCGCCGCTACGAGCCAATCAAGAGATTGGCACTGCCACTCCAGGAGGCTTCGGCACCTGTCTCTTCATAATCATGATGTCCCCGTATCCGATTTTCAGGTTCAGCTTATGGGTCGCCGGTGAGCGCACGTTCTCCACGCGATGGCCCACCAACCACCAGCGGCGTTTCTCATCTCCCGTATAGTCAGAGTTCACGCTTCCCCAAGTGCTTGTCGCGTTAATGTCGTACAAAGCCTCTTGGGGAAGGTGCAGCAGAATATCGCCTTGGCGCGCCGTTACATTGATGTCGCCCGTCAGACCATCCACATAGACCTCGCCATCGTGATGAGTGACGATCAGTTTGGCTGCAGCCGGCGCCTTGATCCGGTATTCCAGATCGAAATTCGCCCGCCAGGGAGAGTGCGCGGCGATCGCCAATTCATCGCCTCGGCGTTCCACAGCGACATGCACGTCCTTCATCTCGTGTTTGATTTTTTCGCGCTCGCCGGCGGAGAGCGGGACTCTGCTCGCTTCGATAGTCGTGACCTCGACATCGGGCCGGTCCCACGCTTCCACGGTGACCATGCCGTTTGAGCCGGCCAGGCGTAGCGTTCCACCGGGAGGGAATTCAGCCCGCTGTGTCTGGCTCATCCGCACTGTCTGTGGCGGTTCGCTGCCGGCGGCCGCCATCAGCGAAGCGATCCCAAATCCAAGCACCGTCAAATTTCGTGTCATTCGCTCGGTTACTCCTCCGCAAATTCCATATCCGGCTCCGGCAGATGGTCTCCTTCGCGTGCGATCCAGCAATACAAAGTCGGCAGAGCGAAAATACTCATGACCAGCGTAGCGCTTAAGCCGCCGACAATGACGATAGCGAACGGCCGTTGTGAATCCGAGCCGATGCCGCGCGACATCGCCGCCGGCAAAAGCCCGAGCGTGGCCACCAGCATAGTCATCATGATGGGCCGCAGACGGAGAACCGCGCCTTCGATAGCGGCCTCTTCAATAGAATGCCCGCTGGCTCGGAGCTGATTGATGTACTCAACCATGATGACGCCGGTTTGCACGGAAACGCCAAACAGGGCCAGCGATCCGATGCCCGACGACACACTGAAGTGCGTCCCGGTCAGATACAGGGCATACAGGCCGCCGATGGGAGCGATGGCGACAGTCACCATCACCAGGCTGGCCCATTTAAAGGAGCCGAACATCGAGTACAGAAGAAAGAAAATCATCCCGATGGTCACAGGCACGATAATGGAGAGGCGCTTGTTGGCGCGCTGTGCGCTTTCATACTCGCCCGCCCATTCGGTGGTATAGCCGGTGGGTAACTTGACCTTCGCCCGAACCTTTTCCATCGCTTCGGCCACCGTGCTTCCCAGGTCGCGCCCGCGTACGCTGTACTTCAATGCCACGTACCGCGAGTTGTTCTCGCGATAAATCTGCGATGCTCCATCCTGGAGCTTCGCGTCGGTGATCTGCTCCATGGATACGCGTTCTCCCGAAGGGGACAGAAGCCTGATGTTTGAGATCGCTTCCCGGGTAGTGCGATAAGGCGCCTGATAGCGGACCACCAGGTCATAGCGCTCCTCGCCCTGAAGGACTTGGCTCACGGCGTTTCCGCCGACGGCGGTCTGGATACCGTCCTGGATGTCAGAGACATTCAGGCCGAAACGGCTGGCGGCCTCGCGATTGACAAAGTAATTCAGATTCGGCTGACCGATCACTCGAAACAAGCCCAAGTCCTGAACGCCCTTGATGTTACTCATGACATCCACAATCTCTTCGCCCTTTTGCTCGAGCAGCTTTAGGTTGGAGCCGAAGATCTTGATTGCCAACTCGCCCTTGACGCCGCTGACCGCCTCTTCCATGTTGTCGGCGATGGGTTGCGAGAAGTTCCATAAAACGCCGGGTATTTTTTCTACTTCGCGGTCCATGGCGAGAACTAATTCATCTTTTTCCTCGCGGAAGACAGGCCGCCACTGCTCCTTAGGCTTCAAGTCGATGAAGTATTCCGTATTCGCGAACAGAGCGGAGTCTGTGCCGTCGTCGGGGCGGCCCACCTGCGTCACTACCTGCTTTACTTCAGGGAAACTGGCGAACATTCGACGCGCCTTGGTGGTGATGGCCTCGCCCTCAGTGAGTCCGGTGCTGGGCGCCAGTGTTCCTCTGGCCCAGATGGCGCCCTCATCTAAGTGAGGCAAGAACTCCGAGCCGATTCGCCCGGTGAAGACCAGGAAGCAGACGGAAGCAAACAGGAGGCCGATGATTCCCAACGTCACCAGGCGATGATGAATGGCCCAGTGCAGGGCAGTCTTGTAGCGTGTCCGCAGAAACTCCATCATTGGATTGCGCCACTCTTTCACGACCCCGCGGAACAGCAGACTTGAGAGGACAGGCGCGATCAGAATGGAGAACAGCAGTGCGCCCAGCAGCGCAAAGGCCACGGTAACGGCCATCGGGCGGAACAGGCGGCCTTCCACACGTTGGAAAGTGAAAATAGGGAGATAGGCCGTAATGATGATGGCGATGGCATAGAAGACCGGCCGCTGCACTTCCATTGATGCTTCCCGGATGCGCTCCATCACCGTCTTCTCTCTTCGGTCGCGCCTCCCCAGGTGGCGCACGATATTCTCCACCATGACTACGGCGCCGTCCACCACCATGCCGAAATCCAATGCTCCCAAAGAGAGGAGGTTGGCTGGAATATGGTTCAGATCCAGCAGAATCGAGGCAAACAGCAACGAAAAGGGAATAGTCAGCGCGACAATCAATGAGCCGCGGAGGTTGCCCAGGAAGATGAAGAGAATGATGGCGACCAGAATAATGCCTTCCGTCAAATTGTGAAGCACTGTCTTAGTGGTGAGCTTCACAAGGTCGCTGCGATCGAGGTAGGGAACAAGCTGGACCCCCGGGGGTAGAATGCCGTTGTTCAGGTCGTGAATCTTCTTGTGCAACCCCTCCAGCATTTTGTCGGGATCCGCGCCTTTGCGAAGCAGAACAATGCCTTCCACCACATCGCGATCGTCTATTACGGTGCCGTCGATGCGATGGATCGCTTTTCCGATCTGGCCGAGCCGGATCTTCGCGCCTTCTTTGATAGTGGCGATATCCTTCACCCGGATGGGTGTCCCGTTCTGCACCTTCAAGAGCGTGTCGCCAATCTCCGCCACATCCGTGTACAAGCCCACCGCGCGAACGTTGATCTGCTGCTGCCCGGCCTCAATGAAATTGCCGCCGGCATTCAGATTGTTGTTCGCCAGCGCCTGCTCCACAATGGTAAGGCTGAGGCCGTAGGAAACCAGCTTGTCCGGATCGATGTAGACCTGGTACTCCCGCGTTGTGCCGCCGAAGCTTGAAACGTCCACAACATCGGGCACCGACTTCAACTGCTTTTCGAGCGTCCAATCCTCAAGCGACTTTAGATCCATGAGGTCAACCGCCGGATTCTTGCTCTCAAGCGTGTAGAACATCAACTGGCCCACTGGACTATCGTCGGGTCCCAGAGTCGGCTGCAGGTTCGCGGGCAAGGTCACCTGGGCCAGTTTCTCCAGCACTTTTTGCCGGTTCACTTCATCGCGCGACTCGTCATCGAAGATCATCGTGACGGTGGACAAGCCAAACTGCGAAATGGATCGCAAATTGGTCATGTGCGGGATGCCGTTCATCTGAATTTCAATCGGAATGGTGACCTGTTGCTCCACCTCTTCGGCTGCGCGGCCGGGCCACTGTGTGATCACCTGGGCATAGTTATTGGCAACGTCGGGATACGCTTCAATCGGCAACGCTTTGAAAGAGTAGGCGCCCCAAATCAGCAGCCCAACGGCCAACACCATGATCAGGATCCGATTCTTTAAGGCGTAATCGACGAGAGCGCGAATCATCGCCCGCCTCCTGTTTCAACCGTCGGCATGGCTATTGGCCCGCTTCCGTGGAAAGCTGCAGCGCGTTGGTTACTATCTTTTGACCCGCGTTCAATCCGCTCACGATTTCCACCATCTCTCCCGGATGCGTCCGGCCGCTGACCACTTGCACTTTGCGGAAGCGATTTCCGCCGGCCGGCACAAACACCCAGTCCCGGTCGCGTAAATGCAGCACCGCGCCCTCCGGAACAATAACGCGCCGTTCCTTTCTCCTGCCGTAGAAAGTCGCGGTGGCGAACATCCCGAATCGCATGTTCCCCGGGTTCGCCAGTTCAAGCCGGACCTTAGCGGTGCGAATACTCGGATCGAGAATCGGACCGATGTTTGTGACCTTAGCCCGATAGACTTTATCCGGAAAGGCGTTCAACCGGAGGTCAGCGGGATCGCCCACCTTCACATCGCCCAGGTTGTTTTCGTATACATCGCAGATCACCCAAACCAAGCTCATATCGGCAATGGTGAATAGGTTGGGCGAGCTATCCAACGTCTTGACCCCGCCCGCGCGAACCACATTCTGTTCCACGATCACGCCTGAAATAGGAGCGTGAATATCCACCACTGTGCTTGGATGATCCAGACTCACGCCAAGGACGCGCAACGCCTCGCCAGTGGTTCGTTCCTGGACCTTCGCTTTCTCATCGGCGTCAACCGCAACTTCCAGATCCTTCTGGGCGATCGCGCCCTTCTCGAGAAGAATCCTGGCGCGCTCCACTTGAGTTTGCGCCAGCTTCTCATCGGCCACGGCGTTCTGGTAGTTGTTGTAAGCGGTGGAGATGTCGTTACTTTGGACGCGCAGGAGTAACTGCCCTTTAGTTACGGTGTCGCCGAGTTGGGCGTTCAATTGCACAACGCGGCCTGAGGCGAGCGAGATGACCGGAACCTGTAACGAAACATCAGGACTCACCGACCCGGTCACATTGAGAGCCGGCGCCTCATCGATGAAGCCCGCGTCGGTCACGGGAAATTCCTGAGGCTTCTCCACCTGCAGGATGTTCACATCGCGCACTTCCTGCACTTGCGCCGGAGGAGGCGCAGCGGCTTGAGGATCGACGGCGGCCTTCTCACCGCAGCCCGCCAAAACCAGCGCGCCCGCCATCAGGCAGAGCTTCACGCAGCCGTGCGCGCCCGGCCGGAATGCTCTATCGCTTACCGCGGCCCGTTTCATTGAATCACCTCGCGTCCGACGGCCAGATTCAACTGGTTGGCCGCCGTCAGATAAGAACCAATCAAGTTCAGATACGCCAGTTGCGTGTCGCGATACTCCTTCTGGGCATCCAAAAAGTCAAGTAGCGCCGCGCCGCCACGTTGATAGGAAAAGGTGATGATTTCCCGGACCTCTGTCGCCTGCGGGAGATAGGTGGAACGGTAGGGCCGCAGCAACTCCAGCGTGCTGTTTACCGTTGCGTAGGCCGAATCGACATCGCTCAGGACCTGCGCCTCGGCGGCCGCCCGGGCTTTGACGGTGCGGTCGATCTCCAGCTTCGTGCGCAGCTTCTCGCCCTGATTCCTGTCGAAGATCCTTAACGGCACATCCACGCTGAAGCCCACGAAACTCGGCAAGGGAGGATCGCGGCCGACATCCACGCCAATGGTGGGGTCAGCCGTGCCGTTGGCAATCGCCAGCCGGTGATCCGCGTCAGCTTTGACAATTGCCTGGGCCGCTGCTCTCAAATCAGGTCGTGTATCCAGCGCGATCTGGCGAAGGGCTTCCCGTGTTTCCACCCCGTCTTTGAAATCGAAAGGGCCTGTGATTTCAAACTGTTCAACCGGCGTCCGGTCATTCAGCAGCGTCAATAGGGCAATCTTCGCCGTACGCAGATTCACCTCATCGCTGATTAAATCGGATTGAAACTGCGCCCGCTGTAACTCGATCCGGACCAGATCTACCTTGGCCATGTCTCCGGCGCTGAACCGGCCGCGGCTCACCTCGATCACCTTGTCGTAGTAAGTCATGTTGTCTTTGGCAATGGCCAGCATGGCCTTGGCCTGTAGCGCGCTGATAAACGCCGTTCGCAACTGAAAAAGCAGCGTGCGCTCCAGGTCGCTATGTGTGGAAACGGCAACGTCGGTGGCGCGCTGCGCGCTTTCGCGGCGCAGATACCGCTTCTTTCCGCGTTCCACCAAGTAGCCGACCGAGGCGGATTCGTCAACCCCCGAAAAAGGCCGATAAGGCGTGTTAGGCGTTTTAAAGATAGTGAATTGGTCGGTGGATAAGCTCAGGTCCGGGTTGGGCCGCAGGAAGGCAGTAATCTCCATCGCACGCGACTCGTCGATGTTCACTTGATCGGCAAGCAAAGTCGGGTTGGTCTGACGAAACTTATCTCGAAGCTCTTCCCATGTGTAAGTCCTCTGCGCGAATAACCGCGGTGTCAAAAGACTGACCAAGGAGAGCCCGAGCCAAACACGCCTCTTGAGGCGGTTCATCTCTCCTCCTAAAACCTATGAAATTGTCTGTTGGATTGAGGGGGACAGTTAGGCGGCGGGAGGAGCGCGGCCATTCGAAGTAACCGCCGGACGATGGATCTCGCGATAGCCGACTGAGGCAGTGACCGTGTATTCGATAAACCCCGGCGAGATGGCCGTGCGATTCCCGGTTTCGGCGTCGTTCAGGGATTCAAACAGCCAGACCAGGTCGCTGGAATGCGCGCCCACATGGGAAATCGATTCCAAATCTCGAGTCTTCTGGAGTTTACCGCGAACTTGGGCCAGTTGAAGACTATCGTCCAACGCGGAAATGTAGGGGAAGAGCGCGGCCAGAACAACGATGACGCTGACGAACCGGACGGTACTCAGCCGTCTGCGCGTTGTCCGGCGATGAGCGTAGCGAGTGGCCAGAAGGGCAACCGCTCCAAGCACCAGCCAGATCAAATTGAGAGCAATATCAACCGTCACAACATAACTCGGGGTATCGCTAAAGCTTCTCGGGGAGCCCAGAGCAGCTCCAACAAATGGTCAACAAGTCGCACTTCATTTTACACATGGGCGCAGCTAAAAAGTCCCTAAAGACGGCAAAAAATGCCGATTGGTCCAAGCCCATCAGCCGTTTATGCGCCGCCGTCTATCTGGCTCGGACCCTCAGCTCCCTCCGTCGCCCGCGATATCCTACCCTTGCGTAATTTGCGTACTTCCGAATTCGGTCCCACATTCTGAGCGGTCCGTTGGTCCCGTAATCGGGGCGGCACATCTCTTGTGATTCAACAGTCTTCCATTCGTGAACTGGCGTCGAGCCGGCTGCTGGTAGTGACCACAGCCCTTTTGTTTTCCACCGGCGGCGCGGCCATCAAGTTCTCTCATCTGACCGCTTGGCAAGTGTCAAGCTATCGGTCCGGCGTTGCCGCACTCTTGCTTTTCGCCGTTTTCCCGGAGGCGCGCCGGCGTTTGCCTCCGCGAGTGTGGCTGGCATCATTCTTCTACGCGGCCACGTTGATTTGCTACGTTCTTGCCACAAGGCTAACCACCGCGGCCAATGCCATCTATCTGCAATCGGCTGCACCCATTTACGTGATTTTGCTCAGTCCGCTGGCACTGCGGGAACGCGTGCAGCGGCGCGACTACGCCTTCGTCGCAATCATCCTATGCGGTCTGCTTCTGGTCTTGGGCGGATCGGATCGCGGATCGGCAACCGCCCCGGACCCCGTTCTTGGCAATTTGCTGGGAGCGGGAGCGGGCATCTTCTGGGCGTTGACGCTGCTCTCGATACGTTTCCTGAGCCGCACGGGCCAATCTTCCGCGGCGAGCTATGCCGTGCCCGCGGCAGGAAATCTGGTTGCTTGCCTCGCGGGCCTTGCTCCGGCCCTCGGGGGCCTCACTCCGGCATCGTCGAGCGGCGTCACTCCGGGTTTTGAGGACTGGCTCGTCATCCTTTACCTGGGCGTCTTTAACGTTACGGTGGCGTATCTTTGTTTGAGCCGCGGAATCCGCCATCTGACGGCTGTTGAAGCCTCGGCGATTCTGCTCTTGGAGCCGGCCCTCAATCCGGTTTGGACGTGGCTGCTGAATGGGGAGCGGCCGAGCCGGCTTGCGTTGATGGGAGGCATTCTGATCATGTCCGCCACGGGCGCGCGAATCCTGATGAGCGCTAATTGGCAAGCAACCGGGGCCGGCGGCAGTGACGGCCGCTGACGCGGCCTGGTGGCGACGCGCGCTGACGCACGCTGGTGGCGCGAGGTGCAACGCGACCGGGAATTAGCGCATGCGGCCCAAACGAGGCGGTCTCTCCGGCGCGGCCGCACGGCGTGCTTGGCGGCGCAGTTCCAGAATTAACTGCATCACCTGCCCCTCAATCTGGTCGCGAACCGTCACGTACATTTCTTCCTCACGGCCGATCGGGTCTTCCACTTTCCAATCCCGGACTTCGATCGGAATGCGGCCCGGCAGCTTGACGCCGCTCATGTTGACAATTACGTCGTAGCTGGAGACCCCGACACTGCCAAGATCCTTCGGAAACTGGTCATCGATATTGATGTTCTTGTCCGCCATCACCTTCTTGGTGAGGTCCTGGACGATGGAAGCTGGGGAGAGCCCGGCGCTACCCACCTCCATTACGTCCGCGCCATACTTTCGCGCGAAACCCTCCGCCATTTGGCTGCGGCAGGAGTTGCCGATACATAGGAAAAGAACTCGCCTCATTCTGTTTGGTGTTCCTGCCGCGGTTCGACTGGAACTCCTTCAGTGTAACGTTTCCGCACCGTATTCACGAAATGTGTGTGAATCCGCGCGTCCGGCGTCAGCTCCGGGTGGAAGGTGGCCGCCATGTGAAGGCCTTCGCTGACCAGGACCGGATCGTCCTGATACGTTGCCAGAATCCTCACTTCACCGCCCGTCCGGCGGATGATCGGCGCCCGAATGAACACGGCCTCTACCGGTTCAGATTCGCCGGCTACCGGAATTGAGGCGATGCGGCTGTCGATCTGGCGTCCGTAGGCATTTCGTTCGACGGTAAGATCCATCAGCCCCAAGGACGCCTGCTCCGGATGCAGTACTTCTTTTGCCATCAGGATGGCGCCGGCACATGTGCCAAAAATCGGCCTTTGCGACCCGAATTCGCGCAACGGCTGGAAGAGATGTTCGAGGTCAATCAGCTTCAACATGGAGGTGCTTTCGCCGCCCGGAATGATCAACCCGTCAAGCGGCGTGAGGTCCGCTGCCGTCCGAACCTCGCGCGGCTGGGCGCCGGCCCGTTCCAGCGCCCTGCCGTGAGCGGCGAAATCGCCTTGTAAAGCCAATACGCCGATAACCGGTTTCGATGGCATTGCGCGGCTACCAGCCACGAGTCTGCATCAGCTCGCCTTCCGGCAGCTTTGAGATCTCGAGGCCCGGCATGGCTTCGCCCAGCTCTTCGCTGGCTTCCAGCAGCTTTACCGGATCCTGGTAATAGGTAGCTGCCTTGACAATAGCCTTGGCCCGGGCTTCGGGATCGGACGATTTGAAGATGCCGGAACCGACAAACACGGCCTCCGCGCCCAGTTGCATTACCAGCGCCGCATCGGCCGGCGTCGCAATCCCTCCGGCTGAGAAGTTCGGCGTCGGCAGCTTGCCGTGGTTGGCGACATACTGGACCAGTTCCAGCGGCGCTTGCAGGTTTTTCGCTTCATGCACCAGCTCCTCCTTGCCCAGCACCGTCAACTGCTTCATCTCCTTGACGATGGTCCGGATGTGGCGGACAGCCTCGACGATATTGCCGGAACCGGCCTCGCCCTTGGTGCGAATCATGGCCGCGCCCTCGGCGATCCGGCGCAGGGCCTCACCCAGGTTGCGGGCGCCGCAGACGAAAGGCACCTTGTATTCGTGCTTATCGACGTGGTGCTCCTCATCGGCCGGCGTCAGCACTTCGCTTTCGTCGATATAGTCAACGCCCAGCGCTTCCAGAATGCGCGCTTCGGTAAAGTGGCCGATGCGCACCTTGGCCATCACCGGGATGGTCACCGAGGACATAATCTCGCGAATGATGCGGATTTGCGACATCCGCGCCACCCCGCCTTCCTTGCGGATATCGGCGGGCACGCGCTCCAGCGCCATCACGGCGCACGCGCCCGCCTTTTCAGCGATCACGGCCTGTTCGGCGTTAACCACGTCCATAATGACGCCGCCCTTCAGCATTTCTGCCAGGCCGACCTTCAATCGAAACTGCTCATCCATGAAATTCACTACGGTTCTCCTTAACTGTCGTCTGAGTTCAACAATTTCAAACCAGCGCCACCATCGGCTCCGGACTTCTGGCGGCAACACCCATTTCGTTTTCGATCACTTTGCTGAGAATGTGAATGCCGCGTTCGATCTGTTCCGGCGTTAAGCCGCCGAAGCTCAGCCGTAAGCCGCGGCTGTGCGGCCGGCCCGGAGAGAAGTAGCTCCCCGGCAGGAAATCGACACCGTGCTCCTGGGCGCGCAAAAGGACCTCCTGCGCGCGCAAAGGCGAGGGGAGCTCCAACCAGAGGCTCATGCCTCCTTCGGGCCGGGAATACCGCACGCCGGCGGGCAGAGAGTCACCGCAGGCCCGTAACACCGCCGCCAAACGCTTCCTTCCGGCGGCCCGCGTCTGGTCCACATGCTTCTTCAGCTCGCCCGATTCGGCGAACCGCAGGAGGACTGCCTGCGCTAACTGGTCAGAGTGCAGGTCGCTCATCTGTTTGTACGCGGCAAGGCTCGCAATCAATGGCCGTGGTCCCAAAACCCATCCCACGCGGAGACCGGGAAACGAGACCTTGGAGTAGCTCCCCAGTAACGCCACCTGGCCATTCTCATCCATCTGCTTCAGCCTCGGCAGGGATTGGCCTGTATAGCGAAGGTCGCTATAGACGTCGCTTTCAATGACCAGAGTTCCGTAGCGCCGCGCCAGTTCCATCAGGCGTTTTCGATTCGCGGCGGGAATGGTGGCGCCGGTTGGGTTTTGGAAGCTGGGGGTTACCAGCAGAACTCGCGGACGCCGCCGCTCCAGCAGCAGTTCCAGAGAATCCAGATGGATGCCGTCTTCGTTCACGGCCACCGGCTCAAGTTCCGCGCCGGCGCGGGCAAACACCTGCCACAGGCCATGGTAGACCGGGTCCTCGACAGCAATCGGGCGGCCTTTTGTTAACAGCACTCGTGCCAGCAGGTCAAGCGCCTGTTGACACCCGTTCGTGATCAGAAGATCGTCATCGGGCCGGGCCAAGCCGGCTGCGCGGGCCTCTTCCAGGAGATACGTCCGGAGCGGCGCGTAGCCCAGCGGCGACCCGAGTTCCAGAATGTCGCCCGCCTTCGGTCCGTCCACCACCTCACGGGCAATTTTGCGAAACGCACCCAGGGGAAAGGCCTCGCGCATTGGCCTGGAACTCGAAAAACTCACGTCGATCGGGAAGGGCGACGCCGTTGCCACAGCTTCAACCGGGGGCAGGAGATCTGTCCACTCGATTGCGTGCCTTGGTGCGTCGGTCTGCTGGGATCGCGGGATCCCCGCCACGAAACTGCCCCGCCCGACTTGGCCGGAGATGAGCCCCTTCGTCTCCAGAAGTTCATATGCGGCGGAAACGGTGGTCCGATTCAGTCCAAGCAGGCCAGCCAATTCGCGCGTGGCGGGCAAGCGCTCACCCATTTGGAGATTGCCGGTTGAGATGAGGCGGCCAATTTGCTCGGAAAGCTGCCGATAGAGTGGCGTTTCGCGGCCCGGATCGAGCTGAATGTCGGCGGCTTGCACCCCTTGACTATACCAAATGGATGGTCATCCATTACGGCAAGGTGGCAGTCCATTGAGCCGGTTTGTCGTGGGTAAAGCGGCTCACGGTACCCTTGAATTCGGGTGACGTCTTTCGCACATCGCAGACCGCCGGTGGGCACGCCAAGAGGACGGTGCGTGACGGCCCTATGGGTGGCGGCCGTTCTGATGTCGGCTTCGGGCGGCGCGGCGGCACAAAGCCATCGAAAAGACGAGGAGCCGAAGCCTCAGATTTTGCCGCTCCCGAAGGAGCCTCCTGTGGCGCTTGCCGCCGATGTGGAGTCTCTCAGCTTTCGCGTCAGTCCGTTGCTTCGCAGTGGCAAGCTGGCGGCGCAGATTCGCGATTGTCTGAATGAAATCATTCGCGATGCGCATGGCGCCTCCATAGTTAAGCTGCGCGCCTTTGTCTCAGGGGCCGGCGACACCCGCCGCGTGCAAGCTGTGATGAGCGATCTTTTTACGGGGCGCAAGCTCAACCTTCCGGTTCTGACGATTGTCCAAGTGGGCGCGCTGGGTGACGATGCCTCTGAGGTGGTCATTGAATCTGTGGTTTCGGAGCGGCGTTCGTTGAACCCTCGGGGTCTCGCTTTTCTCGCTAGCCAAAGGGCCGATTCGCTGGCGGGATCGGTGAACAAGCTCGAGCAAAGTTTGGCGGCGGCGAAAGTGCCTCCGTCGGAGGTGGCCAGCGTCACCTGTCTGCTGGATTCGCTCAGCGATTACCGCGGGTCGCTGGCGCAGGTGGCGTCTGCCTTCCGGAAGGCCTCGGTCAACATTGTTCAGTCGCAGAGACAAGCTGGCGACAGCATGGCTGCGTGTGAAGCCGTCGCGCGGCTGACAGACGGATCGCCATCGGTGCGCGTGTTCCCCGAGGCACGGGTTACCGTGCTCGCGGGCAGACAGAAGGCTGTGTTCACCGGTCTTCAGTTAGGCTTCGGACCGTACCTGGACGATGCAACGGCTGCGCTGAACCGTCTGCGCAAGAACGCGGAAGGCGCTTCCGCCGACTTTCGGGAAGCAGCGATTGTCAATGTCTACTCGCTGAGCCCGGAGGCGTCCTCGGCACTGCGGAAGACCGCGTTGAAGTTCTCAGTTCCAGCCGAAGCGCTCTCGTTTCAACCTGTGGAGGGACTGCCGTCGCTGGATGCCGCGCTTGGCGTTGAAGCCATCTTCGGCGGTCCCGTGGTTATGGACTCGGCGGCGCGCTTGCCTTGAAAAGAGCTAAGGGGCCGATCGATGACGGAGGGCCTGGTCTTCGGCGGTGTAGTCGAGGGATGTAAGAGGCAAAAGGGTGCGAGCTTCGCGGTCGGCGGCGATTGTGCGCCGAAGGGCCTCTTCAGGTGGCACGGGTTCGATAAAGCCGAGTTCCTCCCAAATGCGGCGCGACGACGCCTCCCAATGCTGAGCTGCGTTACCTGGATTTCGCAAGCCGGCCGGCATGCGCTGAGTGAGAAGAACGACGAATTCCCCGGACCAGTCCGCCTGTTCCCTTTGCGTTTCTCTTTTCAGTTGGGGGGGTTCGTTCTACAAGTTAGTTGTGGTGATTTCGCCAATGCCGAAAGCCGTTATCGCGGCACTCCGGAAAACACCGGGAGGAGGGAGGTTTCGCTGGCTTCCGGCGCGGCCGTTGCTTCCGTCCGATGCGATAAGTCGCCGTGGTGCGCGGGGCGAAGCCGGACCAAGCCGTAAGAACTGAGGCGGTCAGTGTTCACAGCGGCCCCACACGTTTACGTGAGCCAGCGCTTGAGGCCTTTACGGGCGATGTCATGGCGGACGTGCATGCCGGTAAAGTGGATCTGAGAGACGGCTGCATAAGTTGCGTCGATTGCCGCTTGAAGCGTGGGGCCGGAAGCCGTGATGCCGAGAACGCGTCCGCCCGCGGTGCTCAGTGTGCCGCCTGCGTCCGTGGTGCCGGCGTGAAAAACCGTTGCGCCAAGGGACTCCGCTGCTTCGATTCCCGTGATGGGGTCTCCCGTGCGGGGCTTTTCCGGATAACCAGCCGACGCCGCGACCACACAGACGGAGGGCTCAGATCGGATGCTAGTCCTTAGGGAAAATGCGGGAATGGTGATGATTCCCGCAGAAAGCTGCAAAAGATCAAGGAAACCAGCAGTGAATCGGTGCATCAGGACCTGTGTTTCGGGATCTCCCAAGCGCACATTGAACTCAAGGACTTTGGGTCCGGCGGCAGTCATCATAAGACCGGCGTAGAGGAAGCCCGTAAAGGGCGTGCCTTCGACGGCCATGCGGCGGATGGCCGGAAGCATGATGCAGTCCATGATGATGTCGGCTTCGGCCGAGGTGACGATGCGTCCGTCACAATAGGCGCCCATTCCTCCGGTGTTCGGTCCAAAGTCGTCATTGTCAAGGCGCTTGTGATCCTGGCTGGCTTCAAGAGGGAACAGCTCGCTGCCGTTACTGACGGCAATGAAGCTGACCTCCTCGCCTTCCAGGAATTCCTCGATCACAAGCGCGGGGCCAAGTTTCAAGACTGCGTCTTCGGCCTCGGCGGGAGTCTGGGCGACGATGACGCCTTTGCCGGCAGCAAGACCGTCTGCTTTGATGACGACGGGGAGTGGGAAGTGCTTCAACGCGTCGAGGGCTTTGACGGCGGAGTCAACCTGGATTGACCTGGCGGTGGGGATGTTGGCGCGGGTGAAGAATTCCTTGGCGAAAATCTTACTACCTTCCAGACGGGCAGCCGCTTGCGTAGGGCCGACAATGGGCAGTCGGCGAGCGGTGAAGCGGTCTACGATCCCAGCGACGAGGGGCGCTTCAGGTCCGACGACGGTGAGTTGGACCTGTTCGCGCTCGGCGAGGTCAGCGTAGGACCCAAGATCTATGGGCATCGGAAATGTGCGGCCAATTTGGCTGATGCCGGGATTGCCGGGGCAGGCAATCACCGCGGTGACGCCGGGTTCCTGGCGAAGACGCCACGCCAAGGCATGCTCGCGGCCACCGCCGCCGATGATCATTATTTTCACGGGTGAACGAATTCCCACCTTAGAATAACGAATGGGTGGTTAGTGTGAGTTGAGTCTTATGCAGTCTGAGTCAACAGAGAAGGTCGGGGCGTCGGTAGCCAGCAGCATGCTGGGCGCACCGGTGCGGAAGCGCTATGACGTGATCGTGGTGGGTGCGGGCCATGCGGGCTGTGAGGCGGCGCGGGCGTGCGGACGGCTGGGCCTTCGAACCGCCATGGTGACGATGAATATCGATTTGATTGCGCAAATGTCCTGCAATCCGGCGATTGGCGGCATTGCAAAGGGTCATATCGTGCGGGAAATCGATGCGTTAGGTGGCGTGATGGGTGAGCTGACGGATGCGGTGGGTATCCAATTCCGGCTGCTCAATACCAGCCGCGGTCCGGCGGTGTGGTCACCCCGAGCGCAGTGCGACAAGAAGCAGTATCGCACCAGGATGCGGGAGTGGCTGGAGCAGGAGCCGAATCTGCGGATTCTTCAGGCGGAAGTGGCCGAGTTGCTGATTCGGCGGGGTGACGGGAGTGGAGCAGACGCTGGGCGCTGGATTGAGGGCGTTCGACTCCGCGACGGGCGGGAGTTGCTGGCGGAAGCGACTGTCATCACTACCGGCACATTCCTGAACGGCCTGGCGCATGTAGGTGAGACGAAGTATGGTTGCGGGCGGAATGGCGAAGCGCCGTCGAATTTTCTGGGCGAACAGTTGCGGCACCTGGATTTGGCTTGGACGCGGTTGAAGACGGGAACGCCGCCGCGGCTCGACGGCCGGACAATTCATTGGGACCAACTGGCGCCGCAGCCGGGAGATAAGGAGCCGACGCCGTTCTCATTCCTGACCCGGCGGATTGAGCGGGAGCAGATCTCTTGTCATTTGGCGTATACAACGGACGAGACGCACCGGATCTTGAGCGAGAGCGTGGCGCGGTCACCGTTGTACAGCGGGCAGATTGAAGGCGTGGGGCCGCGGTATTGCCCTTCCATTGAAGACAAGATCGTGAAATTTCCGGATAAGAAGCGGCACCAGATTTTCCTGGAGCCGGAAGGGCTGGATACGCATGAAGTCTATGTGAACGGGATGTCCACCAGCATGCCGATCGATGTACAGACGGCGATGATTGCCTCGGTGCCCGGGCTGGAAGAGGCGGAGATGATTCGCCCGGGCTACGCGATTGAGTACGACGCAATCGATCCGCGGGAGCTAACGCACTGGCTTGAGGTGAAGAGCGTGCGGGGACTGTTCCTTGCGGGCCAGATTAATGGGACGTCGGGCTATGAGGAGGCGGGCTGCCAGGGTCTGGTGGCGGGGTTGAATGCGGCTCGGCGAGTTTTGGGATGTGGCGAGTTTCAAATCGCGCGGAATGAGGGGTATACGGGCATTCTGATTGACGACCTGATCAGCAAGGGAGCTGATGAACCATACCGCATGTTCACGTCGCGCGCGGAATTCAGGCTACATCTTAGGATCGATAATGCCGATGAGCGATTGACGCCCTTGGGCCGGAAGTTGGGGCTGGTTGGGAATGAGCGGTGGGCAGCGTTTGAGCGGAAGCAGAGTCAGAAGGAGAGAATCCGGGCACTCTTGGAGAAGACCCGTGCGATGGCTGTTGCCGCCGAGATCGGTATTGCATCGTCGGAGGATAATCCGCAGTTGTCGGTCTGGCTGCGGCGTCCGGAGGCGTCGATTAACCAACTAGCGCAGTGGATTCAGGGGCATGTTGGCGAGGAGTTGTCGCATGGCGTGTTGGCAACCGTCGAAACCGAGCTGAAGTACGCGGGTTACTTGGTGCAGCAAAGGCGGCAGGTGGCCCGGTTGGAGGATTCGGAGGGACGTGCGATCCCTGGTGACTTTGTGTATTCCGGGATTCCGGGGCTGTCCACGGAAGTGCGGCAGAAGTTGAGTCGGGTGCGGCCGGAGACGCTGGGGCAGGCCAAGCGGATTCCCGGAGTGACGCCCGCCGCGATCGCGATCTTAGATGTGTATCTGACGATGGGCGCGGCAATCACGGAAGAGGTTGGTTTGTAAGGGTCTGTCGCCTGGGAACGCCAATCTCTTGATTGGCGTCTTGCCCGACGCTCCTTCCAGGGGCAATCGTGTCTCCGGAGGGAGGCGATGCGGAAGGAGTTGGGCGGAACCGTCATGGCGTCGGGGTTTCACGTGAAACGGGAACGGTAATCTCCTGATTGGCGTCTTGGTCCTACAACCCCTTGAAAATCCGGACCCCCCCTGGTGATCGACGCGGTTTCGGTCGATGGGCCCAATTGCTCGTTTAGACTTCTCACTGCAAAGCGCCAACCAGGAGATTGGCGTGCCCAGGCGTGCTGCGCTATTTAGGATGCCGCTGAAGCATCCCGTTTCACGTGAAACGCGGAGAACTCGCAGAACCCGGTGCCGAATCGAGTCTATTCGTGATAGCATCAGGCGAACCTAGCTGCCTTCCCCCACAGCGAGTCATTCACTGAAACTCAAACCCGAGCAAAGCGCCCGTTCGCCAAGTCATTTTCCGCGAGGCGGGTCAGGGAACTCTCTTTGGCACGCGTCATATCCATCGCAAATCAAAAAGGCGGCGTAGGCAAAACAACGACCGCCATCAATCTCGCTGCATCTCTGGCTGCCAGCGAACTGCGGGTACTTTTGATCGACTCAGATCCGCAAGGAAATTCCACCACCGGCCTGGGTATCGCCAAGACCGAGGGTATGACCACCATCTACAATGTTCTGATCGGAGGCTCGCCAATTAACGAAGCGATCCAGCCCGGCGCTTATGACGGCTTGTCGCTGATCCCGGCGGATAAGAATCTGGTCGCAGGAAACCTTGATCTTGTTGGCGTGGAAGACCGGGAGTTGGTCCTGCGCCGGGCAATTGAATCCATCAGAGGTGAGTTCGACTACATCCTCATCGACTGCCCGCCCGCGCTCGACCTGCTCACGCTCAACGCCCTTGTCGCGTCAGACTCCGTCCTCGTTCCCATCCAATGTGAGTTCTTCGCCCTCGAGGGGATTTCCCAACTCATGGACACCATCGAACGAGTCCGAGAAGCCTTCAATCAACCATTGGAGATCGAGGGGGTCCTTCTGACCATGTACGATGACAGAACGAACCTCACCCGCCAAGTCGAAACCGACCTCAGGGAGTTCTTTGGGCGTGACGTTTTTCATACTGTGATTCCTAGAAGCGTTCGGCTAGCGGAAGCGCCCAGTTTCGGGCAACCGATCATCGCTTACGATCCCCGGTCACGCGGTGCCGAGAGCTATATCCAACTAGCTAAAGAGGTTCTCAACCATGAACAAAAGTCCAGAACCACCGCGTAAGGCGCTTGGGCGCGGCCTCTCCACCCTGCTTCCTCCCCGTTCCGCCGCACTTCCCCGGCCTGACCCTACTGCTCCTCCAACCGAGCCTCCTACGTTAGATGCAAACGTCCTTCCAATTAGTGCGATTCGGCCCAACCCAAATCAACCCCGAACGGACTTCGATCCGGAGAAGCTCAACGAACTGGCGCAGTCGATTCGCGCCAACGGTATCATTCAGCCCATCACGGTGCAGGCGGCCGATAACGGCCACTACGTCCTCATCGCCGGGGAGCGCCGGTGGCGCGCCGCCCAGATCGCGGGGTTAACCGAGATTCCCGTTTACGTTCGCCACGTCGACTCGGATCGAATTCTTGAACTGGCACTCATAGAAAACATTCAGCGAGCGGATTTAAACGCGGTGGACACGGCGAGGGCATTCAAAGAGCTGGTTGACTCCTACCATTTAAGCCATGAACAGATCGCCGAACGGACAGGGAAAGACCGATCGACAATCGCGAATTTCCTTCGATTGCTCCGGCTGACAGAGCCTGTGCTGGATGCGCTCGCGGCGGGGCAAATCTCGGTGGGCCATGCACGGGCTCTCCTGAATGTAACAGATGCTCAATTACAATTCGATACCTGCCGGCGAATCCAGGAGAACGGCCTCTCTGTGAGGGAGACGGAAGCACTGGTGAAGCGCATGACCGCTCCCCCCGCTCCAGTGGCCGAAAAACCTGAACCGCCGCCGCTTGATGCCAATATTCGGGCGGCGCTCGATGAGATGGCGATGGCCCTGGGCACCAAGGTCCGTTTGATTGCGCGCTCAGAGACTTCCGGGCGATTGGAGATTGAATACTACTCTCAGGATGACCTGGACCGCATCTACGCGGTGGTTACCTCACAGCTTCGACGCTAGGACTTGGTGCCGGCGGGAGGAGTTGAACCTCCGACCTACGGATTATGAGACCGTCGCTCTAACCACCTGAGCTACACCGGCAGCACAGAAAAAGCCTTGATCCCAGGTTACGGGCTTCGCAGGGTTTCTGTCAAACGCGGGTTTGGGCGATATTGCTGGCGGCAATGCATGCATGACGCCACGTGGCGCGCGCTTTGAGCCCAAGCCTTTAGCCGCGGCTGTCAGCCGGATGCGGTGAAACGAAGAACAGCCGACACGAATGTCGGCTCAGCCGGCTGAAGCCCGCGGCACGTAAATCCTCACGCCGCCGTGAACTCCCCGGAGCAGGAGGACAATAAGAACAGCGCTTTGCTAACGCCCATGTCGCTGTTCGATTCTCTCCTGACCGGCCTCTCCACTGCCGTTGATCCGCTCGCCCCAGGAGCCGTCCTTCTGCACGGTTTCGCTCTCGCTCGCGAGACTGAGTTGCTCGCTGGGGTCGAATCCGTCTCTTCCGCCGCCCCGTTCCGCCACATGGTCACGCCCGGCGGCTTCACTATGTCGGCCGCCATGACCAATTGCGGCCCGCTCGGTTGGGTCTCAGATCGCTCAGGCTATCGCTATTCGCCAGTCGATCCGGTGAGCAATCGTCCCTGGCCCGCCATGCCGCCGGCATTTCTCTCGCTGGCCTCAGACGCAGCCGCTGCGGCCGGCTTCCTACGCTTCATTCCCGATGCGTGCCTCATCAATCGTTACGGTCCCGGCGCCAAGATGTCGATGCACCAGGATAAGGATGAACCCGACCTTGCGCAGCCCATCGTCTCTGTCTCACTCGGCATCCCTGCCGTCTTCCTCTTTGGGGGAATGAAGCGGGCCGAGAAACCGCTCCGCACTCAACTCGTTCATGGTGACGTCGTCGTTTGGGGCGGCCCAGCCCGTTTGCGTTACCACGGCATTCAGCCGCTCAAGGACGATCGTCACCCTTCGGTGGGCAACCATCGAATCAACTTGACGTTCCGCAAAGCTGGCCCAGCGTGATCGCCGGGATACCTGGCCACCGCCCTTGCGCTAGCGCCGCCGGGCGTTGTGCGATCATCGCTCTCAGGTTCACTATGCGCCACCGTCTTTTCCTCTCCGCGCTGCTTGTTGTTCTCTCCACCTCCTCATTCGCCGAAACCGACGCTCACGCCGTCATACCGCTCTGGCCAAAAGGCGCACCGGGCGCAGCGCCGAATCCAGCGCCTGAGCAGGATACGACCACGGCAAAAGACAATCTGATCGCGGGCAAGCCGGTGATCCGCCTGGGCAATGTTTCCGCTCCCACCCTGACGCTTTATGCGCCCGCGGGCAAGAACTCCGGCGCGGCCGTGGTTGTCTTTCCCGGCGGCGGCTACCACATCCTCGCGATGGATCTTGAAGGTACCGAGGTCTGCGACTGGCTCAGCTCCTCCGGCATCTCCTGTGTCCTGGTGAAGTACCGCGTGCCTGATTCCGGCCCCTACCCGAAATCTTCCGCCGCCCTGCAGGATGCCCAGCGCGCGCTCGGCATCGTGCGTTCTCACGCAACTGAGTGGCATATCGATCCGAAGAAGATCGGCGTCCTTGGCTTCTCGGCCGGCGCCCACCTCGCAGCCGCCGTCAGCACTCATTACGACGACCGCCTCTATACGCCGATCGACGCCGCGGACAGCGTGAGCTGCCGCCCCGATTTCGCCGTGATCGTCTACCCGGGTTATCTCGCCATTGCGGACCAGAACTTCGCGCCGAACGCCGACATTCACGTCACCGCTCAAACCCCGCCTTCATTCATCGTGCAAGCCGAGAACGATCCGGTCCACGTCGAAAACGCGACGGTTTATTTCCTGGCTTTGAAGAAGGCGAAAGTTCCGGCTGAGCTCCACATCTATGCCGAAGGCGGTCACGGTTACGGCCTGCGCCGCACCGAACTCCCCATCACCACATGGCCGCAAAGCGTTGAGACCTGGCTGCACACCATCCACATCCTGGGCGCCTCACCGCTTTAGTAAATCGGGTTGCCTGTCCTGCGGCGGCCCAGGCCGGTCAGCCTGCAGCTTCTTCCACTGCTCTACGGTCAGCACGCTGCGAAACCCCAGCAGCATGCGCGCGTACGCCTTCTCGAGCTCCGCCCGAGCCTGGGCCACCCGGTCGATCTGCGCCAGCACTTTGGCCTCATCGGGACGGTCGGCTTCGAGCAGTGGCTCCAACATCGCCTCTTCCCGCTCCACCGCCGCGCTGGTGTCAATCAACTTCAAGCGGTGTTTCTGATACAGCCCGTCAATCTGTTTCTGCTGATCCTGGGTCAGCCCGATCTTTTGCACCACGGCTGGGTTCACCCACCAGCGCGCCTCCGGCCCACCCATCGGACCATGCATGTGCGGGCGGCCGCCCGGTTGCCCGCCATGTCCCGGCGGCGGCCCCTGCGGCAACTGCTGCGGCGTATCAGGCTGTTGTCCTGGCGGCTGAGCGGATAG
The DNA here is from genome assembly GCA_903970405.1 of Acidobacteriaceae bacterium. Classification (GTDB taxonomy): domain Bacteria; phylum Acidobacteriota; class Terriglobia; order Bryobacterales; family Bryobacteraceae; genus CAJCIT01. Next base: position 4,248 of record CAJCIT010000181.1, on the reverse strand, counting down.
ACTGCCCGCCAGCGCCAGGGCCATCAATAGCCCTTGCCTCCAGACTCTCAATTCGCACCCTCCACCTTCTCCTTTAATGCCAATTCCTTCCGCTGCGTGGGCACAAGTTGCGACAGCGGTTCCATGGCGCTGGGCACGCTGCGTGACATCGCCGCGTCTACTCGTTCCAACACGGCATCGTCGGCCGTGCTGCTCATCTCAACCGCTCGTGGCCCCTCGTGCCGTATCAGCAATACTCCCAAACAAACCAGCAGCACCGCCAACACTCCTGCCAGCCGCAACCCCTGCCATCCGAATCCTCGATGACGGACCGGCGGACGCACCGCCACTTCGCGGCGCACCGTCTCCGCCCACTCGCGCGCCGTGGTCCGGAATCCACCCAGTGCGTCGTTCAGCCGTGTAATCTCGTTCCGGCACTCGGGGCACGCCCTCACATGCTCATCGCTCGCCGCGTCCCGCTGTCCAGCGACCCGCTCCAGCACTTCCTGTTCGTTCAGATGTTTCTTCATCGAATGGCACCCACCCGTTGGCGAACCGTGCGCAGCGCTTGGAACAGGTGCGCCTTCACCGTCCCTTCCTTCATCCCTGTCGCCGCGGCAATCTCTAGCAATTCCATTTCTTCCACAAAACGCAGCAGGAAAACAGTGCGCTGCCGTTCCGGCAAAACCGCCGCGGCCGCCCATACCGCTTTCACCTGCTCATTGAGAATGATCTGCGCTTCGGGTGTCGGGCCGCACCCAGCCAGCGTCCGCTCCACAATCTCAGCCGGCTCCGCCTCCTGGCTGGTCCTCTTCCAAAATTGCAGCCGTCTATTGCGTACAGAGTCCCGCACCAGATTCACGGCAATCGTCATCAGCCAGGTGTCCAAGCTGCATTCGCGGCGGAACCGGCCCCACGCCTGAAAGGCCTTGAGAAAGCAATCCTGCGTCACCGTCTGGGCCGCGTCGGCGTCTCGCAGGGAGGCCATCGCGAAGCGGAACACTTTCGGCCTGTACGCCGCAACCAATGCTTCAAAGTCCTCGGTTGCCACTGAACGCAAGTGTAGACCTGTAGGGCAGGTTGTCAACCTGCGGCCGATTGAAAATCGGCCTTCGGGACCATCCATGACTAAACCGCCACCCATGGTTGCCAACCCGCCCGCCCTTACAACTGCGGCGGTCCGCCCGGCCCACCATGCCCGCCTGGTCCACCCGGACCGCCCATCGTTCTCAGCGCCTGATATTTCGCCTGTTGATCCGAGGTCAGGGTGGCGTGGAGTGCAGCTTCGGCAGTTGCATGAGCCACGATCTGCTGCTGGGTCAAGGCGGCGATCTGACTGGCTGCGGCAGAGATGCCCGCCGCGTCGTTATTCTGAACAGCCGTCTTCAGGTTGTTTTGTGCCGTCTGGAAACCGTTGTGCAAACCCTGCATCGTCGTCGCTTCCGCGGTAAACGCCGCAGTCGCCGCCGCCTGTTGCGTTGCGTTTAGATCCAGCAGTTGCGTCAATCGGCTGACTTGGTGTGTGGCCTGTTCTGCCGGCGTGGGCGGTGTGCGGGTGCCCGGCTGCGCGGAAAGGGCGATGGCGCCGGCCGTCAATACAGCCGCGCCTATCGCTCCGGTGATCCATTTGTTCATGTTCGTTCGCTCCTTTTGCGTGTTCACGGCCGCCACAACCGCACGGGCCGCTGGTGGCCGTTATGGCCCTCCCTCGAAGAGAGAAGGTTTCCGAGGGTGTAGACGAAGACTCAGAGCGGGGGTTTAGCAGTGAACATGAATTCTGGACAAGCCGCCAGGGGCGGAGCAGCCTCCCCAAATCTATCGAAGCTTTCGGACTTCAACCCGCAGTTAAGCGCCTACAAGAACCGCAGCGCCTGCTCCAGCGCCTCCACAAAGAAGTACTCGCCCCACATCACCGATTCAGACACGCCCAAGCCCTTCGCCAGGTGATAGACGCCTCCTTTGAGGACGCCCTCCCACTCCGGCTCTTTGAACGGCACATAGTGCGTGCAGAGCGAACGCAGAATGTGAATGGCGGTGGACCAGTACAAGTGCCCTTTGAGCGGATCGGACACCAGGCGGCACAGCCGCAACATGCCGGATGCCGCAATCGCCGCCGATGAAGTATCCAGCAGCGAGCGTTCTTCCGCCGGCGCGTTGTAATCCCAGGGCGGAATCCCCGAAGTCGGCGTGTGGGTGATGTAGTAGTCGGCGCACGCCTCGGCTGTCTCCAAAAACCGCGGGTCCCGGCTGTATTCCGATGACACCGCAAAGCCGTATAGTGACCACGTCAACCCGCGCGACCAGCAGGAATCACCGCGAAATCCCTGCTGCGTCGTCTGCCGGAGGAACTCGCCGGTCTCCAGATCGAAGATGCCTTCATGCGCCGTCGAGCCGTCGCCGCGCACCAGGAATCGGCGCGTGGTCAGACAATGGCGAACTGCAATCTCACGCAGGCGCTTATCGTTTAACTCGCGGGCGGCGTAGAAAATCACCCCCACGTTCATCATGATGTCAATGAAGATGGAATCTTCCGCCGCGAATGAGCGTAGAAACTGGCCTTTTTCGTTGTAGCGCATGGCCATCGTCTTACCGGCCTGCAAAACCACCTGTTGCAGCGCGGGGTCGCGCGTCACTTGGAACCAGCGATAGTAAGTCGACAGGAAAATGAAGCCTAAATCATGGACTTCACGATCGTTTTTCCGCGGCTCCAGCGGCTTCGAGTAGCGAATAGCCTGCTCCATCCAGAACTTGGAGTCGCCGTTGCCCGATTGCCCGTTCGCGGTCTTCTGGTGGCTCTGCGGATGGCGGCCAAGGTATTTGTGAAACAGCCACATCATGCCTGGCAGGAAGCCATCGCACCAATGCGTCCACGCCGCGCCCTCGTGTTTCCACCGGCCGCCATCCGTATACATCGGATAGAAGTCGGGATGCTTCTCAATCAGCGCCTTAACCTGCTTCTGAGCAAACGCAATGGTCTCTTCGAACAGCTTCTTGTCGGTCTCTTGAACGAATTGGATCACCGCGTCTCCAGCCCTGCCCATTATAGGGGTCGCCAGAGACATGTTCTGTTACCATGCAGGCGACACCCTTCCTTATGCCTACCAAAGTTACTGTCTTGAACAACGGCCCATTGCGCGTTGAGGGCGAATTCATCGTGGTGGACGCAGCCGGCGCCGAGTTCGGGCTGGCCGGGCGCACCACCATCGGTTTTTGCCGTTGCGGTCTTTCGGAAAACAAACCCTTCTGTGACGGATCGCACGGCCGCCAAGGTTTTCAATCGACCTGCGAGGCCCGTGAACTTCCACCCCCGAAGCCGAAGGTTTAGGGGAACAGACAAGACGTCCTGGCCTAAGCGCAAAGTATGGCGGCAATCATTGGCGACACGTTTTACTTGATCGCCCCGGCACTCAAGGTTGGAGCATCCTCAATATTATGGCGGCCGGGCGAATTCTGAATGATGAGGGCGAGGCGTTGCGGAGGGAAATTCTTATTGAGCTTCCTTACAGCCAGGACTGGTTGGTGACGACGAATTCTCGCCGGTGACGTCGAAGGTGTCAGGAATTTGCTCCACTCCATTCTTTACATCAGCATCGTGTGAACACCACTCGGTGTGGAAGTTTGTCCCGGGGCTTCCCCGCCCGGCTTTCCCCGCGCCCCGAAGGCCATCGAGCCAAGAGCCAAAGCGAATAATCTCTGCCGAAGCCCTCTTCTTCCTTTTTGCGCTCGGCCCGAATCTCCGTGGCGCGGACTTTTAGTCTGCAGAGCCGACATTCGTGTCGGCTGTTCTTTCGTATGGCACAGCCGAGACGACTCTCGGCTCAGCGCTGAAAGCCGGCGCCAGGTAAGAGGTAGCCAGTCCTGGCCGTAAAGGAAGCCCAATCGGAATTTCCGCAACGTCTCGCTCGTCATTCAGAATTTGCCGCGAGCCAAACGTTGAGGATACGCCTGCCTTGATCGATTGAGTGGTTCTCTTCAATACCCCTTTCCCGATAGAGATTCCCAGACTGTGCTAAAGTGGAGTTGCCCGTGCGCTCCCTCAATCATCTCCAGCTCCTGGAGGCCGAAAGCATCCACATCCTCCGCGAAGTCGCTTCGGAGTGCCAGCGGCCCGTCCTGCTCTACTCCATCGGCAAAGACTCCTCCGTGCTGGTCCGTCTCGCCCAAAAGGCGTTTTATCCGGGTACCATTCCTTTCCCTTTCCTGCACATCGACACCAGCTATAAGTTCCGTGAAATGATTGAGTTCCGGGATCGTTTCTGCGATTCAATC
>CAJCIT010000180.1 GCA_903970405.1 Acidobacteriaceae bacterium | reverse complement strand
AACAAGGCTGTTCTATGTAAGAGCCATTGAAATCAGGCGGGACTGTGAACTTTTTGGTTGACCATCTAATGTCGTGTGACCGTCGAAGGTCACCCATTCCGCAGGTTTATTATGGGTGGCTTATGGGTCAGGGCTTATGGGCTTATGGGCTTATGGACCTCTGGCTTATGGGTCAGAGACCTCTGGCACCAGGTCGGCTTGTAAGTTGAAGATCTCAAAGGCAGCCGGTTGCGAACTGATGGACCGGGAGATGCGAGGCGAGGAACCTTAACGCCGAAGGGCGTCAAGGGGAGCTTAGCGTTTTGTTGAATTTAGACGCACTTCAAAACATTACACCGCAATCCTGTCTTGATAGGCCATTTTCTTAGTGATTCCGCACTTTCCGACGAGCTGACGTGCCGGTTCGGTCAGTAATACCGCAAGTAGCTGACGCAGTGTGCTTTGCTCTGTCTGACAGGCGTGAGCAGCGCAAACAATGCTCAGATCTCAAGACGCCGGCGGCCACAAGAGCGTCAAGCTATGTCATAGACAGAAAAGCACCTTGCCCACGAATGGCTACCGCCAAGAAGTGCAGAGGCCTTTGACCCTGACCCTCCTGACCCTCTTGACCCCTTGACCCTCAGGGTTCGAACCAGGACTGGGACGCGCTCTTCCTGGAGACGGATTTGGTGGTGGCCTGCGCGGCCATTGGGCTTCACAACCGGGCGAGCGGAAACTACCTGCTGCTGGCTCACGATGCAGAGACCTTATCGCTCGGCGAGGATCGCCCGGGGCTGTGCCTCCATGGCAGCTCTGTGGAGCGCACCAGCACCCCGCCTCACCTCACCTAGGACTTGCCCGGTGTGGCGCCAGCGACCTTATAGAAGGCGCTCTTCTGCGTGACCGAGTCCCCTTGGAACGCCGTGACGCGGAACTCGTTTTCACCTACGCCGAGCGGCGCGGGCATGGGCACGGCGATGGCTCCCGTGGCATCCGGCGCCGGTAACTGAGGTTTGCTGCGGGCCACTAACTGGCCGTTCACCAGAAACTCAACCTGAATCGACGGCTTGGCCGCAATTGACTTATCCGGATAAATGACAAAGTACAAGCGGGGGCGCGCCGCGGCCGTCAGGGTGGGTTCCAACTCGGGAACCATCTTATAGGCGCGGCTTGGCTCCGCCTGAACCTCAAAGGGGTTAGCGGGGTCGGCCTTCTCTTTGGCCGGCTCCAAACGCTGGATCAGCATCACACTGCTCAGTCCCACGCCTTTCGATTCCGGGCTGTCGAAGGAAATGGTCTTAATGGCCGCGCGGCTGGATTCCTGATCCACCACGGCCGTGTCCATTGTGTAATGCCCCGGCGGTAAGTTGACCGGGTGCGTGAAGTTGATAGTGAGGTTCTTAACCGCCGGCAGGTTCTGTTCGGGAATATCGTACGGCGTGTCCTCGCCGAATTTCTCCACCACCTGGCCAGAGGAATCCTTGATCAAGGCCAGCGTCGATACATGCACTTTGTAGATCTTCTTGAGAGGCTCAGGGGTAAAGGTGAGGACGCTGGCGGGCACTTCCACCGCGATGGCATCCAAGGACGCCGCGGGCCCCGGCTTGAACTGCAACGCCGCCGCTTCAAAGGGGAAGGCGTGGGGCGGCGTCCGGACGTTGAGCGCGGCCAGACCCAGCGAATCGGAAACGCTCAATTCCTGGTTCCCGCCGAGGTACGGCATCGCGAAGTATCCGGTGCGGCTTGAAACGCTTAGATCGGAGCGGTTGGACGCCAGCTTCACTTCAATGGTTCTCAGTTTGCCGTTGTATGTTTTGTCGGAGGGACTATAGCTGGCCTCATAGTGCGTCTCCACATCTTCGGCAATCTTCTGAAACGGCTTCTTCAAATCGTTGGTGTTGCCAATCAAAAACCCGCCGGTCCCTTCGGCAAAACCGCGCAGGCTGGCCTGGGTGTCTGACGTGCGAACCGCGCCCCCGATGTAATCGTCCTGCCTCATTTTCTCCCGCATGGCGGCGCCCGTCGCGTTGTTGGCCTGGGTTGAGCTCAGTTTTGCGGCATAGCCCACTTGCGCATCGCCGGCAAGCTGGTTGGCATTCTGCGTCAGGCCGTTCACGTCCACCGCGTAAACGGTGACGTCGGCCTTGAGCGCTTTCTCCACGATCATGTTGAAAAGATCCACGTCGCCGGTGGTGGGCATGCCGGGACTCATAAACAGCACCGATTTCCGTCCCGCCAGCGTCCCGAATCGTTGGATCATTGCCAGCACGGAGTCCGCTTCGCGCTCGCCCTCAATCGCCCCAAAGGCCAGCCGTTGACCCACCAGGTCACCGCGCTGGGCATTTGCGGCCGGAGTTACGTCCACGGTCGCGTCGCCGATCACGCGCTGATTCAATTCGCCGCCGGTAACCTGAATCGACGTGCTGACTGAACCGCCGGCCGCCGGATTCCCGTTCACTTGCTCCTCAATCGACACCATGTTTGGTGCGGCGCTCAAAATGGCGTCGGCCACCCGGACAAAATCCACGGTGGTGCTGGTGTAGGCGTTCTTCGCGGCCTCCAACAGCTCTTTCTTGTTGGTGGTAAAGGGATGCAGCACGGTGAGGCGCGAACTCAGGTTGAAGATCGCCACCCAGGTGTCGGCCGTCATATCGTTTTCGATGAATTCCTGCGCCGCTTCCACCGCGTATTTCTTGGTGTTCGGGTCCAGGTTGTGGAACACGATGCAGACCAGATTCACCGCATGAAGCGCGTTTCCGCCGGCTTTCGTGACTGTTGTCTTCGCCATCGCGCCCGGCGCGGCCCTCTCTTCGGCAATCGCGTCACGGCCCTGCACCAGGCGGAAGCTCCGGACACTCTGCTTGACGCCATCCTCATAAATCTCAATGTCATTCTGCTGGAGGTTCTTGACGATTTTGCCCTTGCGGTCACGCACCGTCAGCTCAAGCACCACCTCTTGGGTCGAGGTGCGAATCACCGCTCCCTTATCCGGTGAAACATCCTGCGCGATAGAAGTTGCGCCTCCGGGAATCCCCAGCGCCATGGCACAGATAAGAGCGGTGGTCTTTCGCATGAGATGATTTTATCGTGGTTCGAGTGATCCTCGGGAGGGAAACTTAGCTTCCTGCCCTTGCGTCCCGTGTTATTGCGATTGCCGATGATTGTCCGCACCCTGAAGGCCCCGTTCGTCCAAGCTCTAGGGGCATTTTCCCTGGTTTTGCTGATGACAGGAAGTTGCTGGGCCAGGCCCGGGGCGGATTCCTTTGAGGAACTGGCTGCCCAGGCCGCCGCCGCGCGGGCCGCGAACGATATTCCGAAAGCGATGGATCTCTACCGCCAGGCACTCCAGGCCCGTCCCGGCTGGGTGGAGGGCTGGTGGTTTCTTGGCACGCTCTCCTACGATTCCGACCAATACGCGGGCGGGAAAGACGCGCTGTCGCACCTGGTTCAGTTGCTGGATACACGCGCCGCGCCGGCCTTGACCATGCTCGGCCTCTGCGAATACTCGACCGGCGACTACGTCAATGCGCTCGACCACATCCAAAGCGGCCTTAAACTCTCAAACGGCAAATTGGAGACCAGCATCGAAGCGGTAGCCCGCTTCCATGAGGCGCTGCTGCTCACGAAAACCGGACTCTACGACTCGGCGCTACAGCATCTGTTTCCCTTCGCCAAGGCCCATCCAGCCGATTCCGCGCTGACCATGGGCATCGGCCTTGCCGCCCTCCGCCAGCCGCTGACGCCTGAAGAAGTGCCCGCCAATCGAAAGGATTTGATTGGCGCCGCCGGCAAAGCCACGTATCTATGGATGACCGGCGATGCGGACAATGCCGAAGCCGGATTCCGCACCCTGCTCGCAAAGTACCCGAGGGAAGCGAACGTTCATTTTCTTTATGGCTCGTTCCTGGTGGACCGGCGCGCCGATGACGCCATCAGCGAGTTCCGCCAGGAATTAGCAGTGAACCCGTCAAATCCCGCCGCCCAGGCTATGCTCGCCTTGCAGCTTTATCGCGCGGGAAAGTTCGATGAGGCGTGGCCTTACGCGAGCCAGGCCGCGGAGGCCGGCGCGAAGCTCCCCAAAGCGCAGCTCGCCTTGGGCCTTTTACTTACCAAGAAGGGCCAAACCGGAGACGGGATAGGGCATCTTCAGAGCGCTTGTGAACTCGAGCCCGGCGATTTTGAGTGTCATGCGGCGCTTGCCTCCGCCTACTCCCGGCTGGGCCGCGCCGAAGAGGCGCGCCGCGAGCGGTTTACTACCATGCAGTTGGCGAAGGAGACCGCGCCCAGTGCGGAACACTAGCGCGTGGATCTCCGGAAGCGGCCCTGAACGCGGCCGCGCCGCGGCTGTAGGAACGTGTGAAAAATCCTCGAGACAAACGGACGCGCTCACGCTTGCTGAGCCGAAGCGTCGCGGCCCCGTCGGGTGTTTTTTGAGCGGCGCGATTGGACTTCTACTCATCGCGTCCGTCCTCACGGCGGCGCCGGCGGAAAAGACGCTCACCTGCGCCACTTGCCACCGTGAGCAAGCCGCCTCTTCTCCACTCACGCCCATGGGCATCGGCATGGAACTGCCGCCGAATCAGACCTCGCTCAAGGCCCACCCCCAACTCGCGGCCGACTGGAAAGGCTACCGGTACACCGTGGAGAGGAAGGACGGCGTCAGCGTTTACACGGTTAGTAACGGCGCGGAATCGCTCCAGTTGCCCATTCGTTACGCTTTCGGCGTCCGCATGCAGACCTATGTATTCGTCTACCAGGGCCGTTACTTTGAAAGCATGATGAGTTACTACGCCACCCTCGGCGGTTTGGCGGTGACCCTTGGCGATGAGCGGATGGAACCGAAGAGCCTGTTGGAGGCGCTGGGCAAGGAGTACACCGAAACCACCATCAGCCGCTGCTTCGGGTGTCACAGTTCCGGCGCTGTCGCCGGTTCGAAGCTTCATCTTGAAACACTACGGCCAGGCCTCGATTGCGAGCATTGCCATACGGGCGCTACTGCTCACCTGGAAGCGCTGGCCCAGGGGAAGACAGCGCCTCTGCCCGAGAAGCTCGGCGAGAAGTCGAGCGAAGAGATGTCAACGTATTGTGGCGGGTGCCATCGCTCCTGGGAGGAGGCCGTCAGGTTACGCCTCTGGGGGCCGGTGAACGTTCGTTTCCAGCCTTATCGACTGGCCCTTAGTAAGTGTTTTATCGGGAATGACAGGCGCATCGGCTGCACCGCTTGTCACAACCCGCACCGCGAACTGGTTCGGGATACCAAGTTCTATGACGCCAAATGCCTGGCTTGCCACGCCGCCTCCGGTTCGGCGCGCCCGGTGGCCGCGACGCACGGCGTTTCGGCGGGTCCGCTCCAGAAAGCCTGCCCTGTGGCCAGCGAGAATTGCACGTCCTGTCACATGCAGAAGGTAGATCTGCCCGGCGGCAACTCGAAGTTTACTGACCATTACATCCGCGTGGTTCGCCCAGGCGAGAAATACCCGGACTAGAGGTTGCGGTGTCAGGCCTGGCATCACAGGCTAAAGCCTGTGCCACCAAGCACCTGCGTGGCATTGGCCTTCTAACTCGCCGGGACGGTCAACGAACCCACCACACTCGAGTTTTGATCCAGCACAATGACCCGCACCTTCTGCGTTCCGTCCTTCAACGGATGGTCCTGCACCACTGGAATCCCGCCCTTCAGCGCGGCCGCGTGCTGTTCCGGCGTCAGATTCAACGTGAAGTCCGACACGCTGGGATCGCCCAGCGGACCGCTGGGACCGCGATCGGAAAGCAGCAGAATCAACCCTCCCGCAAATTTCCCCGCGTCTTCACGGAACATGACGTCCGCAGTCTGGATCTGGAGCTGAAGATGAACACCCTTTGCGGGTGCTGCCGCTGGCGTCACTATCGCGCGAATGCCGATGTCCGACATGTCAAAGGGGCTCTGGAACGCCGCTAACGCCGCGCCCTGCTGCCGGGCCGTCACGGGACGCGTGTCAGGGATTGCGTAATAGCGTTGCTTCCAGACCAGCTTCGCCTTCCGGTCTGTGGTCACGTGCACGCGGTGGAATTTCGTGTCCCAGTTCTCGGCCGACGGATCGTACGCAATGGTGTACGATCCCGCCGCGTCAACTGCCACGCGATCCAGCACCTTATCGATGTCCTCTTCGGCATACGTCCGGCCTCCGGTCAGGCCGGCGAGCAAGTCCATGTCATGGGCCGAATTCGGACTCGGTGTGTAAGAGAGCGGATCCACGGCTACATTGGCGTGATCCAGCGTCACGCTGAGGTGCGGCACATACAACGCACATTCCACCCAATCGCCAGGGCAGGGATTCTTTTCGTTCCAGACATTCGGCACTTGATCTGTGATCCAGACGATGTTCCTGCGTCCGGGTAACGCCGACAGTTGATTCCCCAGCGTCTCCAAAGCGACATAAGTCTTCTTCACCGTGTCTTCGTCAGACGTGCCGGCGGGCGGCGTATGAATCAGGCTCTTCATCGCTTTATCCAGCGGTCCGGTCTGCTGAGGCCAAGTCTTGTCATCGGCCGCCGGCGGCCCGATGGGGTGAATCGCCTGCACCGTCCCCTCCAGCGTCAGGATGTACAAAAAGGTGGACTCGCCCGTTTTCAACTTCGGCAGTTCGCGCATCAGTCTGTGCCAGGCAAGGATGCGGTCGGTCTGGCTCAGATTTTTCAGGTCCACCAGAATCGCCGTCGGGTTCGGCTCGCCCTCCATACGCTGGTTGGTGTACTCATGCGCCCCTAGCGGCACGGAAGCCAGAATACCGTCGTTCTTCTTGAAAAACAGGATGCGCTGCTCTTTACTTTGATCGGTCACCTTCAAGTCATCGGCCTTCAGGTCCTTCACCGGTAATCCATCGGCGTCCACAGCGGACACGTCGATCCGAACCAGCGGGGGTGCGGAAGGGGCCGTTTGAGCGGACACCGTTCCCGCGGCCAAGGCTACTATGAAAAGCAGATTCCGGGCGGTCATCATTTTTCCTCCTGTCGTCGGTACAGTTCCTTTGAAGACGCGGCGGCTGGCGCTGCTCTGTCAACGAATTCACCATCTCCGATTCTAAGTCCACTGCGAATCAGGATAAGAGCGTAGCCGGCTTCTCGGCTACAGTAAAGGGAGTGGGGGGACGTAGCTCAGATGGATAGAGCGGCCGCCTCCTAAGCGGCAGGTCGGCAGTTCGAATCTGCCCGTTCCTACCACCCCTCCCGCCACGGCACCGTTCCCCAGGATCTACGCGCGCCGCCCGTGGCCCTGCTAACATGACGGAGCGATATGCTGCAGCCCCACGCGGACCCCGGCCCTATGTCCGATGCGGTCACCCACTCCATTCGCGTCGAAGTGCTCTCCCGCTATTCGGCGGAAAACTCCAAGCCGTCGCTCGGCGAATGGATATTTGAGTACACGGTCCGCATCACCAACCAGGGCCGCGATACGGTCCAACTTTTAAGCCGCCATTGGATCATCAAAGACGCACTCGACCGGAGCCAGGAGGTGAAAGGCCCAGGCGTGGTGGGTGAACAGCCAGTGCTCGCGCCGGGCGAGTCTTTCAAATACTCTTCATGGTGTCCGCTCCCAACGCCTATGGGCCGCATGCACGGCACCTATCAAATGCGCCGCACTGATGGAACCGTGTTCGATATCGAGATTGCACCTTTCGCCCTCCGGGGCAGCTACACGGTGCATTAACTGCCCCTCGCAAGGCCAATCATCCGGACTGGCGTCACGCGATGCCGCAACAGCGCCGCTGGCGGCATTGTGGCGCGATAGTCGCTTAGGCCTCAACCCGCTGCTGGAACACCCCGGCAAACGCCGTCCGCACACCCCAAAACACCGCCAGCCACAACACCACAACCAACAGCGCAAGCGGCAGCCCTCCGGGAAACAGCAGCGAGTGGTACAGCAGGATGTTCACCACAACCGGCCCTAACAACGTCAACGCCAGCGGCACGTAGCGGTTCACCAGCAGTAGCGCCCCACCTACCACTTCCAAAGCCGCCACAACCCACACATAGTGCGAGCTGAAAAGCGCCCCCACAAACTCTCCGGCCAAACCCGTCGGCAAGGGCCCTGTCGGTATAAAGAACAAGAACTTGTTCAGGCCGAAGACGACAAACACAAGGCCGAGCAAAATGCGTGAAATCAAGAACACGATTTTCATAATGGTCATTCTCCAAAGGAAATTCCGGCGCAGGTGGCTGCGCTCGGTGACATCCGAACCCCGGAGTTGTAACTCCCAGTGTCGGATCTAGAACGGTTGATGCTTAAACGACACCTGTCGATTCAGCGGAACCAACATTTGTCGCTTATGCAACTTCCGTTGCGTGTCGGCCATCCTAAGTTGGAGCGCCCATGTCCGACACCAGCGCAGAGACTATCGATCCGCGGATTCGACGCACCCGCCAGATGTTGCAGCAAAGCCTGCATAAGCTGATGGAAAACAAAGACTTCGACAAAATCTCTGTGCATGAAATCGCGGATGCCGCCACTGTTAACCGTGCCACCTTCTACGACCACTACCCGGACAAGTTTGCCCTGCTCGAATGCATGGTAGCCTCCCGCTTTTACGAGCTCCTGGCCGAACGGGAGGTCCAGTTAGACGGAGCCTGCACCTCCGCCCTGCGTGGACTGGTTCTTGCCCTGTGCGACTATCTCGCTCAGATGCACGGAGTTGAGCCTCGGCGACCCCTGCAGCCGCATATGGAATCAGCCGTCATCGCCGTGATCCGCCGGATTCTGCTCGAAGGGATGCAACGGCACCCGGCGGCGTCAGGCCAGATCGCTCCGGAAATGCGGGCCGCCACTGTAAGTGGGGCGATTTACGGAGGGGCCAAAGAATGGGCACAATCTTTGAAACGTGGCCCCTCGGACCTCGCCGCCGATGTCATCGTGGCGCTGGTGAGTCCGATCTTTGCCTAGTCGCTCGCAGAATAGCCTCACTCTTAGAATCATGTGCACCAAGCAAGCAGACGCCGCCTTCAGGGACCGCAAAACAGAGTGAAACTGGCTGCGAAGTAATGGGGCCCGTCCGCAGCCATTGATTCAGGCGCGTTCGGCCACTGGCCAGGAGAGGCTCTCACATTCGGTCTTAGTGCATCCTGACCGGAATTGAGTCCGCTGGTCCGCGGACGTGGGAAATGACCGCGACCTCCTCGCGCTTGAATCGGACGTAAGAAGAATCAGGAAAACCGGACCGATAGGGGCCGTTAGAAGCTGGTGGATGCACAATTTCTTACTATGATCAGTACTGTAAGGATACGAGAAAGACATGAGTACCGAGGCAACGCTGACCAGTAAGGATCAGACCACAATTCCCAAGCCAATCCGAGACGGTCTGCGCATGAAGGCCGGTGACAAAATGAGCTTCACCTTGATGCAGGACGGCGTTGTCATTATGCGGGTAAAGAACAGGCAGGTTTCCGATCTCGCAGGGCTACTTTACAAGAAGGGCAGGAAACGTGTGCCCATTGAGTTGTTGTCGCGGTGATGCTTGGCCTTGACACCAACGTCCTGATCCGGTACTTGGTCCAAGACGATCAGCGGCAGTGGCGGTTTCATTCAGTTTGAGACCGGCTCGGAATCGGGAGCCAATGACGGCTAATAGCGCTTCAACCTAATGGAAGAAGTTCCGCACCTTCTCAAAGACCGAGTGCTCATGCGGCGTGTTTTCCGCGGGCAACATCTCGCCCAATTGCTCAAACAGCTTCCGTTGTTCGCGGGTCAGCTTCTTCGGTACCTGGACATCCATGTGGACGTAGAGATCGCCCCGGCTGCGCCCATTTACTTCCGGCACGCCCAGATTCCTGATCTTGACCATGGCGCCCGATTGGGTACCCTCGGGGATGCGCACTTTTTGGGGCCCGTCGAACGTTTCAATATCGATCTCGGCGCCGAGGGCGGCCTGCGCGATGTTCACCGGCAAGGTGCAATGCAAATTGCCCTCGCGCCGCTCAAAGATCGGGTGATCCTTCACCTTGAGCACGACATAAAGATCGCCTGGCTGGCCGCCCGCCGGGCCGGGGTTTCCTTCGCCCGCCAGCCGCAGCCGGGTTCCCGTATCCACTCCCGCCGGGATGTTGACCTTCAGCCGCTTTTGAGTGCGGCTGTATCCCTCGCCGCGGCACAGTGAGCAGGCTTGGCGAATCACCTGACCCCGGCCGCTGCACGTGGGGCAGGTCTTGCGGATAGAGAGAAAGCTCTGCTGGTACAGAACCTCGCCGCGCCCGTTGCAGGTGGCGCACATCACCAATCCGCCATTCGGTTCGGCGCCGGCGCCATGGCATTTGGCGCAAGCTTCCAGGCGCGGCACTTGCACGTCCGCCGAGATGCCGTTCATGACATCTTCGAAGGTGATTTCGAGGTCGTAGCGGAGGTCTTCGCCGCGCTGCACGCGCTGGCGCCGGCCGCGCCCGTTTCCGAACACATCGCCGAGCCCGAAGAGATCCCCCAGAATGTCGCTGAAGTCGCCGAAGGCGGATTCGTCGAAGCCTTGGCCCACCCCGTTGCTGACGCCCTGATGACCGAACCGGTCATAGGAGGCCCGCTTCTGCGAATCGCTCAGCACGGCGTAAGCCTCGGCCGCCTCCTTGAACTTTTCTTCCGCCACGGGATTATCCGGGTTGCGGTCCGGATGGTATTGCAACGCCAGCTTACGGTAGGCGCTTTTCAGCGACTGTTCATCGCAGTCCCGGCTGACGCTAAGCACTTCATAGTAGTCTCGTTTGGTGACGCTCATGGGAGATTAACGGAATGCTCTACTCTAGCGGTTAGCCCTATTGGTTAACAGCCACCTGAACCATGGCTGGCCGCACCAACCGGTTCTTGAAGTAAAACCCGCGCTGGTATTCCTTCAAAATGGCCTGGTCAGGATGGTCTTTCGTATCCACCATATCGACGGCGTGATGAAGGTGCGGATCGAACTTCGCCCCTTCGGTGGAAATCGGTTCGAGGCCGAGTTTCTTGAGCGATTCGTAGATCCGCTGATAGATCAATTCCATTCCCCGCGCATATTCTTTGTCGGCGCTTTCCACCCGGAGCGCGCGTTCAAAATCATCGAGCATCGGGAGCAGCGCCTTTACGCTGTCCATGCTTGCAAATTCGAAAAGCTCAGAGCGCTCCCGTTCCACGCGGCGGCGGTAATTTTCAAACTCAGCCTGACGGCGAACCAGCAGTTCCTGCAGTTCGTTCCTTTCCTTCAACAAAGCATCGCGATCGGACACTGGGGGCTGCGGCGCCGCCGGCGCCGGCTCAGCCGCCGGCTGAACCTCGTCAACGAAAGCGGCAGGGGTATCCTGCCCATTTTTCACGCTATCCATGACAAATTCGGTTCCTGAACTCCAGCCTTCAGATTAACAGACAAGGGCCGATTTTGACTTGCTTTGGAGCAGACCCTGGTGTGTGAGTTGGGTGGTGTTCGGCCTGGTTTTCCCCCAGCCGTTTCGCGCCCGCCCGGCCGCCCCATCTGGCGCTAATTGCCGAAACTGCGGAAAGCCTCGCCCACGTGCATGACGGCGGAAAGCGCTCGCTGGTAGTTCATGCGCATCGGTCCCACCACCGCGACATTGGCCGCCAGGCCATTCGGCAGTTCAATCCGCATGCCGATGATGGAGAGTTCGCTCATGCTGGGATGTACTTCGGCCAAACCAACCTGAATACCCAGTTGGCCGTTCGGTTGTTCCAGGTACCGCTCCAACAATTGCAGAATTCGTTTTTTCTCTTCCAGCGCCCGAAACAGATCGCGCATCCGCTCCCGCGTCAGGTGCAGATCGAGGCCAATCAGATTGCCAGCGCCTTCAAAATAGACCTCAGGCGTCAACGTCACATCCAGCAAGCCCAATGAATAGAGCATGCCGACCCGTTTTAGCATCGCGTCGTAGGTTGCGCTCTCAAGTTCAAAGCGGCGCTTTAACTCGCGGTGGATATTTGTAATGCTCCAGCCGCTGAAGTTAAAGTTGATGTAATTCCGGATGGACGCCAACTCTTCCTGAGCGATCGCCGTGTCCAATTGCACCACGCGATTCCGAACAATCTTGTCTCGCGTGATCACCACCATCAGAACACGCCGGTCCGGCAGCGGCACAAGCTCAATCTGATCCAGCGTCTGATTTTCACCCGGAATCGCAGCCGCAATTCCGAAATTGCGCGTCAACTCCGTCAACAACTGGCTTGAGCGCTCGACCCGGCCTTCCACCGTCCCTGCCCGCCCCAGTTCACCCTGCAGTCGGTCCAGTTCCGACCGCACGAGGCGCGACCCGGCCAGCCTCTGCGCATAGGCGCGAAAACCTCGCTCCGTGGGAACCCGCCCGGCTGAGGTATGAGGCTGCGAAAGAAAACCATTGTCGGCGAGGTCGGCCATCATATTTCGGATGGAAGCCGCACTTAACGTATGCTTCCGCGCAACCGTTCGCGACGCAACGGGTTCCCCCGCTTCGATGTAATTCTCTACGAGGGCGTGCAACACCTCAAAGTGCCGAGGGGTGAGCGTCCCGAAATGCCTCATAGAATGTTCGCCGTTTGACCTGGTTTTTGCCTCGCCAAGAAGCGCCGCCTTATCCTAATTATAAGAGAGTGCGGTAGCGTACGGTGTTTTGTCAATCAATTCCGTGATGGATGAACACAGAAAAGTCTTGTAGGCCTACAGGGCTATGCCCTTTTCAAGGGCAGTTCTACCCTCTTGCCGTTCCGCCATAGCCGCTCCAAATCGTAATAGGAGCGCGCCGTCTCTGAAAAAATATGCACGATGAAGTCGCCGTAATCCAGGAGTATCCATTCACCTCGCTCATACCCTTCGAGGCTCACGGGCAGTTCGCCCATTGTCCTCAACTCATTACCGATGGCGTCGGCGATCGCCTGACCGGTTCGCGCACTGGAGGCGGTACAAATGACGAAATAATCGGTGAACGAAGTAATTTCCCGCAGATCGAGGATTCTGAGGTCTATGGCCTTCTTCGAATCGGCTGCCTGTGCGGCAGCCAGCCAATTCGGTGTTTCGATATCCAGTGAATCGAGCACATCATGGCGAAGGGAATCGGGCTGAAGAGAATCGGACGGGAGGGAATCGGACTGCGCACTGTTGTCGTGGAGGGGTCGAATGGAGGGAGTCGTGTTCAAGTCTCCTGCGCTTAGCGTACTACACTGAAAGAGCATGCGTAAATCTTTTGCCGCGGCATTTTCGCTGGCTGCGGCGCACCGGCTGTCCGCGATACTAGCCGTT
Source organism: Acidobacteriaceae bacterium (assembly GCA_903970405.1). GTDB lineage: Bacteria > Acidobacteriota > Terriglobia > Bryobacterales > Bryobacteraceae > CAJCIT01. The sequence continues at coordinate 64 of CAJCIT010000180.1, read as the reverse complement.
TGTTTCCTTATGGTTACAAGTATGGCGGTTCTGCGGGCTGAGCCCTTCTCCACCGAGCCCGGGA
>CAJCIT010000179.1 GCA_903970405.1 Acidobacteriaceae bacterium | reverse complement strand
GCCCAACGAGATGAATGGTTGCAGGCGTAGACCACCGGCACCGTGAACAGCGCCGCGAGAAGGTAAGGGATGAAGCCGGGGCCGATGACTCTGCGTAGATACTCCGCCAAAGATACGCCGAGCAGGCGATTAGCGCGGCGAGTAAAGACGAGCGAGGCGAGCAATGTTGCCAAGGGAACGGCCGTGCCAATGCCAACGGCGGTCCATCGGCCCAGCACCAAATAGGAGAGCGGAACTGTAAGACAAAGAAACAGAATGTTGGGGACGCCGTAATAGAACTCTTCGTTGGTGCGGCCGATGCCGCGCAGGATGGACGTGCCGGGTCCGGTGAGCAAGTGCACCTGCGTCGCGACGGCAAAGACAATCAGCAGGTAAATGGCGCCGTCAAAATGTTTTCCCATCCAAACCTGAAACAGGGGCCCAGGAAGCAAGGCGAGGAATGCGCAGACGTAACCGGCGGAGACGTTCATGTACCGGGCGCCTTTGATATAGAGCTTGCGAATGGATTCACGCTGCTCGGGTGCGCCTTCGAGTCCGCCGTGGAGATAAGACGCGGCTGGCAGAAACGCCGAGGCAAAGGTGGTGGGAACCGCCGCGGCCATGGTTGGCAGCTTTTGGCTGATATCGAGCAAGCCCGTGGCGGCGAGGCCGATCAGGGGCGCCGCGATGGCGCGTTCGACGGAATCGAGAAAGATCGCGAGCAGGCTTTGCAGTTGAACAACGGAGCCGAACTTGACGAGTATGTGGAACGCATGGCGGGAGCAGCGGCGTAATGAAAGGCGGAGCCAGGGCAGCACCTTGAAGGCAACCGGGATGGACAGGCCGACCTCGATAATGGTGCGGACGACATAGGCCTCCGACATCCCGCGAATGCCGCGGCCGGAACCGACCAGGATGAAGATGAGCGCGGTCTCGGCCAGCCAGCCGACGGTCCAGAGGTACTGGATGAGAGCGATTTTTTGGACACCGGCAAGCATGTCCCGGAAGGCGCCGAGGCTCATGGAGACCAGAAAGAGCGCAACCACGGAGAGGATGACCTCTTTGGCGTCGCCCTGAAGCGCGGGCCGGATCTGAAACCACCGCGCGAGCAACGGCCACCCGAGCCAGATAATGACGAAGAGCAGCGTGCAAACGGGCAGGCTGATGGCGAGGCCCGTGGAGATCAGCGAATTGGCCTCTTTGTATTGGCGGCGCGCGCTGTACTCGGCGACATATTTCACATAAACGTTCGAGATGCCAAGCGTAGAAACACCGATGTACGAGACGAGGATGAACGCGGTAGACCAGAGACCGTAGGCTTCGAGCGTTACATGCGCGAGCACGAATGGCGGCACGAAGAAGCGCAACAGCATGTACGCAATGCGTGAGACGGCGTCAACGGCGACATTCCTGGCCAGAGATTGCTTGACGTTCGCCGCGTGGTCTTCGCGCGGAGCAACCGCGATGGCGGGATCGTACTCTTCCGGACTGGTGGTGAGAACGCTATCCGACATTCAGGCGCGCTCTCCAGAGGCTTCCACGAGTTCACGATAGAGGGCGAGGGCCTGATCAATCTTGGCGTCCCAACTGAACTTCGCTTCGGCGCGGCGACGACCGGCGAGACCGCGTTCGCGCCATTCCAATGGGTTGCGGACGATATCGCGGAAAGTTTCGATCATGTCGCGAACGAGTGGCTCAGGACCATCGGCGGAGAGCAAGCGGCCCACTTCGTCATCCACAATCTCAGCCGGACCGCCGTAATTGACGGCTGCGACGGGTACGCCGCAGGCCATCGCCTCCAGCAGCACCGCTCCACCGGATTCGCGAACCGACGGCAGGCAGAAGAGATGGGCATTACGGATCGCCGCCGCCACTTCGCGCAACGGCAGATTTCCGGTCATGACGACGATGTCCTGAAGTCCGCGCTCCGTGATTCCGCGCTCAATTTCTTCGCGGAGCGGACCGTCGCCTGCCACCGTCAAGTGAACAGGAAACTCCTTTCGTACATGACTGACGGCATCGAGCAACAGCGGAATTGCCTTGACGGGTATAAGCCGCCCGACAAAGACGATGCGAAGCGGTTCGGTGGAGGACGGCAGGGGCTCAAACGCGCCGAGTTGGAAGAGTGAGAGGTCGACGCCGTTTTCGATCATGCGCCGTACCCGCTGTCGATAGCGGGCTGGAACGCATAGATCGGTTGTTTTTCCCGCGGAGAGAATGATGGCGGCATGTTTCGAGGAACCTATGGCCGCATCGATGAAACGGCCAATGCCGCGAATCGGGTACAGCCACGCAGCGTCGTCACGCATGATTTGCGCGAACGCTCGGGGTGAACTCATGCCGCCATTCCACGGTCCAAGAACCAGCGGCCGGCCCAACCGGCCGAGACGCGTAGCGGCCACGGGTGAGACTGGCGTTGGCGCGTGAACCACATCCCACAAGTTCTCTTGCCTTCGCAAGAGCCGGATGGCCTGGGCATCGTAGACAAAGAAATCGAGCGATGAAACCAGGATGACGGCGTGTTGGCTGCGGCGAAAGAGTTTGCCTGCGGCTTTGAAGAGTGGCCCGGCAAACCACTCAGTGTCTATATAGATGACGTCGGAGCCCGGCAACGGCGCGCCGGCGCGCTCAAGAGCCGCACGATTCCGAATTTGCGTCACAAGCGTCACGGGGATGCGGCGAGCCAGCCGCGAATACCATTCCCAACCGATTTGGGACACAGATCCCTGGAAGGGCGCACATTGATACGCCGAGAGCAACAGCCTGAGTTGGGCCTTCATGGAGCGGTTATTTCCAGAGCCAGGGGGAGGCCCAAACGGTGGTGGGCCGGGACGTGCCCTTATAGAATTCGTCGCGGGCTTCCCGCCCGAATCCGGCGGCTGTCTCCAGTTGGACCCTGTTGAGAATGGCTGCGACGGCGGTCGGCTGGATACGCTCCAACGCCTTGGCGGCGCTCTTCAGTTCTGCTTTCGTCACCGCTTCGGCCTGGATGACAAGCACCACCACGTCGGCCGCGCGTGCCACCAGTTCCGCGTCTACCGAAGCGAGGATGGGAGGAAGATCGACGAGAACCACGGGATATACGTTGGTTGCTTCACGAAGGATCTTGACAAGGTTTTGCAAGTCCGGAAGATTCTCAAAGTTGCCCACGTCACCGACCGGGATGTAATCGGCGTAATCGTCAGTGCCAGGGACAATTTCGGCGGCGATGTCGCTGGCGCCGCGAAGGACCACGGTGAGGCCCCGCGATTTCGGATCGCGGTAACGCGGATCGGCGCGATACGCGTTGGCTTCGACGGCAAGCGCCGGCATGCCGAGGTGAGTGAGCGAAAGGGCGAGTTCACGAACGATGGTAGTGGTGCCGTTGCGTGCGCTCACGCCCGTGAAGGCGAAGATTCTTGTGCTGCGCGTCTGGGCTTCCTGAGCGATGCGGCTGGCCAGACGGAGAACTTGTTCTTTCTCAAATCCGTCGCCCGCCTGTTTCTTTTCGAGAATCCACCCGAGCGGCGCGAAGCCGAGGACCTTTTGCACGTCGCCGGGCCAATGAATGCGGGGGTCGAGGTAGTCGACGCACACCGGTACGGCGAGTGCCGCCAACAACGCCACAAGACCGGCGATCATGTAAAGCCGCCGCCGCCCGCCCTTGAAGGGAGCGTCCGGTGGGCGCGCCGAGGAGAAGAGACGGACGAAGCCCGGGGCGCGGCTTTCGAGAGAAAGGAAGTTGATTCGATCCTCAATGCTGCCGATACGTTTCACGGCGAGATCGACGTCCTGGCCAAGAGTGATGGCGTGCTGGTAGCCGCTGCTGAAACTGGCCGCCTGAGCCGCTTGCTTTACCAACTCCTGTTGAAGGCTCTGTTCAAGGCGCGTGGTTTTGTCGACTTGCGCCTGCTTCTGTTCCTCCAGCATGGCGGAGTAGGATCGCATCAGCCGTGCTTGAGCGCGGTCTCGCTCCTGCTGCAGTTCGTCGAGCTCTTTTTCGGCGGCCTTTCGCCCTGGATGGTCGGCTTTAAGGCCGCTGATTTCCGAAAGCAGGGCGCTGCGGCGGGTGTTGAGGTTGGCGTCGAGAGTCGTGAGGCCGGGATCCTTGTTCACCATCTCCAAGGCGTATGCATCCAGCGCCGTCATGCCGCTGGTGGAGCTTGACCCATGGAGGGAGGCAAGGTCGGCTTCGGCCTGGATGCGATCGCGCCCCGCACTGGCCAAAGCTGTCTTCGCTTCCACCAGCAGCTTGTCGTATGGATTCTGAATGCTCTCGCTGAAGGTGCTGACGCCCAGATCGGAAGCCAGCCGGGCGCGCTCATCCTGCCTCTTACTATTTTCTTCCAGGAGTCTGGCGCGCTCTTCACGGAGGTTCTTAATCCGTTCGTCGCTCCCATAGAACTCCTCTGTCCGTGTCTTGGCGATGAACGTGTCCGCTACGGAGTTGACCACCGTGTCAAGGCCCGTGGGCCGATCGCCTTCGAGTGAAACCAGGATCTGGTAGGTATCCGGAATCGGCTCCACTTTGAGCGCATGCTGCAAGCGCTCCGCTGCCCGAGTCAGCGGCTCATTGGGCCGTACCCACACGCCCTTCCCGTCGCCGAGCCGTTCAATGGCCTCCAGCATGATGTCGAAGCGATTGATGGTTCTCACGTTCTGCTGCACGTATTCGCGATACTCCGTGTTCGATTGCAGGTCGAATTCCTTGTCGTCCTGCAGGTTAGCGACGAAGCGGGGAGACACGAAGATCACCGCGCTGGCGACGTAAGCGGGTTTTCCTTTGATATTGGCGAGCGGAAGACCCACGGCGAGCACGGCAAAGAACGTCAGCAGCGCCAGCACCTTGTGCTTCCGAAGACTGCCGGCAATATCGAGCCGCAACGCAACCTTCTCCGCTGAGACCGGGGCCGTGGGCGGCGCGCCTGAGACCGGGGGAGACGAGGTGTGAACGGCGTCCGGCATGATCTATTTGGCAACCGTCGCTAAAATCGCGAACCCCGTGATTGCGCTTACCTTCTGCAGAACATAGCCGAAGTTGGCCAACTTACGGGACGGCACATAAACGATGTCCCCTTCCTCCAGAGAATAGTTTGATTTTTGGCCTTGTTTTAACAGCGTTTGCAGTCCGATTTCTTCCTGCTGATTCGTGCTGGGGCGGATCAGAACGATGTGAGTCTGCGCCGCATCGACGGTGGGCCCTCCCGCGAGCGCGACGAGGGTGAGGAACGTCATGGAAGGAGTGAGACGCTGGGCGCCGGGCGATTTTACTTCGCCCAGCACGTAAACCAGTTGATCGTTGCCATCGGGCAGATAGACCGTGTCATTCCGCGCGAGCCGGATGTTCAACTCGGTGTGTCCCTGGTTGATCAGCGGCTTCAGATCGATCCAGACAATCTGGTCGCGGCCGCGGAAGATGGCGCAGCGGACAAGATTCGACTTGTCGGTACCGAGACCGCCGACAGGCAAGACAGCGGATTTGGTCAGGACGTCAAGGAGCGTCGGCTGATGGTCGAACGCGAGCGGACCCGGTACACCGACACGCCCCAGCACCATAACCCGGAACGAGTTATATTTGTCGACTCGCACCACCGCGGCGAGATTGGAATAGTAGGCCGAGTAAGCCTTGGTGACGGCTCTTTCCGCATCCTCGCGCGTGAGCCCGGCTAGCGCGATGGGCCCAGTGAGCGGGAGACTGATCTTACCGTCCGGACCAATGACGTGTTTGCCGGAAAGCTCAGTTCGGCCCCAGATCTCGATAGTCAGCTCGTCGCCATCGTCCAGGACATAGGATGTGACTTCCGGTGCTTCAAACTGCCTGACGATGTCATCCGGCGTCCTGAGCGTTTCGCGGTGCGGTAGTTTGAACTCGCCGGCTTTCTGCTCAGACGCCTCCTGCGCCCAAGCGAGGACACCGCCGGTGAAGCACAGGGCGAGGAAGACGGACACAACGCGTTTCAAGCCTGGGCCTCCCGCGAAGGGCTTGCCAGGCACGCGGCGGCCAACTCGTCGTATGCGGGCTTCGCGTTCTTGGGACGAATCTTAGCGGGAACTCCCACGGCGATGGAGTTGGCGGGAACGTCGGTCAAAACAACCGCATTGGCGCCAATACTGACATCGTCACCGATGCGGATGGGGCCAAGAATCACGGCGCCGGCCCCAATATCGACGCGATTGCCAAAGGCCGGGGCGCCCTGCTGCCCGGTGCGGCGAAGGCCTACCGTGACGTTATTGCGAACTATGCAGTCGTCTCCAAATGAGGCGTCGCCGCTGATGACGATGCCGCCGAAGTGTTCGATGCGGAAGCGCCGACCGACCACTGTCTCGGCAGGTAGCTCGATACCGGTGAGTATCTGGCTTAGCACTTTTAATATCCGGTAGGCGAATGAGAACGGCAAACGGAGCCAGCGCCGTTCGATGCCATAGCGCCATCGCCCAAGCCGATAGACGGCCATGACCCACAGGCCTTGCCGCTGCAGGTCGCGCTCATAGGTCACCCAGTCTTCCCGCAAATTTTCAAACATGACTCGTCACGTTGCTAATTTCATAACTCAACGACGCGGTTCCCCAGGGCTGCGGCGGCGACTCACGGCCGCCGGCGGTTTCCCGCCACGCTTGTTCCAGCAGTTGTTGGACCGCCGCTGACTCCCGCGCCTTCTCCGGCGCCGACGTTTTGTTCTTCCCTGCGCGCAGGCGATGCCACGTCTGTTCCATTTCTTTCGCGAGGCGCGCGCGGGACCCGTGGTGCTTCCGGTAGTACAGGAAGGCGCTGCGCACTCTCCAGAGCGTCAACTGGGAACCGGACTGGGAGAATCCGAGTTGCCCCACAGTCTTCGAGGATTCTCCCCCCATGTGAATCACCACGACGTCAGGCCAATAGCGGACGGAGAAGCCAGCTTGCCAGAAGCGCTTACAGAGATCCACCTCCTCGTAGTAGAGGAAGAAACGCTCATCGAAGAAACCAACCTCTTGGAGCGCCTCGCGCCGGATGATGACAAAGGCGCCCGGCACCCAATCGGTATCGCAGGGTTGATCCTGGTCAGCCCAGGTTCGGTCGGCGCGTCCAAAAAAGGGCGACCGTGGATACCTGGCGGCTAAACCCGACAGGCTGAGGAAGTCGTTTGTCAGAGAGGGAAACAGCCGGGCCGATGGCTGCCAGGAACCATCGCGCCCAACCAGCTTCGCGCCGCCCAAGCCCACGCGTGGCTCGCGGTCCATATGGCGGATGGCCCGGGCCAACGCATCGCCGGTTAGAAATGCGTCGGAATTCAGGAGGACCACATAGCGGCCGGCGGCAAGAGGAAAGGCCCGATTATTGGCGCCCGCGAAACCAAGGTTCACCGCGCTGCGAATGAGGCGCGTCGCCGGGAACTCGGCGGCCACCATGTCGGCGGAAGCGTCGCGAGAGTCGTTGTCCACAACAAAGACTTCCTTCGGAATGCCGGCGGACCGTTCGTCGAGACTGCGCAGGCACTCCCGCAGGAGGTCTCTGGTGTTAAAGCTGACGATGACGATGCTGACCAACGGGGCCATGCTCATGGTTGCCTCTTATCGGAGGCGCGCTCGGTGCGAACCCAAGCTGCCGAAGAGCGCGAACTTCTGACGAGCACGGGGACCAGCAGGATCTTCCAAATAACATAGAACGGCGCCGCGGCGAGGACGAAGACATCCGCCCAGGAGCCACCCGTGAGGAAGATGGCCGCCAAAACGTGAGTGGCGACAATTGCGAGGCCGGCGAGACCCGCGGCGCGAACCACTACATTCGGCGTCAACACTGCAACTAGCAACAAGAGCACGTGGAGTGCCAAGGGTTGGAGCAGTAACTCAAGTAATGGCTCTAAGGCGGTGAGACGTCCGGCGAAAACGTCGGCGAGTAAGCCCGGGGCTTTCTCACGCATCATGCGCAGTCGGCCACCCTCCCAGCGCGCACGCTGTGATGAGGCGCCCTTACCGCTGGCCGGCATGTCCCCATAGACGGTGGTGGTTTCCACAAATTGAACCCGCCGTCCTGAGCGGACCAAGGCCAGATGGAATTCCAGATCCTCCACAACCGACGCCGCCGTATAAGGGACGGCTTCGAGCGTGGCGCGAGTCATGCCGAAGCCGTTACCATAGATCCCGCAAGAGAGGCCAAGCCGGTAACGCCCTCGAGGGCGCAGAACGTTGAATGCTCGCATGGCAACATTCATCAGCCTGGTTCGGATGCTTCGGCCCGGATGACGAACGAGGTACCGGCACTGTACCGCGTCCGCTCCCGCGGTGAGGACTCTAACCGACTCTTCCAGAAAATTCGGATCGACTTCCGAGTCGGCATCCACGATCAGGTAGGCCTGGTGGCGCTCCGGCAGAAGTGTGTTGAAAGCTGCATGGAGCGCATATCCTTTACCGCGGAGCTCCTGATTATGGCGCGCGATTACGCGCGCGCCGGCTGCGCGAGCCCTGTCGGCGGTGCCATCGGTACAGTTGTCTGCGATGACGACTATATCCACCTCATAGCTTGCGGACGCCGGACTCGATGAAGCAGCGCTCAAAAGGCTGGCGACGCAACCTCCGATGTTGGCCTCCTCGTTGTGAGCGGGAACCACGACAGCGAGGCGCCTTACGGGAGTTGCAGTGTCTTCAGCCTGCGGTGAATATCGCCCCGCGCGAGGGCGCGGCAGGAAGCTGCCGAGTGTGAGCAGCAACAGTTCGATGGAGCCGGGTAGTGAAACTGCGGCAGAAAGCGCTCCAACTGTAATCCACATTACTCTCAGGATTGTGGGCAGGCTCGTCATGAGACTTGTTCATCCCGTGGGTGGTTGCCAGGAAGCAATCTAGCTTTGGCCTCAGATCCGCCGATGCCGGATCGCCGTGGCAGTTATGCTTGATAAGACTGAACCGCCTCGGCGGCGGTGTTGAAGATTTCGAACACGCGGTGCATTCTGACCAGTTCAAAGAGAGCGCGCACGGGCTTTTTCAGGGAGCAAAGCTTGATTTCGCCATTGGCGGCGTGCGCCTGGCGAAGGCAGGAGACAAGGGCGCCAAGACCAGTGCTGTCAATAAAATCGACCTCCGCAAGGTCATAGACCAGCTTCGCATTCGGAGCTAAGAGTGGTGTAACTTCGTCCTTGAACTGGCGAGAATTGCTGGCATCCATCGCCGGCGCCGTAACGCGCAACACAGTGACGCCTTCGCTCTCCGACGTAGAAATATTCATGAGACTCGGATGGCTCCGTATTTGAACGGCCTACGGCACGAGTATAACGCCGTCAGCCATTGATAGCTATTTGTTGTTTCATTTGTTCGCCGATTTACGTCATTGATATTAGATATGTGTGCCCCGACACCGGGTAATGCATCTTTGTATTGCAAAAAGCAGTCAAAATTACCAAATGTAGTCAGAAATGCCTGGAAGTTAGACATGAAGGGAAACCCGTGAGCGTCTCCGGAGATGCGTTGGGAGAGAGCCGCGTGGAACTGGTGGATGAGTTGTACCGGCGGTATGGCCAGCCGTCCGCCACCGGCCGGCTTGGTCAGCGGTTGCGTTTCCTGCGAAAAAAGTACGCATGGGGTGTAGTCGTGGGAGGCGCGAACTTCGGCAAGCGTCTGCTGGACGTGATTGCGGCCGCGACGCTTCTATTATTGGCGGCGCCTCTTTTGCTGGCGGTTGCCGTGCTGATTCACCTCGCCGATGGAGGGCCGGTGCTGTTTTGGCAGAAACGCGTGGGGCAATGGGGAGCTGAGTTTCCGTTTCCGAAATTCCGGTCGATGGTGGTAAACGCGGAACAACTGAAGGCTAAGTTGATGGCACGAAACGATCACGGGGACGGCGTGACATTCAAGATGAAGAAAGACCCGCGAATCACCTGGATCGGCCGAATCATTCGTAAACTGAGCGTCGATGAGCTACCGCAGTTATGGTGCGTGTTGAAAGGCGATATGTCCTTGGTGGGTCCGCGGCCGCCCGTACCTTTGGAGGTGGCGCGTTACTCATTGCGAGACCGGCGGCGTCTGGACGCCAAGCCGGGGCTAACCTGTATTTGGCAAGTAAGCGGCCGAGGGGACATTCCTTTTGACAGGCAAGTCAAGCTGGATGTGGAGTATATCGAGAGCCAAAGCCTCGGCCTCGATTTACTGCTTCTGTTGAGGACCGTGCCCGCCATTCTTACCGGGCGGGGGGCGTATTGAGGAGAGCGGTTGAGATGCGCGCCGGGGAAATAAGTGACACCATCACCGGCGCGAGTTCAAACATCGATCCGGTGGCACAGATTCTCCGGCGGCACGCGTCCGGGCGGCAGGAGTTACTGGCGGATCTGGACCGCCGCTTCTCCCCGGCGGGAATCCGGAGCCAGCAGCGACGGTCGCGGCGAGCCGCCCTCCGGTTCGTCCTTTTCATCCGTTTGATCGGCATGACGCGGCGCTTGTGCGACCTCGCGGCCGCTTTGCTTTTTCTGCTGGCGCTGCTGCCGCTAATGCTGCTGCTCTTTGCTGTTGCGCGGATGCGCGGCGGCGGGATGGCAAAGGAACTCCGGCTGGGCCGATGGGCGACGCTGTTCTCCAAATACGAGTTCGAATTCGGTTCGACGGCCGGCGTGGGGCGGAGGATACCCGTGGTGTCAAGCCTTCCCACGCTGTTGAACATCGCGAAGGGAGAGATGTCTTTTGTGGGACCCCGCGCCGTGTCGCCCTCGGAGGTTGGCGCGCTGGAGCGAGGCGCCTGGAAGCGATATGACATCAGGCCGGGCTTGATCTCTCTGTGGTGGATTCGCAAGCGCGCCAATATTGCCTATTCAAACGAAGCCACAATTGACGCCGAATATACCGAGAGTCATTCGCTGTGGGGCGATTTAGGCATCGCGCTGCGGGCGCTGCCGGCGCTAGCGTACGGCAAGGGCGTGGCGGAAGCGCCGGAGCATTTAGCGCTGCTCGGCATCCCGGTGGATAACCTGACCATGGCCGAAGCGGTGGCCCGGATTCTGGAGCTCGCGCGCGACGGCGAAGCGCACCAGCTTTGCTTTGTGAACGCGGACTGCGTGAACATTGCGTGTCGGGACGCCGAATATAAACGGATTCTCCGCGCGGTGGATATTGTGCTGGCGGATGGCATCGGCGTGCGGCTTGCGGGAAAGCTCCTGAACCAGAATATCCGCGAAAACGTCAACGGAACCGACCTCTTCCCGATGCTGTGTGAGGCAGCCGAGCGTGAGCGCGTGGGGATTTACCTGCTGGGCGGACTGCCCGGCGTGGCCCAGGCGGCCGCGCAATGGGTGGGAAAACACTATCCAGGTTTGCCGGTGGGCTACCGTCACGGTTTTTTCACGCCGGATGAGGAACCGGAGGTTCTAGAGGGGATTAGAGAATCGGGAGCTGCCGTAGTGCTGGTGGCGCTCGGTGTGCCACGGCAAGAAAAGTGGATCTACACGAGGCTCTGCGACTTGGGGCCGGGAATGGCGATCGGTGTTGGCGGACTACTGGATTTCTACTCGGGACGCATCGCACGAGCACCGGTCTGGATGCGGGAGCTGGGCATGGAATGGTTCTACCGGTTTCTGCGGGAGCCGAGGCGAATGTGGAGAAGGTATTTCGTGGGCAACGCTGTGTTTCTGGCCCGAGTGATGCATGAGCGCTGGTTTGCGCGCCGGGCTGCCGCGCGCATTGAGGCGAGCCGCGCATGATTGCCGTGTTGGTTCTGCCCGGGCTCAACGCTGGAATGTTCGGTCTGGATGAGCACCTGCCTCTTTCTATGCTGCCGTTGGGCGACCGGCCGTTCCTGCAGCACATCATCGAATACCTGGTGCTCCAGGGCGTCACGGCCATCGAGTTTGTCATTGAGCATTTACCCGAGCGAGTGGAAGGCTACTTCGGCGACGGAACCAGATGGGGCGCCAAGTTCCGTTACCATCTGGCCATGCATCCGGAATTTGCTTACCGGTCGCTTCGCGTGTTGACAGCCCCGCTGAATGAACCCTGGCTGCTGGCGCACGGCGATCGTTTTGCGTTCGCTCCGTTCCGGAGCTTCGAGCAGGCGGCCAGTCCTGTCAGTTTCATGCTGGCAAATTCGGGGGAACGCGACGCATGGTCAGGGGTGGCGTTGTTTCCGAATTGGAGTTTTGCCGGGCAAGTGGCGGAATTCTCGACGGAAAAACTCGGCCGGTGGCTGAGCGACGCCGGGACGCGCAGTGAGGTTCTCCACGTTGAAACGTCGCGATGGATCGGTGCTGAATCGCCTTGCGGCCTGCTGGAGAGCCAAGGCAAGTTGCTGCGGCGCGAGATCCCGGAGATGATGATCGGAGGCATTGAGACGGACCCTGGCGTCTGGATCTCACGCAACGTGACCATTCACCCTTCGGCGAAGCTTATTCCGCCGGTTTACCTCGGGCCGAATTCGCGTCTTGGTGAAGGCGTCCAAGTTGGCCCGAACACGGTGGTAAGCGGCAGTTGCGTTCTGGACAAACACACCACCGCGGTGCAATCCCTGATTATGGCGGGCAGTTATGTGGGTCAGAGTCTGGAACTGGACCACGCGATTGTGCACCGGCAGTTGCTGATCAACGCGCGGCTGGGGACGGGCGTTGCGGTCCGCGAGGATTTTCTGTTGGGCGGGATTACGGAGGCGGCCGCCGGCCCTCCATTCCACCGCTGGGCGCATGCAACCGTGGCCGCGATCCTGCTCTTGGCGCTCTCGCCGCTGGCGGTACTCGGCATCCTGCTTCTTTTGGTGATGCGAGGCCGATTGCGTAACGTCGCTATCGTCCGGACGCCGGCGCCGCCCGATCCGGCGGCATGGCGGACGGTTTCACTACTGATTGCCGATCGCGTGCCCTGGGGGCAGCGGGCCTCCGGGGTCGCACTCTTTTTTGGCCGATTCCTACCGGGACTTCTTGCTGTGCTGCGCGGCGATCTTGCGATGGTGGGCTTGCCTCCGCGAACCCTGAACGAGCTCCAATCGCTCGATCCGGATTGGCGGAATCTGGCCTTGGCGCATCCAGCGGGGTTGGTGGCGGAAGCGGACGTCGTGCTGGACAGCACAAGCGGATCCACGGAAGCGTATCTCGCCGATGCCGTATACATCGCCACGAAGAGCCGGCGGCACAACGCGTCGTTGATGGCGAGTTATGCGATGCGGTGCCTTGGGGGCTCGAATGTCCGGGTCCAAAGCGAAGAGGTTCAAAGCCAGTAAGAAACAGCGCGGCACGAGTAAGGGGTTATCCCGATCGATAAATTGCGCTGATTCTTGAGTCCTATGTTGCATCCTCGATACCGGCTTTACTCCAAAGTGGCCAACGCAGGAAACTGCTTGACAGCGGTAACAAGATTGCGATTTTCGCGCCTCGAGAAGTCGAGAGAATCCATGACCTGGCGAACGAGAAAGAGGCCATGACCCCGTTCAGGCCAAGCTTCATCCGGGTCCAGCGTGCCGGCCACCGTCGAAAGAAACCGGTTCAACTCCTGGGCTGGGGCGGCCGGCGCGTCATCTAGCACCTCAACGATCAAACGGCCTGATGGCGACGCTAGAACGTTCACGTCAACACCATGCCCGGGTTCGCTCTTATAGCCGTGCTCGATGGTATTGCTCACAATTTCACTGACGGCCATCTGCAGAAGATAGCAGTCGTTCTGCGGGACTCGCAGCCGCTCGAAGACGGCCAGAACGCTGGCGCGAACTTCCGATACTTGTTCGAGGAGGCTCTCAATGGACAACGAGAGGATCAACTTGACTGACGAAGTCCCGCGAAACTCCAAAGCGAGCAGCGAAATGTCATCCAGGAATTCAGGGCTTCCCCGCCAACTCGATATATCCTCCTGGAGACCTTCCACTAGCGCGTTGAGCGATGAAGCTGAGCGTGTCTTCAGAGCGGTCTCAAAGCGTTCGATTGAATAAGCCTCGCCCGCTTGGTTTTGGCAGTCAGTGATCCCGTCAGAGTAAAGGATGAGGCGGTCGCCCGATTCTAACTGAACCCGAGTTTCTTCGTAGTCTATGCCGGGCCACAAACCCACGGGAAACCCGCCCGCTCCTAAGACAGATGCTTTCCCTTCCGCCGTGAGGCGAAACGGCGCGGGGTGGCCCGCCTGGCAGAGTCTTGCCTCCAGGGTTTCGGTGTCGACGTACCCGTACAGCATGGTGAAATACAGGTCATCCTCGTCCTGAAAACGCCGGTTGAGCGCCTGTACCACCTGGGCCGGCGGGAGCAGATCCAGGGCGGCGGGCGATGAATTTGGCTTGAGGATGGGACTGCCCGATTCAGCCACCAACAATCGGCTGAGATAGAACGACATCAGCGCCGACGGAATTCCGTGTCCGGAGACATCGAGCTGATAGAAGATGACGTATCGCGGGCCGGCGGTAAAGCAGTTGTACATGTCGCCGGCCAGATCGAGAGAGGGAACGAAGAAGGCAGCGGTTTTCACCCGTGGGTGGATCTGACCGCCGGTGGGCAGCAGTTGACGCTGGATGTGAGAGCCCGCTTCGCGATCGCGCTTCATGATGGCGTTGCTGAGCGCCAGTTCCGCATTCGCATCGAGGATGCGTTGCGCCGCCCGCAGACGGACTTGCAGATCCACCGAATCAATCGGTTTGGTCATGAAGTCGTCGGCGCCGGCGTCCATGCCGGCCAGAAAGTCGGCGCGTTCGCTCTTACCCGTGCAGAGAATTACATACTGGTAGGTGGGCGATTGGCCGCCGCGGATGAGCCGGCATAGTTCAAGACCATCCATTTCCGGCATGCTCCAGTCGCTAATGACGACGTCGACTTGCTCCTTTTCGAGCATCCGCCAGGCGTCGCGGCCGTTCCCCGCCGTGCTGACCGTGTGGCGCCAAGCCTTGAGCTTCGACTCCATCAAGATCCGAATGGCAGGGTCGTCGTCCACTACCAGAATTCGCACAACACCTCACACAGTCCCTACACCAGCCCGTTCTGCTTGATCGTCTCCTTGTAATACTCCGCGCTCAACTTTGGCGTCCGCTTCTGCGTCGCATAGTCCACATAGTGCAATCCAAATCTGTTCGTATACCCGTCAGCCCATTCAAAATTGTCGAGGAGACTCCACAGGAAGTAGCCCTTGATCGGATACCCCTCTTCGGCCGCGCGCTGGACATGACTCAGGTGGTTGCGCAGATACATAACTCGGTCGACGTCATAAATGTGTCCATCGGACGACGGTTTATCTGACGACGACGTCCCGTTCTCGGTGATGTATAACTCTTTGGGCTTCCAAATATTGCTGACGTTGCGGATAGCCCAATAGATAACTTCCGGTCCGACAAACAACCACGGCGACGCCATATGCGGATACGACTCTGGTTTCGGAACCATCGCCCACCCGTCGTTAGTATCCGTGGCTCGAACATACTCGGGCGTGTACACATTGAGCCCGACGAAATCCAGCGGGCTGCCGATGGCCTTCATCTCATCAGCCGTATACTTCGGCGCGTTTGCTCCTTCTTGTTTCAAATAACTGTCGACGTACTTGCCCTCCATCACCGCTGTCAGGAAGGGCGCGTTGACGTGCCTTGTCGCGCGGTGCGCCGCTTCGGCATGCTTGGGCGTATCCATCACCGGAACGCAGACAGTCGCATTTTCCGCCAGACCTACCTTCGTCCGTGGCTTCGCTGAAGCTCGAATCGCTTGCACGCCCAAGCCATGCGCCAGAATTCCGTTGTGCCTGACCTGGTTTACATCCGCCGGACCCAGCTTGAGACCAGGAGCGAACTGGCCAACCCGATACGACAGGTCAGTGAAACAGACGAACTCGTTCGTGGTGAAAAAATTATGCACGCGGTCCGACAAACGTTTGGCAATGAACCCGGCGTAATCGCCGAAGGCCTTCGACGTTTCCTTGGAGCGCCACCCGCCATACTTGTCCTCGAGCGCTTGCGGCAGATCCCAATGGAACAGTGTGATATAGGGGTCAATCTCATTGGCGAGCAACTGGTCCACCACGCGTTGGTAATACGCGAGCCCCTTCTCATTGGGCGTGCCCGAGCCGTCCGGAAAGATGCGCGGCCACGCGATGGAGAGCCGGTAGACCGACACGCCCAGGTTCTTGAGGAGCTGAACGTCTTCTTTGTACCGGTGGTACGAATCGTCGGCGACATCGCCGGTATCGCCGGCGTGCGTTTTACCGGGCGTATGGGAGAACGTATCCCAGATTGACGGCTTGCGCCCATCCTCGGCGACTGCCCCTTCAATCTGATACGACGCCGTCGCGCAGCCCCAGCGAAAGCCCGCCGGAAACCTGTGTGGGTGCGAAGGCGCTTCTTGGGCGGAGGCCTTATCGCCAAAACCCGACACCGCCGCGGCGGTGGTTGCTACCACTTTTCCAAAGCTTCTTCGAGAAAAAGGATTAGGCATAGAGAAATAAGGCCGGCAGCGGCCATGCTCGCGAAGAGTATATCGCGAGCGTCGCATTCGCCGCCCTTTCCTCCTCCAAAATCCGGGACAAACCCCGATTCTCGGAGTGGAGTGCACCCCAAAGGTGAGACAGCGACTAAAATCCGGGGCAAGCGATTAAATCCGGGACAGACCGCGATTCTCGATTCGACCCCGATTCGGTTCTTCGACCCCGATTCGGTTCTTCGGGGGGGGACGCGCATTCTTTGGGGACGGGCGCATTCTTTGGGGACGGGCGCATTCTTCGACTCGATCGCGCATTCTTTGGGGACGGGCGCATTCTTCGACTCGATAATAAGGTCCGTCCCGAATCCAGTAGGGTTCGTTCAGTACAGACGAGACGAATGCGTTCTTTTCGGAGAATTTGTCGTTCGCGCAGCGACATCCCCAGAGAGCGCGGCGTTCTGGTGTTCTGCGCTCGCTGTTGCAAATGGCCCGTACCGCGCGCTTCATTCTCGTCGATATCGTCCATCACGTCGTTGCGCGCGGCTGCGCGCGCACCAAGATTTTCCTCAATAAGTCCGAGAAGATTCAGTATCTTGCCCGTTTCTCGAAGGTCGCCGACGAGGAGAAGGTTCTGGTCCACGGCTACTGCCTGATGGACA
>CAJCIT010000178.1 GCA_903970405.1 Acidobacteriaceae bacterium | reverse complement strand
GTCTGGCGAACTCCTATAAGCCTCCGAACGGCAGGTGCGGCAGAGGTTTCGTTCGCGGAGTACCGGTATCGAAATAATCAAGGCCCACAACTCTTGGACCTTCCCGTCCCCAGGTTTCCGGGAAACCCGATCGTTATGGCTCGGACGGAATCGGATACGGGCGGTCGGCAGAATGACATCTTTTCCTTGCCCGAGCCTCTAACCGTTTGGGGCTGATCCTAACGCGTGCTGTTCGGCCCGTGTGCCGATCCGGTCTTCCGAGAGAACGCCATCCGCGCCGACTCGTGGGCGGCCGAAGATGAGGAGGAGTTTGCCAACCGAACCTGACGCGATGAATTTCAGTGAGGTTGACACGCGCGATCGGCTGGAGCGGATCGCCAACCCGTTCGGGCGGCCGGACAGCAAGGTTCCGCACGAAAGAAAGAGCAAAGGAGATCCCATGAGTACACCACAGCCCGCTGCACCGAACGGCCCCGGTAGTCCGGCCCGATGGACTTCCAGCGCCAAGACGGGTGTTGGTACCGCGCTGGGTAATAAGAGCAACGTCTGGTTCACGCTGAGCCATGGAATCTTCAACGAAATTTACTATCCGCGGCTAGACCAGGCCTGTATCCGCGACATGGGCTTCATCGTTACCGGCGGAGCGGATTATTTCTCCGAGGAGAAACGTGACGCCGACTCGCAAATTCACTGGATAGCCGAAGGCGTGCCGGGATTCCGGCTGGTCAATACATGCCGCGATGGCCGTTACCGAATCTCAAAGGAGGTTGTGACCGATCCGCACCGCGATGTGGTGCTCCAGCGCACGCGGTTTGTCGCACAGGAAGGTGCACTGTCGGACTATAAGCTCTACATCCTGCTTGCGCCTCACCTCGGTAACCAGGGCGAAGACAATACTGCTTGGTTCGGCGAATTTGAGGGCATCCCGCTGCTGTTTGCGCAGAGGAACGGCAGTGCGCTGGCGCTGGCATGTACAAGTCCCTGGTTAAAGCGCTCCGCGGGCTATGTTGGTTCGTCCGATGGATGGCAGGATCTAAGGGCACATAGACAGATGACCTGGGAATACCAACGGGCAGAGCACGGCAATGTGGCGCTGACGGCTGAGATCGATCTCTCACAGTCCGGAGGAGATTTTGTAGTGGCCCTTGGTTTCGGAAACCATCCGAATGAAGCAGCGGGGAACGCCGGCGCCAGCCTCCGCCACGGGTTCGAAAAAGCGCGGCACGACTATGTCTCCGGGTGGCTGCATTCGATCGACGTAGATTCGTCACTCAAGAAAAATGGCCACGCTACGAGCGGCCTGGCGCAAAGGAGTCTTGCCGTACTTCGCACGCACGAGTCAAAAGCAGCCCCTGGGGCTGTCATCGCCAGTCTCTCGATCCCATGGGGTGCGAGCAAGGGCGATAACGATCTGGGCGGCTATCATCTTGTGTGGCCTCGCGACATGGTGGAGACGGCGGGTGCTCTGCTTGCGGTGGGCGCCCACGAGGATGCGCGCCGCGTTCTCTCCTACTTACACAAGACGCAGATGCCGGACGGGCATTGGCCGCAAAACATGTGGGTGAACGGCTCACCTTATTGGGATGGCATCCAGATGGACGAAACGGCTTTGCCCATTCTCCTGGTGGATTTGGCTCATCGCGAGGGGACCTTGACCGGCGCCGACGTGGTCCGGTATTGGCCGATGGTGCGAAAAGCGGTGAGCTATCTTGCGCGCAATGGACCGGTAAGTCCGCAGGACCGCTGGGAGGAAGATCCAGGCTATTCGCCGTTCACCGTCGGGGCGGAAATTGCCGCACTGCTGGCGGCGGCGGATCTGGCCGATTTGAATCGAGAAACATCCATTGCAAAATACCTCCGTGAACTCGCCGACGTTTGGCACGCATCGATCGACCGCTGGATGTTCGTATCGGGCACCGACTGGTGCGGGAAGTTCCACGTCGACGGATACTACGTCAGAATCGCCCCGACGGCGGCCAAGGGCGGCGGATCGAGGTTCCAGGGGCGCGTGCACGTAAAAAATGTGTCGGCTGCGGAGGACACCCGCACTGCCAGCCATCTGGTGAGTCCCGACGCGCTGGCACTGGTGCGATTCGGGCTGCGCGCCGCGGGCGACCCGCGCATGCGCGACACGGCGAAGGTCATCGACGCACTGCTCAAGGTGGATACGCCGGCGGGGCCCGTCTGGCATCGCTATAACGACGATGGTTACGGCGAACATGAGGATGGTGCGCCGTTTGACGGAACGGGCATTGGCCGCGTTTGGCCTTTGTTAACCGGAGAGCGCGCGCATTTCGAACTCGCTGCAGGGAGGGTGGACGAGGCGAAACGAATGCTTGCCGCGATGGAATCGTTTGCCAACCAGGGGGGACTGATCTCGGAACAGGTGTGGGATTCGCCCGACATCCCCGAACACGAGCTTCGTTTTGGCCGGCCTTCCGGTTCGGCGATGCCGCTGGTGTGGGCGCACGCCGAATACCTTAAGCTGCGGCGATCACTGAACGATGGGCGGATCTTCGACCTGCCGCCGCGGACGATAGCGAGATATCTCGAAGGCAAGACAGTATCTCCGCGCCTGGTGTGGCGATTTAACCATAAGATTCGGTCGATACCCGCGGGCAAGTTGCTGCGGATCGAGACGCTGTCGCCCTCCGTTATTCACTGGACGGGCGATGGATGGAAAACCGTGTGGGACGTCACGGCGGCGGATGCGGGGCTGGGGATCTACGTGGCGGACCTGCCGACAAAAGATCTTATCGAAGGAAGTCACGTTCAGTTCACTTTGTACTGGCCGGATGCTCATCGCTGGCAAGGCGCCGATTTCACCGTTTTCGTTGGCACTTTCAATCGGGAGAGGGCCGATGCCGGGCAAGACTGAGACCGGGCTAAGAGGCCTTGTCTATTTCGCTGTCGGGGTCGCGGCCCTCGGAGGTCTGCTCTTCGGCTATGACACCGGCGTCATTTCCGGGGCCATTCTCTTCATTACGAAGCAGTTTTCCCTATCGGCATCCATGGAGGAGATTGTCGTTAGTTCCGTTCTAGTCGGCGCCGCTGTTGGCGCCGCTCTGGGAGGTGCCCTGACCAACCGCTTCGGCCGCCGAAAGCTAATCATACTGGCTGGTATTATTTTCACACTTAGCGCCATTGGGACAGCTCTGGCGCCAACGGTTAGCTTGTTGATTGTCGGCAGGATCGTGAGCGGCCTGGGTATCGGCGTTGCTTCCTTTATCTCTCCGATGTACATTGCCGAAGTGGTTCCGGCAAAGGTCCGCGGTGCGCTGGTCGCAGTCAACATGCTTGCGATTACCACGGGCATCGTGGCCGCTTACTTGGTGGATTATGCGCTGTCCGGTATAGAGGGATGGCGGTATATGTTTGGCCTGGGGGCAATACCAGCCGTCATCCTGATCATCGCAATGTGGAAGTTACCGGACAGTCCGCGCTGGTTGATCAGCACGTCAAGGGTGAAACAGGCAAAGGTGGTTCTAAAGAGTCTCCGCACGGTTTCCGATATAGATCCAGAAATTGCCGATATCCAGCAAAGTATGGCAAAGCAGGGCGCCGGCGGGATCGCCGGGCTGCTCCGGCCCTCCGTCAGGATGCCTATGATCGTCGGAATCGGACTGGCGGTATTTCAGCAGATAACCGGCATCAACACAGTGATGTATTACTCCCCGACAATTTTGAAATTCGCCGGCATCGAAAACACTGGAACAGCAATCCTGGCCGGAGCGGGGTTGACAGGGGTGATGTGGTGCTTTCACGTGCTCGCTATCTTCATGCTGGATCGCGTCGGAAGAAGACCTTTACTCCTCGCCGGAGTTGCCGGTCAGATCGTTGGCCTCGCGATCCTCGGCGCTGCTTTTGAATTCCAGCAGTTAGCGAGTTTCAAAAGTTACGTCGCCATTGGCGGATTGGTGATCTATGTTTCGTGTTTCGCCTTTGGACTCGGGCCGATCTTCTGGCTGATGATCTCGGAGATCTATCCCTTAAAGGTCCGGGGCGCGGCGATGAGTGCCGTGACAGTAATTAACTGGATAACGAATCTGGGGGTGGCGGTTACATTCCTGAGCCTGGTCAAGGTTCTGGGGCACGCGGGGACTTTCTGGTTATACGGTGTAACCGCTGTCGGAGCCTGGATCTTTTTTTACCGGCTGGCGCCGGAAACCAAGGGGAAGACGCTCGAACAGATTGAAGCGCACTGGCGAACGGGAAAGCCTGCACAGGCATAGTGAAAGCGTCCTT
>CAJCIT010000177.1 GCA_903970405.1 Acidobacteriaceae bacterium | reverse complement strand
TTGGCCGCCCGCTCGCTACCCGCAAGGGCGGACGTAAACAGGCAGCTTCTGCGGCTATAACCGGCCGGTAGGGCCACTTGTACGCGTACACGCCGAGACGCGAGCCAAGGGCTGGCTCCCGTCGCATGCATTGTTCAATTGGGGCCATGTCTCTCCGTCCCCGCATTCGCCCGCATTCGCCGCGCATTCGCCCGCATTCTCCGCCCCAAAGGGGACTGTCCCTTTTCCCGGGAAGTAATTGAGGCAACGGGGCTTACTCGTCCTTGCGAACCGCCGGAGCGTCAACGATTGACCATCGGCCCCGGGGCTCACCCACCATCCATGAGGACGCAGACGCCTCCTCTCGGCAACCGGAAGGGCTCGCGCCTTCTTATTCTTGTGGCTTGTAATCTATGTTCTTCAAAGCTGCGATTCCGGCGAGGGCGAGTAGGGTCGTGACCAATCCGGCAGCGGCGTCCGCGGCGTAGTGATAACGCCCGTAGACCGTCGCGACCGACACCGTTACAGCAAACCAGAAGCCGACCCATCCAATGCGCCGCCGCTCCGGCAACACGAGAAGCAGCCCGAAGGCGGCCGAGAAAGCCGACGAAACGGGCGCACTCGGAAACACACCGGAATGCACAGTCCCCTGATCGAGGACCCAAAGATTAAACTGCCGCAGCGGCGTCACCACGTTCGGCAGGTCTTCGAGCGGCGCGACATAACGCGGCGGGGCAAAGCAGGCAAAGCAGGGCAAAGCAGGCAAAGCAGGGCAAAGCAGGCAAAGCAGGGCAAAACAGGCAAAGCAGGGCAAAACAGGGGCAAAACAGGGACAAAACAGGGACGGAGAGATATGGCCCCAGGAGAGAAATCCGCTCGGCACTGCACTATCCTGACATATGGCTCGATTCGCGCGCGCCGTCGCGGCTCAGTTGGCGTTCACGGGTCTGTAAGCGTCGTCGCGGCTTTAAGCCGCCCCTAGCGGTCTCAACATGTCTTCCTTGCGCATGACGAGGGCGGAGGTGTCCGCGCTGGCCAGCTCAAAACCATGACCGTGAGTGATCGCGTCCGTGGGACAGGCCTCCACGCAATAGCCGCAGAAAATACAGCGGTTGTAGTCGATGTTGTAGACCTGAGCGTAGCGCTCGCCGCCGCTGATGCGGACTTGATCTGTGTTTTCCGCCGCTTCGATGTAGATGCACTGGACGGGGCACGCCGCGGCGCACAGGAAGCAGGCGACGCACTTCTCCAGGCCATTTTCGTCGCGCTCCAGAACATGGGCGCCACGGAAGCGTTCCTCGAAAATCGGCGGCGCGTCCGGATACTCCTCCGTGATGGGCGGATTGAGCATCTCCTTGAACGTGACGGTCATGCCTCTGGCAATCGCCACCGCCGAGTCGAGAACTTCACCGAGCTTCGCCATGCGACCAGTGTACCGGAGCAGGGTGACGAATCCGGGAAAGCGCCCGTGACTGCGGGCCGGCGGCACGGTTTCGTTCCAACCACCCGGGAATGTGACTATTTACTTCTTCTGAATGAAGTTAAGAATGTCGAACGGTTGGATGTAGCGGTTGGGGAAGAAGCTATTCACGGCGTCGGACTCATCATTGAAGAGCTCAAAGACGGTGCTCAGTTTGGTGATCACCAACAGCTCGATGTGCCGCTTGGAGAGGTGCGCCAATTTAAGCGCGCCCCCGGAGTTTTTCAAGGTGGAGTGGGCCAGAATGAGGGCGCCCAGTCCTGTTGAATCGATGAAATCGACGTGCTTGAGGTCGATAACAGCGCGGACTTGGCCAGCCTCTTTCAGCTCATCGATCAGGGCGCGAACGGCCCCCGCGCTGTCGCCCGCGCTGATCGAGCCGTTCAGACTGCAAACGACGATGCCTTCCACTTCACGCCTTGAGATTTCGATGGCCATGGTGAAGGGAGTAGTGTAACCGAAATTCATCCAGCCCTAGTGGAATTTTAGGAGGAAGGAGCAGATGAGCCGACCAGCGGCGGGGCAGCGGGCTGCGGTTCAGCGGGAAAACTGACAGTGAACTTTGACCCGGCGCCGGGCGTGCTCTCCACCTCAATGTGCCCTTCGTGAGCGCGGACGATGCTCGATACAAAGCTTAGGCCCAGCCCAAGACCCTTTTCCGGATTCGGATCGGGTACCCGGTAGAACCGATCGAAGATATAAGGGAGATGGCTGGCCGGGATGCCGTGCCCGGAGTCCTGAACCACCAGCCGGGCGGTATTGCCGTCCGTTTCCATCCAGGTGCGGATCCAGCCGCCTGCGGGCGTGTATTTAAGTGCGTTCGACAGCAGATTGTTGATGACGCGTTCGATCTGGGTGCGGTCGACGCCGCAATAAACCGGCCCGGCTGAGTGCTGGGTCAGGCTGATTTGGCCGGCATCGGCGGGAATCTGGAATTGTTCGACGAGATCGGCGAGCAACTCCGACATATCGAGCCGCGTTTTAATCACAGGAAGCTGACCGCTTTCCGATTGCGACAGGAGCAGGAGAGCGCGGACGAGGTTCGAAAGCCGCTCCACGTCCTGGAGAGCGTTCTCAATAGCCTCGCGGAGCTGGTCCATGTTCCGCGCGGTGAACAGGGCGACTTCGAGCTGGCCTTGAATGGCCGTGAGAGGCGTGCGGAGTTCGTGAGAAACGTCGGTGGAAAACTGGCGGATCTGGTCGAAAGAAGCCTTGAGGCGGCGGCTCATTTCGTTGAAAGAGCCGATGAGGCGGTCGAGTTCATCGTTGGCGCCGCGCTGAGGAATGCTGAGCCCAAGATTGGTGCCGGTGATGCCTTTGGCCGCCTGTTCCACGAAGTGGAGCGTGCGCAGCGCGCGGCCGGCCGAATACCAGGTGGCCAGCGACGAAAGGATGGTGGCGATCGCAAGGAAAACAAGGTAGTCGCGGCGGAACTTTTTCAAAACGTCAAGATCGGGAGCGACACTGCGGCCGACCGCTACATAGTACTCGCGCCGGCGCTCGGCGTCAGGTTCCAGCGTGGCGATCACCTGATAAGGGCCGTCCTCGTCGCCTTGAA
This sequence comes from Acidobacteriaceae bacterium, assembly GCA_903970405.1. GTDB lineage: Bacteria > Acidobacteriota > Terriglobia > Bryobacterales > Bryobacteraceae > CAJCIT01. The sequence goes on along the minus strand of CAJCIT010000177.1, from coordinate 15,333 downwards.
TGAGACGAAAGGTGTTTTCCTTGGTGAGACGGATCTGTTCGACGTCGGCGCGAATCTGGTTGGAGTCGGCCAACGCATCGAACGCCTTGTCCTCCGGGCTGCGGCGGACGCGGCCGGAGGCTTCGGCGATGACGTAGGCGTGAGTGAGACGCTTGATCTCCACGCGGTCGTCGTCGTCTTCAGCGGAGAGGATGGGGCCGTCCTTATCGAAGTGAAGGTAGCCCTTGAGCGCGGCAAGCTCTTCGCGCAAAGTGAATTCGCTGCGAGTTTCGAGGACGGACCGGATGATGGCCGTGCCGCCGAGGCCAACCACCAGGAGGATGATTAGCAGCAGACCCAGAAAGGTGCTGGCGAGGCGAAAGCGAAGCGTCCGCACAAAGGGCGGCAGCAGCAGGCGGCGAAGCGGATTCTCGGGAGCCGGTTCAGTCACGGGGCCCAATCACTTTCTAGTGAAGCTCCGATATCGGGGCCGCTCCAGCCGCGGACGGCTCCGGCAGATCCAGCATGTAACCGATGCCGCGCACCGTGTGAATCAGCTTCAGCGTCCACTTGTCGTCGATCTTGCTGCGCAAGTGGCGGATGTAGACATCGACGATGTTGGTGAGGCCGTCATAATCCATGTCCCAGACATGCTCCACGATCATAGTGCGGCTGAGCGGACGTCCGCGATTCCGCATCATATATTCCAGAATGCTGAATTCCTTGGGGGCCAGTTCAATGCTCTCATTGGCCCGCGCCACCTTGCGGCGGATACAATCGAGCGTCAAGTCGCCGACCTGGAGCTTCTCCGGCGTGGGCTGGCCGCGGCGCAGCAACACGCGTACGCGGGCCAGCAGTTCTACAAACGCGAAAGGCTTGACCAGATAGTCGTCGGCGCCCTGTTCCAGGCCTCTGACGCGATCGTCAACCGAATCGCGGGCGCTGAGAATCAAGATGGGCGGGACGGTCTTGCGATTCCTAACTTTTTCGAGGACCTGCAAGCCATCGATGTCGGGCAGGCCAAGGTCCAGGATGACCAGATCGTATTCGGTTGAATGGACGTGATCGACGGCGCTCAGGCCGGTGCTGGCTACATCCACCGCGTAGCCGGCGCTTTCCAGTCCCCGGCCCAGGAAATCGGCAATTCGCTTTTCGTCTTCAACCACAAGCAGGCGCATCACTATGAGAATAACGAAATGAATCAGCGCCTAAGCCGGCGGCCGGCCGCGATCGTTCGGGATCTGTAGTCGCGGATCGCTTAATCACCCGGTGCGGGATCGGGAGCGGGAACGGGCGTGGGACCGATCCAGTTTCGAATGGTGCTCCAGTTGGTGCGAAGGATCGAGAGCAGCGTCATCGCCACAATCAGGACCACCACAAAAACCACCGCCTGGAAGATGGTCAGTTGTTCTTTCCAGGAGCCGAACCAGCGTCCGTACACCAGTTCGATGTGCACCCAGTAGACCAGCAGCGATGTCCTGCCAAGCTGGCGGAAAAAGCTCCAGCGCTGCAACCCCTCGAGATTCGACCAGAGGAACGCCACCGGCATAAGAATAAGCACAACGCCCAGCTTGATGCAGGCAAGGCCGGGACTATCGAGCCAGAACTCCGATTTCGGATATACCGAGTAGGGGAGATTAGAGAAGTACTGGCCGCCCAGAACCAGCACGATGCCCATCTTCATGGACCACTGCATCACGAGATGAAAATCCTCTTTCGGGACGTGGCGCAGAATAGAGCCGAACGCCATGCCGAAGGCGAGAAAGGAGGCCCAAGGGAAAAAGCTGAAGTACTTGAGGCTGGGCACAAAGTACGCACTCAGAAACCAGGGCAGGGCCGGCTTGTCGGCGGAGACCAAAGGGGACAGCGCGGCCACAACCACGCCAAGAATCGTACACAGACGTATTCGCTCAAAGGTTGTGAAAACGGCCATGGGCGCGAAAAGTAACATGGCCAGACCCATGCAATTGAGGATGTCGACTTTGAGCAGATCGGCCGCGGGGCTATTCGGGTACCCGAACAGGAAGAGCTGAAGGCGGAAGAGAGCGGCAAGCAGGAATAGATAACCCGACCGGCGAAGCGCTTTCAACACCCGCTGCTTGGCGTCGGGCTCGCGCCGGGTCTGGCTATCCATCAGGAACGCGAAGGTAATGCCGGTGAGGAAAAGGAAAATGGCCGGGGCAATGCCGCCGACGAACTGCGACAACACGAAGGGGCCGGAGTCTCGCAACTCGGGTTTGAGAAGCGAATCGAACGAGTGCCCCTGGAGCATGATAAAGGCCGCGAGCCCCCGCACCCAGTCGAGGAATGCCAGCCGTTCGGTTGAATTGGCTTGAGTTGCCGCCATCTCTTTCCGTCTACCCACATATCGGAAGGCTCGACATGCGCCGGGCTCCCTTTACGCCCTATTTCGGCGTCTCCTCTCGCGTATTTGGTGGCACTTTCAGTTCCAAAACAGGCGCGTCGAAAACCGGGTTCGTCTGTACGTTTGAGTAAGTGATGAGAGTAAAATTTCCATTGGGCTCGTAAAATTTCTGTTGGACCGGATAGGCTGCCTCAACCGGAAACCATAACTCGGCCTTCTTCAATTTCTCCTGCACCCCTTTGTCCTTAGGCGTCAGTTCCAGATGAGTGGTTGCCCGGCCGTCCACCGTTTCCGTCCCGAGGAGACGAATGTCATATCCCTTTTGCAAATCTTTACCGGAGGACCCGAAGCCCAGAAGAAGGAACTGGTTCAAGAATTTTGCGTTCCCGCCCAGATCGTATTTCTGGACGAGGGCGAGATTCGGCGTGTACACCTTGACGGTTCGATCCGCAAAAGCAATAGTGCGCTTGTCCTTTTCGCCCGTGAACTCGATGATGGCGCGAATTTCGCTCCGGTGGCTGCGCTGCAATTTCAACTGACCGGACTCAGAGGAGGTGTCATCGATCACCGCGATGTGGCTCACCTTCTTGAGATCGGCGGAGACGCCTTTGAAGGAAGGGGCAGCGGCATCCAGACGGGAGAGCAACTCGGGTAGGGAATTGGCTTGAATACGCGGAGCACAGACCGCAATCGCAAACGCGACGGAGAGCAGTTTCATAAGGAGGACAACCTAACCGCGTTAATGGGTCGTGTACGCAATAAAGCCCTTAATCTCGCGCTCAGTGTCGTCGCGAATCGGTTCTACGCGCGCAACCTTCCAGTGTTTTCCGGTTCGCTGCTGAATCAGGTCTTGGCTTTTTTGGATGCGCGATGAATCGTCCAAGCCATTCAATAGATCGGCTTCGATGAAAACGCGGTCATATCCATGCTCCGCTGAGAGCAGTACGACGCTCGAAGCCCTGGGCTGATCGTGAAACGCATCGCGCGGCGTCGCGAAAATGAAAATCAGGATGAGCGCCACCACCAGATCGTACTGCCATGAGCCGCGTGGAAAGTCCCAGAAAATAAGGCGTTTCCAGGCGCTCTCACGGACCGGCCCAGCGTGTGCGCTTTGCTCCATCTCAAGGCTATTTTATCACCGCGAACGAAATCGTCCCTCGGACGTTTAAGGGGTAGCGCGGAAAGACGCGGCGGAGATCTGGTGCGACGCCATGAGACTTCGCATTCCTTTCGAGACGCAGAGCAGGGGCTGCGCATCTAACGTCTATGCGAATTCACGGTATGGGAATTGCGTGGCTCGGGCCATTGCTTGCAATAGCGGCCACGGCCCCGGTCTATGGGCAGTTCGAAACCAACCTGAGTTCGAAGACTTTGGAAGAGTACCGGCAGTATGTAAGAGCTGTCGACGCCGAACTGAAGAGCCGGTGGCAGGGGCACAAGGGTCCAACACTTTGCCTGGACCAGTCGGCCGACGAGAAAGTAAAGGTGCTCAATGGCGAATTTGCGGTCTGGGAGGCAGACATCGCGAATAAGCCCGCTGTGACTGACGGCTTGGTTCACGATTGGATCGGAGCAATGTACCTGCCTGGAGCCAAAGTGGCGGATGTCGTGCGTACGCTGGGCGACTGGAAAAATCAGAAGCGCTACTTTCCCGAAGTCATCGATTCGAAGCTGATCTCGCGTCAAGGCGATTCCACAGTGGGATTCTGGCGGCTGCGGCGAACCAAGTTTGTCACGGTGGTGCTGGACGTAGACATGGTCTCAAGAGTGGATCGCTACGGCAGCATCACTTCGGTTACCACGAGTACCACGCGAGTTTCCGAGGTATTGAGAGCCGGGGAGGCACATGAGAAAGTGTTGCCCGCCGGCGAAGGACACGGATACTTGTGGGCCTTCGATGCCTTTTGGGCCTTGAGGCAGGAACGGGACGGGGTCTCTGCGGAGTGCCGGACCGTCTCCCTGTCGCGAACCATTCCTCCAGCGCTGGAGTGGGTGGCGGCGCCTCTGGTTGACGCGATGCCCAGGGAGAGTCTGCTGGCCACGTTGCGCGGAACGCGAAGGGCAATGGTCCAGCAATAGGCGCGATTCCCCATGCGCCCCGTATCGAACAGGGTATAACTTCTAAGTAGACTCTGAAGTATCGGAAAGGCACATAAAATCATGCGCAAACTTCTTGCAATCGCCGCTTGCCAATTGTTGGTGGCCGGGGCCTTTGCCGCAACAAAGATCACAGTTCAACTGCAGGATGGCGCCGGAAAAAACGTTGGCACGGCGGTTCTCTCGCCGGTCGCGACGGGAGTGAAAATCTCGCTCAATGTTTCGGGCCTCACGCCGGGCGAGCACGGAATTCACATCCACCAGACCGCCAAGTGCGAAGGACCTGACTTTAAGTCGGCCGGCGGCCACTTCAATCCCGCCGGGAAGCATCACGGGCTGCTGAACCCGGAGGGGCCGCACGCAGGGGACATTCCAAATTTTACGGTGGGCGCAAACGGCAAGTCGAAGGCAACCGTGATCGCAGCGAACGTGACGCTCAGCGATGGGCCGAACTCGGTGTTCACGAACGGCGGTACAGCGCTGGTGATTCATGCCAAGGCCGACGATGGGAAAACCGACCCCTCGGGTGCTTCGGGCGACCGCCTGGTGTGCGGCGTGATTACGAAGTAGGCCGCTTCGGGGGAGCTATCGAGTTGGAGATTGGCATCGACAGCTTTGCGGCGGCCATTTCAGACCCTGCCACGGGCCTGAAACTGAGCCCCGCGGAACGGTTGCAAAACCTGCTTGCCGAGATTGAGCTGGCCGACCAGGTGGGTCTGGATGTGTTCGGTATTGGCGAGCACCACCGCGCGGAGTTTCTGGATTCGGCCCCGGTGGTGATTCTGGCGGCGGCCGCGGCCCGAACCAAGACAATCAGGCTGACCAGCGCGGTTACGGTGCTCAGCGCCGCAGACCCGGTCCGCGTGTTTCAGGAGTTCGCGACGCTGGATCTGATCTCACAAGGGCGCGCCGAGATTGTGGCTGGCCGCGGCTCCTTTGTGGAATCCTATCCGCTGTTCGGCCTGAAGCTGGAAGATTATGACGATCTCTTCGCGGAAAAACTGGATCTGCTGCTGGCCCTTCGCGAAAACACTCAGGTTCATTGGTCCGGCAGGCACCGTGCGCCGCTGACCGGTCAAGGGGTTTACCCGCGCCCGATGCAGAACCCGCTGCCTATCTGGGTGGGGGTCGGGGGCACCCCGGCTTCGTTTGCGCGGGCCGGCGCGTTGGGGCTGCCGCTGATGGTGGCGATCATCGGCGGGGAGCCGCGCCGCTTCCGCCCGCTGATTGACCTCTACTATGAAGCAGCCCGGCGCGCCGGCGTGGCTTCCGATCAGCTGAAAGTCGGGCTCCACTCGATCGGTTTCCTTGGAGACACCACCGCGCAAGCGGCGGACGATTTCTATCCGGGATACGCGCACACATTCACCGAAATTGGCAAAGAGCGCGGCTGGGCGCGGACGACCCGCGCTCAGTTCGATGCAACGCGCGGCCCCACGGGAGCGCTTCTCATTGGCGACGCGGCCACTGTCGCTGAGAAGATTCTCTACGTCAATGAGGCGCTGGGCGGGCTGTCACGAATCACCTTCCAAATGGGCGTGTCGACGCTGCCGCGCGCGAAAATGATGCGCGCGATTGAGATTTTGGGGACGCAAGTGGCGCCGCTGGTGCGGGAGGCGTTGGCCGGACCCGCGGCACGAACCGGGTTGCCTCGCACTTGAGATGCCGCCGCCTTACGATTCGCAGGAAACAGTTCCGGCTCGTGATCGGTCCATTTTAGGGAGGAGCTAAAAAAGCTAACTTATGAAACACAAACAATTACTAGCGGTGGTGTTGGGTTCGCTCGTGCTGGCTGGAGCCGGTTTCGCTCAGCCGGATTGGTATCACGATCGTGATTCGTTTTACCGGGGCGAAGGCTGGCATGCTCATGTCTTCACGCGCGTGCGCGAGGATCTGGGCCACATTTATACAGCAGCGGCGGCAAGCGAAAAAGAGCAGCGTCGTTTAGAACGAACAAGAGAGGAATTGGTCGCGCTTCAAGCGAAGCTGGATCAAGGCCAGTTCGATAACGGTACGGTGAACGACGTGATTGACTCCTTACGCAAGTCGTCGCACGACGATCGTCTGGGGCCGCAAGATAGACAGGTCCTCGCCGATGACGCGGCAAGAATTCACGAGTATCAGATACATCACAACGAATGGTTCCGTCATTAAGCTTGTCCACTGTAGAGCAGGTTGCAAAACCTGCGGCCGATTGGCAATCGGCCAGGAGCCTTGCGGCGAGTTGCAAACCCGCCGCGGGCTCTTAATGCTTGTGAGCGTGGGGCTCTTCACCATCATGTGAATGCGAATGGGCGTGTGAGTGAGCGTGAGCGTGCGAATGGTCGTGTCCCGGCGCGCTCTCCATCCGGCAACCGTGGTCGGATAGGACGCACGGTAAGTGCTCAAACTGAATCGTTGAGTGGTGAACGTCGAACTCACACAGCACGGCCTGCAGCCGCTTCAGAATCGCATCGCTCGCCGAATGCGGCATATCTTCAATCAGCACGTGCGAACTGAGGGCATGCGTCTCCGATCCCAAGCTCCAAATGTGGAGGTCGTGTACGTCCAGCACGCCTTCCACGCCACTCATCGCCGCCGTCACCTGATCCAGGTTCAGCGTGCGAGGCAGCCCTTCCAGAAGTATGTTCAACGACTCATTCGTGATGTCCCAGGCGGTATAGACAATCAGCCCGGCCAGCGCGATTGAGAGGATCGGATCGATGTAAAGCCACCCGGTATACCGAATCACCAGGGCCCCCGCCAGAATCGCGACCGCGCCCAATGCGTCACCCATCATGTGGATAAAGGCCGCCCGAATATTCAGGTCGTGCGATTTCCTCTGCCGCAGCGCCAGCATGATGCCAAGATTCATCGCCAGCGCCAGCACGGAGACCCACATCATCAGCGCGTCATCCACCGCGGCGGGCCGCATCAGGCGCTGAATCGCTTCCCAGACGATAAACACGGATAGAATCAGCAGCGTCAGCGCATTGATGAATGCGGCCAGCACGCCCGCGCGCTGATACCCGTAAGTCTTGGTTCGGTTGGCTGGCCGTCCTTGAAAATAGAGGCCGATCGTTGCCAACAACAGCGCTACCGCATCGGTAAAGTTGTGGCCCGCGTCTGAAAGCAGCGCCAAGCTGTGCGCCCGGAATCCCGCATAAATCTCAAAGGCCGTAAACGAGAGGGTGGCGACAAGCGAAAGGCGCAGCACCCAACCGGTTCCGTGCGCGTGATGATGATGATGCCCCAAAAAACTTCTCCAAGCCGGTTCAAATTGTCAGGCTATTCCACCTTCAGGTTACGATATCCGGCCCGCTGTGGCTTCCTCCAGTCAACCGGCTCTTCGCGCAATCAGCAACATGGATTGGCCGGCTGGCGGCTCAAGCGCCCTCTCCATCGGCTCCAGCCACGGCGCAATCCAATCGTCGAAGAATTGAATCTGCCCCAGCGGTAACTCCTTCAGCCTGAGGATGCTTGCGTTTAGCCACCACCCGAAAAAACCAACCCCGTTCACCCTTCTTATGCTCTCAACCGTCAGCCCGCCTTCGCGCGCCAGCAGCGTCAACCGGTCTTTGGTGTAACGCCGGACATGTCCCAGGTTCGCGTCAATGGGTCCATAGAGCCGGGGGGACGCCGGCACGAACAACGCCAGCCGGCCGCCCGGTGACAGAACGGCCGCCATCTGCTTCACCGCTGTCCCGTCGTCCTCAATGTGCTCCAAGACATTCAGCGCGATGCAGGAATCCGCCTTCCAATCGCGAAGCGCCGGGAAATCAGGCGACATGACGTCCACCGTCTTCACAGATATATTCCGGAAAGCGCTGGTTCGCGCTCTGGTTCTTTCCGCCATCTCAGGCGACGAATCGGTGGCGAGCACCGCATCGCGATCGGACAGGTGCGCCGTAAAGCTCCCGATCCCGCAGCCCACCTCGATCACCCGCCGCCCCAACGCCGGCGCGACAAGCCTCTTCTGCCAATCGAAATATCGCCTGGCATGGGCCATCCGCTCCTGCGTCCGCAGCAACTGGGCGGCCAGGCTCACTGTTTCGATCACAGCCATACTGTCGCATAGGATGAAGTCAGCCGCGTGCGGCACAATATGGCTTGCTGGTAACAACCGAAGCCATACGTTCCTACTTGCCGCTTCAGAGCCCTTTCGGCTTCGGAGCGGCAGATTGGACCGCGTTTGCACTCGGCGCCACGGGGTTGGCGGCAATTGCCCTGCTGCGGCCTCGCCCATCGGTCCTCGAACCTATCCTCCGCCGCGCTTCTACCTTCCTTGAAAACCGAAGCCTGTGGTTCTTCTTCGGTCTGACCCTGGTGCTCCGTCTGTTATTGCTGCCTACCCACCCCGTGCCGATCCCGAGCGGGGCCGACGATTTCGGCTACCTGCTCCTGGGCGATACCTTCGCCCATGGCCGCCTTGCCAACCCGCCGAACCTGAACGCCGCCTTCTTCGAAACGGTGTTTGTCCTCCAGCAGCCAACCTATAGTTCCATCTTTCCCCCGGCCCAAGGCATGATTCTGGCTTTAGGCCAATGCATCTTCGGCTTCCCGTGGGCGGGAGTTCTGCTGTCCATGAGCCTGCTTGTGGCGCTGTGCCATTGGATGCTCCGCGGCTGGCTCGGTCCGCGTTGGGCTGGCGTAGGCGCTCTGCTGGCCGTCTTCTCCTTCGGACCGTTGTGCGCCTGGATGAACTGCTATTGGGGCGGCGCGCCCGCCGCTATCGCCGGCTGTCTCGTCTTTGGGAGCTTGGCCCGATTGCGGCATTCTCAACGCCAGACCTACGCGCTGATCGCCGGCCTCGGCCTTGGATGGCACCTGCTGGCCCGTCCCTTCGAAACCGCGTTATTGGGTCTTTCCGTCATCCTCTTCTGGGCGATGTTTCTCCGGTCCGGGGCATCGGGCTCCCGGTCATGGCGTCAAGCCGCTCTCTTCGCCACCGGACTGACGCCCGGCATTGCCATTCTGCTGCTTCACAGTCACGCCGTCACCGGCGATTGGACCAAGCTTCCCTATATGCTGAGCCGGGAGCAGTATGGCGTGCCAACCACGTTCACGTTTCAAGCGAACCCCATTCCCGCCCGAACCCTGACCCTGGACCAGAAAAATGACTACGACGCGCAAGTGGCCACCCATGGCGATGGACGCGAAACCCTGAGCCGCTTCACTGCGCGACTCCTCTTCCGCTTGCGTTTCCTGCGTTTCTTCGCCCCCGCTCCGCTGTATCTGGCGTTACTCTTCGCGCTCTGGAGCCTGCGGAGAAAGGCCGCAAGAAGCAAGGAAACATTGTGGGCCACCGCCACAGTCGCGCTCTTTCTTGCGGGAACTGGCATCTACCCGTATTTCTATCCTCACTACATCGCCGCGCTAACGAGTGTTCTTCTTCTCCTGACCTTGATCGGACTCCGCGCCATCCGCAACCCTTCTGAGCCGCGACCGTCAGGGAGCGACCGGTTGGCCGAAACAAACCAATACCGCGGTCGCTCCCTGACGGTCGCGGCTCTGAAGGCGTGGGCCGCCGCCTGGCTATTCGCTCTTTGCGCCCTTCAATTTACCTTCTGGTATTCCATCCAGATCTCCGGCAAACCCGCCCTCATCCTAGGTCCTGGACGCTTTGAGACGTGGGACTATCTCAATTTCGGCGACCCGCAAGGCCGCGTTAGCATCGACGCCAAGCTTCGCGACGCTGACGGCAAACAGCTTGTCTTTGTGCGCTATTCTTCGACACATGGTTTCGTCGAGTGGATCGACAACCCGGCCGATATCGCGGGCGCACGTGTGGTCAGAGCCCGGGATATCGGAGTGTCCGAAAACCTCATATTGATTCGCCGGTTCCCCGAAAGGACCGTGTGGTTGCTCCAGCCCGATCTCCATCCCCTTCAGGTCAGACCGTATCCCTATCTGCTCGACGACATGATGATACTGCCCCAGTCCGGTCCGGCGCCGCCCTCCGCCCCGCCGGTAAAACCGGGGAAATCGAACAAGGTTTCCGACTGGCTGGAGGATGTCAAGTAGTTTTCGCCGCCCGCCATAGTCCGCAGAATTTGTCGGGACGGCTGAAGTCGATGTCCCTTTTTGGTTCAGGATTCCGCTGTTGGTTGCGGGTTAATCGATGGCGGCCGCAAACAGCGTTCTAATTCTCCCGCTTCACTCCACCGGGCGGCGCAGTTCCGTTATACTAAACGCCGATCCCCAGATGACTGAGCCTGATGAAGGTGAAGTAACGCGGCTACTCGCCCGCCTTTCGGCAGGCGACCGTGAGGCTGAAGAAGCCCTGTATCTCCTTGTGCATTGCGAGTTACACCGGATCGCCTCTGCCCAACTCAGCGCGGAGAGGCCAGGACACACCCTCCAGCCCACGGCGCTTGTCAATGAGGCATACCTGCGGCTGTGCGGCCGCAGTGAAGTGGATTGGCAAAATCGTATGCACTTCTTTCGGGTTGCGGCGAAGCTGATGCGGCGGATTTTAGTAGATTACGCCCGGCAACGGCGCTCTCAGAAGCGTGGGTGCGGACTGGCGCCCGTCGAACTTGAGGAATACCAATACGCGGTCGATTCCAGAGATCAACTCTCCCTGGCGCTGGCGATCGACGAACTGCTTGAGACGCTCGGAAAGGAATCGCCGCGATTGGTCCAAGTGGTTGAGATGCGGTTTTATGCGCAACTCTCTGAAGCCGAGATCGCGGCCGCCCTGGGCGTGAGCGAACGCACCGTCAAGCGCGACTGGTTTCGGGCACGGGCTTGGCTTCACTCGCGCATGAGCGGGGGAAACGATGGATGATTCCGCCGGCCGCAAGCCACCGCCTGACGATCCACATTCATTGGATAACGCGATGGACCTGTTCGACTCACTCCTTGAAGCGGCTAATCCGGCGGCGTTGCTGGCGGCCGAAGCGGACCCCGCAGTGCGCTCCCGCGCTGAGCGCCTCTGGCGGCACCATCTTCTTGCCGCGGATCAAAACTTCCTCGAGCAGCAACTCGACTTTCAGGCGATGCCGGTTTTCGAGCCGGGCCAACTTCTGCTCAAGCGCTTTGAAGTGGAGAGGTCACTCGGGCAGGGCGGCATGGGCGAGGTCTACCTGGCCTTTGACCGCACATTACAGGAACGTGTCGCGCTGAAGACCATGGCCCGGCTGCTGGCCTCCTCCGACTGGATCAAGGCGCGTTTCATTGCCGAGGTAAGAAACGCGCGGCGAGTTACGCACCCCAATGTTTGCAGAATCCACGAGATCTTCGACGATGGGGAGATCCCGTTCTTTGCGATGGAGCTCGTCGAGGGCGAAAGTCTTAGCGCGCTTCTGAAATCGGGCATTTCGTCGAAGACGAAGACGGCAGGCATCTTGGCGCTGCAGCTCGCCGAGGGGCTGAATGCGGCGCACTCTAACGGCGTTGTCCATGGCGACTTCAAACCGGCTAACGTGCTGGTGGTACCGGGTGATCCGCCCCGCGCCGTCATCATGGACTTCGGCCTGGCCCGCGCTGTGCGCCCGGGTCTGGCAACCGATTCAGCCAGCGAGCCCGGCGGTGCGGGGACCCTTGAATATATGGCGCCGGAGCTGCTATCGGGGGCGCTGCCGTCAGCGGCAAGCGACATCTTCGCGTTCGGCAGAGTGGGGCAATCGCTGCTGCCCGGAAGAAAGATCTGGGACCTGTGTACCCGATCGGAGCCCCGGGCTCGTCCCGCTTCGCTGCAACCGATCGTTCGACAACTGAAAGCAGACCGGACGCGCCGCTATTGGGTTGGCGGCGCCATCCTCACCGTGGCTGGCGCCATTGTTTACGCCGAGCGCGCGCCGCTCTCGCATTTCCAACTGCCGGAGGGCGCGCGGGTCCTGGTCAATGGATTTCGGGCAGCGGCTGAGAATAAGGTGGTGGCGCGGCTGGCGCGCGGCATGTTTTTGACAGGCGTATCCCAATCTTTGCGGGTCCATCCACTGGCCGACGAAGACTTACTGCCGGCCCTGCGAAAGCTCCAGTCTGACGCCACGCTGCCCGTGGGCGGTAAGCTGCTGGAAATTCTGATGGCTCAGTTGCGGGTCGCGTTCTTGATTGACGGAGAAATCCAAAGGACCGGCGAGCGAATCTCCTTAGTACTCCGCTTGCTGCGCGCCGGCGATTTACACGTCTTGGTAGAAAAGCCGTTTCGAGATTACGCCACAGCCGCGGCCGCGTCCGCCAGCGCCGCCAGATGGCTTCGCGAGACGTCCGGGGAATCGCCCACCTCCATCCAGCTCAATAGCCCTGACGCCAGTGAGTTCTCATCCTCCGTTCCTGAAGCGCTCTCGAAGTACTACGATGCCCGGACCTTCTATGCTGTCGGCGACATGGAGCAGGCATTGCCTCTGTTTCGCGAGGCGGTGCGGCTGGATCCGAAGTTCGCTCAGGCCCACAGTTCGCTTGCCGGATGCCTCAATTCATTTGGCCGTTTTGACGAGGCTTATCCGGAGGTGGAACTTGCCTTCCGGCTCTCAAGGCGGCTCCCGGACCGCGAGCGCGCCTGGGTGGAGGCCACTTACTACACCCTGATGGATGATCCAGGCCCGATGGTCGACGCCGCTACTCGAAATCTATCTTACAATCGGGACGAACCCCGCTTTCTGCGCGGACTTGGCTACACGCTGGCCCGGTGCGGAAACGCGGAAAAGGGCGTCGCACATCTTAAGCGCGCCCTGGAGTTGCAGCCGGACAGCGCGCTTCTGCGGCTGGACTTAATCAACTTTCTCTGTGAAGCGGGGCTTTTCGCGGAAGCGCTTGAGGCTTTCAAGCAAAGGCCGGATCTGGCGGCGAAGGTTCCCATTCTGCACATTGGCCAGGCCTCTGCGCTGCTGGGTCTGGAGAGATATCAGGAGGCCCTTGCGGCTTGCCTCGGCGTAGACGGGGGACTGCCGCGGTTGCCCGTGACCTGCCAGATTCTGATGGGCCACCTGGACATCGCCGAATCGAAGCTGATCGGCGAGCTAGGCCGGCTCGATACGCACGACAACCTCCTCGACCGTTTCGAAACCAGGACTTTCCTGTGCGGGCTTTATGCAATTACCGATCGGCCGGCGTCGGCCGCATCGCAACTGCGGGATGCACTTGATTTTCCTCCGATACCTCTCCGCGCCCGCTACTTGGAGGAGGCCGCCTTCTGGGCGGCGCGCCTTGGCGATTCGTCGCTTTTGGCCACCGTTCGGGAGAAGCTGCAGGAAAATCATGCGCGATGGCCCACTGGCCGGACAAATTCCGCGTTAGCTTATGTGACGGGAATACTTGCCGCGCAGGATCTGGATACGGCCAAGGCGGAGGAGCATCTGGCCAAGGCCTGCGGCGTCGATTGGGCGCTGTGGAGCCTGTTTGACCTGGCGGAGTTTTACGGAAAAACCGGGAAGTACGAGTTAGCGGAAAACTATTGGCGGGATTTTGACAAAAGGCGCGGCGTTACTCTTTCTTACTTCTTTCCGGGCGTGCTGCTGCTGGCTTGGTTACGCCGCGCCCTGTCAGCCCAGGCCCGCGGAGACCGGGCGGCTTCGCGGTCGCTGGCCCGGAAGGTACTGTCGCACTGGGAGTCGCGCAATCCCAGGCTCCAGGTTGTCCAAACCGCGAGAATGCTCGCCTAAAAGGAGATATTCACACATATGTTCGACCTTTGGTATGCAGTGGGAACTGGCATCATGTTCCCCAAGATAGTAACTCCGGCTCTTGTCACCCAAGCCGCATCCTGCTTCGTGAACGTGCCCCAGCACGTTGCGCCGAAGGATCCGCGGGCCCTAGTCCCCGCCTGGGTGCCGGCAACGATGGCGGCAGGCTACGATTTGCCGGGTGGAGGCTACGTGAATGAGGACGACATCGCGGACTTCCGTCAAGCGGTTGCCGACGCAGTGAAGGGCACTTTGACTCGAACCAGCGACTTCCCGCCGGCTGTTTCCCTCTATACAGCGGCAGTGCTCAGCCAGTGGATCTCGGGCGCGATGTTCAAGTACAAAGCCAAACTCGATCAAGCGAATGTGGCATTCACAGACGCCGCCGGGACTGATCCCCGGGTTTTCTCCTCCGGCTTCCGCGCTCTCCTGGGAGTGATCTTCATCGATCCGGAGCTCCCGGCAACGTTCGCAGATGTCAACTCCATCGCCGTCGCGAACAATGTCGCGGATGAGTTCCATATTCACCCGGGGGAACGGCCGGTGATCAATTCCTTTGCGAAGGCGGTGCAGCCGGGCGCCCCACTGGCCCCGGCGGCCGGCGCGGCGGCGGTGGGTGCGCCGAGACTCGCGCCGGCCCTCATCGATACGGCGGATGCCGGGGTTTGGCAACAATGCCCACCCACATTACTCCCGTGGTCCGGCCACACCATCGGAATCCTAAATTAATGCGCACTCTCGGTTTGGCCCTGATGCTGGCCGTTGCCGGCGATGCTCAGGTCTTCGAAAATCACGAATGGCGTGGGCTCGCATCGCTGCCGGCAAACGGCAGCGATGCGGCTAGTCATTATGCCAACATGAAATCCGCGAAAAGCCTCCTGGTCTATGACTGCAAGCAGGGCGACACCGCCGGATGGTGCAAAGATCCGGCATTCTCATTCGATAGCGTCTTGACCATCGCCGCGAAGCTCGCCGGCCCGCCAGTCGACATCAATGCGTTTAAGGCTAAGATCGTTTCCTCCGGTGTCGAAAGCCTGGTTTGGCCAATGGGCATATTCCAGAACAAGACATTCGATCCTCAGAAAATTACTCCTCTTGCGCTTGTGAACCGGATGGACATGGCGGATTGGTGCGATGGCAAATGGGTGGGTGGCGAACTACGCTTTGTTTATGGTTACGCTCACAACTTCACGCTGATCGTGGAGTTCAAACTACCTGACGCCGGCTGGCCTCAGTTTAGGCAACAGGCACAGGCATGGGAGGATCTTTCGTCGGCTCCCCGGG
>CAJCIT010000176.1 GCA_903970405.1 Acidobacteriaceae bacterium | reverse complement strand
GATGGCCGAAACGGCTCGGCGGCTGGAGGCGGAAGTAACGGGCAAGACGATCGTCCTGACCGGTGCGATGATTCCGTACAAGTTCGGAAGCTCGGATGGTTTGTTCAACCTGGGCAGCGCCCTCGCCTTTGCGCAGACCCTACCCGCGGGGGTCTACGTGGCGATGAACGGGCGATGCTTTGGGGCGTCGACGGTACAGAAGAACCGGCAGACGGGAGTATTTGAGGGAGAGTAGAGGTTTTGTGGGTCTGGGCTCAAACCAACGCTCGTGGCTAAAATGACGTCGGCTGCGTGTTCGAGTTGCGACCCGCTCGGTTGTTCTTCGTGTCGACCCATCCATTGAGCAACCGCCTTCAGTTCGACGGCGGCCGGGGCAAGAGCAGGGTTAGACTGCCAGCTCCGTTACAACGTCGATGCGCTGCCTCCATGGCACGGGCCGGATACCGTAATTCCGAAGTGCCTCGACAACTCCGCCCGAAATCGATTGCTCGTCGTTGAGAATGGCGTATGCCTTCGAGTCCGGAGCGCGGACTTGGCGCGTGTCGCTCCAAGCATTGATGAATAACAATGCGCTGTCGCGGGTCGGGCGGTTGATCGCTTGCACAATACGCTCTGGCTGCTTCCTGGATTTCGGGATAGCAAAATTAAAATGCTGGTCGTATCCGCTAATGCCAGTAAATTTCACGCTCGGCGTATAACGGATGTCGTTCGCCTCGAGCCATGTAACCACGTCTTCATGAAAGAGGCTCTCGACAACGGGCTTGGCAAGGTAAAAGAGATCATTCACCGCGAGCATGGCCTGAATGAGATTATGCTTGCGAAGTGGAAA
This sequence comes from Acidobacteriaceae bacterium, assembly GCA_903970405.1. Classification (GTDB taxonomy): domain Bacteria; phylum Acidobacteriota; class Terriglobia; order Bryobacterales; family Bryobacteraceae; genus CAJCIT01. The sequence goes on along the minus strand of CAJCIT010000176.1, from coordinate 17,130 downwards.
ATTTTCAGCCGTGGCGTGAACCTCGATTGCTTCGGCGTTCAGCTTCACTCCGAACCCGTTAAGAGTCATCCGCAAAAGGTCTTTCCGTTTTTCCGTGTCCAGTTTGCAGCCTGACGCTTCAAGATCATGAATGATATAGCTGTCGTCGGTCAGAACGAAGGCGCCGTTTTCGCCGCTGGCGTAAATCTGCAAAGCATCGTTGTGCCGGTCGAGGTAAGGCGTTGTTATCTCGACCCAAGAGCCGTTCATCTGCCGGAGGCTGGTTTTATCCTTCAGCCATTCCCCGTAGTCTTTGAGGAGTTTTTCGATCTCGGCTACGCTCATGAGAAAAGCCCTCTGTCGATTTGAGGCGGCTCCGTAATGTTGCAGTGTCGCATGAACGCATCGAGGGCGGAATACAGGTCTTGCGAGCTCGGGTATCGGTCAATTGGGGCCGGGACGGCCCATTTGTCGGCGTAGCCTTCGCGGTAAATATGTAGATGGGGGCACGGGATTTCCTGATCGTCCGGGTTTCTGTGCAGCGGTCCGTCGAGGTCAAGACGCATGAGGATGATCGCCTGACGCGCCCTGTTCTGATAGGTGGCTTTCGTCAGCTTGATCTGTGCGCGAGTGATATCGAGAACAAAATTCTCACGCTTGTCCCGTGAGGCCAAGGCAATCGCCAGTCTGGCGCCCGGTCCTGGAAACAGCCAATTCTTTTTGTCGACGCACTGCTTTTCCATTGCAATCAGGGCGTCCGCCTCGGCCTGTGGGATATCGACATCAGCCATTAGAAAAGATCGCCGGCCTGTTCTTTGGCGGCCTTCTCAAAAGCGCCACAGGCAACCGGTGGGATTGTGCGGCTCGTTGCCCGCCAAGAATTGTTTGATGGTGAGAAGTTGAATTTTAGCGAGTTGCTGTGTTCCAGCTTCCTCAAAAACGGGAGAAGGCAGGGCTCATAGCCGTATTTCATCGCCTCCATTGTGAGACTGAAATGTAAGACAACGCAAGCCCTTATTTTACGGGCCTTCCGCGTTGGCTTGCAAAGTATGGCGCGAGAAACCGGCACATGAGGCCCCACACTACGCCGTCTCGGGACCATAAGGGGCAGCAGTCCGAGATGCCGACAAACAAGCACCTTGCCGGAAATGAGGCTCCATGCGGATTCACGCACCGACAAAACGGACCGCGCTTCACTTGCTGGTAGGTCCGGCAACCAGTTCCGCTCTCGCCCGCAACTCCTGTTGGATCCGCTCGCGTTGGCTTTTGGTGAAGCGCAGACGCCGCTGCCGCAATGCCTCCAGTTCATCTTTCTTCCAGGCCGCCCGCATCACGCCATCGTCCACATGGGCCGGCCCCAGCAGTAGGTGCCCCAGTTCATGCGCAATCACGAGCCCCAACAGTGCATCCGCATCGGCATCGTGCCGCGCGGCCCATCGCATCCAGTGAAGTGGCGCCGGCGGTCACGGGCGGCTTGTCGTTCCGCAACCGCAGAATGAACCAAGCTTCACCATTTGGCCCCGCCGCCGTATTCTCGTCGCAGCCCTTCCAGGCGATCTCCACACCGGCGGCGCGAAAAACCGCCGACGTTTCCGCCTCCGCCCGTGCCACGGCCGATTCCGACAGAGGCCCAGATTGCAAACAGCGCACGGGGTTGTTCTCGACGTACGCCTTGATGCGCTGAGATTGTTTCTCGCCACGAGCCCAGTGGTCATAGGTCGCCGCTTGCCAGAAGGGCTGGCCAGTGCGGCTGTTCTTTCGTTTCAACCGCAACCAAGAGCAGCCGAGATGACTCTCGGCCGGTGGCGGAAGATGAAGATAGGCAGCGCGCTCTTAGTCCATTCGCGCAATCAGCAACGTCATGTCGTCATGCTGCGGCGCTTCGGCGATCCACAATTTCAGTTCCGCCATCAACTGCCCTATCAACAACTCCGCCGAAAGATTCGCCCGGGCATACACTGCTTCGCGCAGGCGCTCTTCGCCGTACTCTTCACCGGCCGGGTTCAGGGCTTCGCTCACACCATCGGTGAATACCACCAGCAAGTCGCCAGGTTCCATGGCAACCTCCGCCTCTTCGTACGTTGACATTGCAAAGAGGCCAATCACCAGGCCGCCCACTGTGAGCTCTTCGCATATCTCAGCCCTTGCCAACGCGGTGGCGCCATCATGAGCGAGTGTCCAATTCGCATTGACGCGGACACCCGCAGGCTCGAAAAGCCCGCGAAACAGCATGGGCGGATTGTGCCCCGCGTTGACATACCGCAGTCTCCGCCGCGCATCGTCGATCTCCGCATAGAAAAATGTGGCGTAGCTGCTGTTTGAAGTCGACCGCAGCACCAGCTTATTCAAGTGCCTTGCGATTTCCGCAAGCGATAGATCGGTCTCCGTGGTCAAGGCTCGCAATGACGCTTGCACCACTGACATGATCAGCGCCGCGGCAATGCCTTTCCCAGCCACGTCGGCCAACGCAATGCCCGTTCTGGCGGGACCCAGATCGAAGAAGTCATAATAGTCCCCGCCCACGCCCCGCGCTGGAATGCAGCCTGCGGCCAGGGTCAGAGAATCGCGCTGCGGAGCTTGTTCCGGGAACAGCCTTTTTTGCACTTCGGTCGCGAGCGACAAATCCCTGCGGAGTTTTTCATCTTCCAGCGCGCGCCGCGCCAGATTTGAGTTCTCCAGAATCAGCGCCAGTTGCAGCGATAGGTTTCGCAACAGCTCGCGATCCTGACGCGTAAAGTCACTCTCCGCGCGAGACGGCGCCAGCAGCACCATTCCGATCAATTCTTCTCGCAACGCAACGGGCGCCGCGAGCGTGACGCCCAGCCGCTCCACCAAACGCCAGTCTTCAATTCCCGAAATCCCGTTTTGTTCGTAGTAGCGAATAATCGCAGCAAGGTCAGCGGGCGTAACCGGCAGCGGCGCCCCGTAAGATTTCAGGCGCTGCAGAAGCCTTGAATTCGCCCCAAAACTAAATTGCGCACCGGAACACCCCGCGGCGGCCACGCATGCGAATTCGCCTTGTTCGTTCCGCGCCATCAGCCAGACGCCGCTCGCGGCAAAAGTTCCGCTCAGCACTTCCACCGTAGTCTGGAGTTGCGCATCGAGCGTCTTTGACCGCCGATTCGATTGTGCCAGCTCCCTAATCACGGCACTTTCCGTCAGGCGGGGTTCATCGCGCGGCGCGGAAAATTCAACCACCTTTAGAATCCGCTCCCGTGATTGCCGCCAAACGCTGCGAAGATCATTGCGCATGGCGATCATCGGGTCTACCAGTGTCGCGCGATAGGCCGGAATAAGGCTCGTTAATGTGGTAGCTACACCAACCGCTGGGGCGGCTACGACGTACGTCCACCAAGGGCCCGACGTGAAGCCGGCCAGTGCTGTAAGGAATGATGTCCATGAGCTCCCCGGCATGAAGTGCGCCATTTGCATCCGAAGAATCGCGTTCAGCGCCAGCGCCGCAGCCCCCAACGCCAAGCCCCATGCCACCATCCTCAGAGCCTGTTTCAGAATCAGGCTCACCACCTGATTCTCGGCCGCGCCAAGCGCCATGCGCGTACCAATCTCGGGTACTCGCTCCGCTACCGAATACGCCACTACGCTGTAAATGTCCAGCATGGCCAAGAGCAACGCGACCGAAGAGAACAGCTCCACCATCACGGCTACCAGGCGCTCTTGTGTCAACGATTGACTGATCACCTCCGGCATTGTCATCGTCGAGAAGAGTGGCTGCTCGGCATCGATCTTGTGTACCGCCTGCTCCAGACGCGGGGCGAGTACGGACGGCGGCAATGCAGAACGCACGGCCAGAGCCATGCTGGGGTCGGCAACCTGCGGGTAAAAGAGGTCAATTTCAGGCAGAGGGCGGATCTGCAATTGCGCGTTTCGAATATTGGCAATCACGCCGACAATCTCGGTCTTTACGTCAGAGTCCGGATCGCCGAGCCTAACGAACGACCCAAGTGGAGACCGCCCCTCCCAGTAGGCTCGCGCAGCCGCTTGGTTAACGATCGCAGTAGAAATGCCCTTCCCGGCGTCAGCCGCGTTAAACAATCTGCCCGCGGTCAGGGGGATGCCCATCGCGGCGTAGTAATTCTCACTGACGGCACGAACCTCTACCCACTCAAGCTGATCGATGGGCTTGGGTGGGACGCCATCCACGAAAAGGTGGAAATTGGTGCCGGATTCGAGAATCGGAAGCTGGTCGATGCTTCCCACCTTTTCCACACCTGGAATCGCCGACACTGCCGCCAGAATGCGCCTCTCCTGCTGCACCAGGGCCGCGTCCTCGGGGTACCTCCCCGGGGACAGAAAGAGCTGGGTGGTCAGCACATGAGCAGGCTCGAACCCCGTCGGCGTGTTTCTGAGCCTCTCAAGATCCGCAAATCGACCCAGTGCCCCGGTCACCAGCAGGAAGGACAAAGCCACCTCGCCCGCCACCAGCGCCCGCAGTGTGCGCCGTCCCCGACGCGCCGAGGAGGAACGTGCTCCATCGTTTAGAACTTGGCTCGGCGCCATGCGCAGTGCATGGATGAGCGGGACCAGGCTGCAGAGAAGACCGGCAAGCACGGCGACAGCAATCGAAAAGAACACCACAACGCCGTCGAGTTGAATCTCTTCGCCCCGCTGGATTCCGTTTGGCGCCAGCGCAAAAAACAGCCGGATGATTGCCAGGCTGAGCGCAACGCCAAGCACTGCGGATATCGAAGACAGTATCAGAGCTTCGGCGATGAAATGCGCTGCCAGTTGGGATCGGTTCGCCCCGAGTGCCACACGCAGGCTAGTCTCTCTGGTCCTCACCACCGAACGCGCCAGCAACAAGCTGGCGACATTGCAACACGCAATGAGCAGAACTGCCACCACGGCAGCCAGCAAACTCCAAATTGTTTCGCGAAACTCAGGTGTCGTGATCGCTTCGAGGATCGGTGTTATGACCACAGAGTCATCGGCATTGTCCCCGGGGTATTCCCTCTCCAGCGCCGCCGCCACGTTCACTAGGTCCGCTTGCGCCTGTTCGGCGGTAACGCCAGGCTTCATTTTGCCCACTGCCAGGAGGTAGTTGAAACCGCGCTTCTTCGCTTCGTCGCTGGTGCTGTCCAGCGGCAGAATAACCTGGACTCGCTCGGCGCCCAGAATGGGTAGCCGGAACCATGCCGGCAGCACACCAGCCACCGTAAGAGACCTCTCATTGAGGCGAATGGTGCTGCCGACAATGTGGGGGTCGCCACCCAGCCTCTTCCAGAGGCTCCACGCCAGCATCGCTGAGTCTGTCTTGCCCGTTGCCGTCGAGTCGCCTGAAAACCAATGCCCCAGAGCTGGCGTTACGCCAAACGCGCTGGGCAAGTCCGATGTGATTTCGCGCGCCTCTACTCGTTCAGGAGAACCCACCGTCAGGTTCAAGTCATCGCCCTGGGTGATCCCACCCAGCGCTTCAAACGTCCTGTTGCGCTGCGCCATGTCGCGCAAGTTCAGGTAGGAGACAGGCCAACGAAGGGTCGGGTTCGAGCGAAGAGTGCGCCAGACCGGCCGATACCGTTGAATACCGGGTAAATTGAGCGGCCTCAGCAGTACGCGTTCCACCACGGTAAACACCGCTACGTTTGCCGCGATGCCCAGCGTCAGTGCGGCGATGGCAACTAGCGAGGTGGAGGGGCTGCGCATTAGGGTTCGCCACCCGAATCGCAGCGCCCGCAGAAAACCCGTCAAATCTTTCGCCTCTCTAGCGGTAATCTCGCTAAATCATGGAGCGAATCGTATTCGCCGCGTGAAGCCCAAGGCCCCCTAAGACCGCCGACGGACGATGCCTTGGATGCTGGCGTGCATACGCGAGACCGTCATTTTCAATATGGTGCCATATCTGAAATAGTGACAAACCAGCCCGTTCCGCCGCCCACTCAACAGGATGGCCAACATTAAGTTAGGCGTCTTAGGCCGCATATTCTCCAAATGCACCTTTGCGCGCCTGGGGCCTCACGATTCCTAGCTCTTCCGCCACGCCGCGCAATTGCCCGCGGAGGAGCCTCCGTCCGCGATTCAGTCGACTCATCACCGTTCCGATTGGAACCCGCAGCCGGTCGGCGATCTCGCGATAAGTGAGATCATGAACATCCGCCAGAATCACGATTTGCGCAAAGATCGGAGGGATGGTCGACAGAGATGCCAATACGCGTTTGTCGGAGATCGTCGCGACGATCAGCTCCGGCGCCCGCAAGGTCTCTTCAAAGAAGCGGGCGTCACCGGTCTCCCATCGGTGGAGGCATTTTCGCCTGTGGTGACGGATGACATTCTGAAGGATGGAGAATAACCAGGCTCTTGCGTTGGTTCCGGTTTCAAAGCGCTGAAAACACCGAAATGCCTGAAAATAGGTCTCCTGGACAGTCTCTTGCGCGAAGTCATCGTTTCGTAACCTGGCGCGAGCGGTCCTGTAAAGGGCTTCGTTGTGCCGCAGGTAGATCTCTTGGAAAAAATCGGTGGTGTCGGGAATCTCGTCTCGCATTAAATCCATTTACCGCCAATCAGAGGAACGCGCAAAGGCCTTAACTCTGGGAGGAAGAGCATCCATATAGGGTCAACCAGGCAACGCGTGTACCTCGCAGCCTGTTGACGCGAAATCTATTAATCGCTCTTTCGGTCCACGCCTGGAATTTCGCCGGCAGGATTCGAAAAGTCACGCGAAGATCCAAAGAAATCCGGCTGAGAGTTTATGCCCCATGCATGGCAATACCAGAATCGGCGGGCGCCGGGCGCCGATCTAGCCCGACGCCGATCTAAATGGGTTTGGCGGTGATTGCGGCCCGAATGGTAGCAAGCTCTGCATCCGGGCTAAGACTCACGCTGCCGCCTGACGCCGAAATTCCCAGTCGCCGCCAGAGAGTGGGTAAATCGATCGAGAACGGTGTATCTTTCGCCTTAGCATACAGTTCCGTCAGAACCGGCGCCCCGGCCGCCTTGTCGCCGGCCTGAAAGGCGCGCTCAATGGGCCAGTCGGCATTGATATTGCCCCCTTCGTCGAGAATTCCCCGCAAGGCGTCTTGCAGGCCGCGCCGGTTGCCGGTGCGTTCCCGGAACTGCACATCCGCAAACAGGCAAAAGAGTGCGCCTCCCCAATAGGTAGTGGCCCAGTTATGGGTCTGATCCAGCCCACGGCTGCCGGGACCCGGTTCACCCTTCGGCATATCGTGAAACATGTCAGCCCAGACCTTCTCCACCCGGAGCGTACCTGCCTGCGCCCGGCCGATTGGCTCTACGTATGTCGCGATGCCCTCCTCAATCCAGTGGTGCCGCCTCGGCATGTTCGGAAAACCGAGGTGAACCATTTCGTGAGTCATCGTCCAGTCGTCTTTAAGAGCAGTCTCGCTGGTTCGTTCTCCGACTTCGATATTTGTTCGCGCAGGCAGTGAGTTGTAGGTTACGCCGCCAAACACGCCTGACTTGTTGGCCAACGGCGCAACCTCCACCACCGCTTGCGGCACGGGAAAATGTCCGTAATAAGTGGTAACTGCCTTTGCAGCGTCTGAGATCCAATTAGTAATGCCATCGCGGCCCACATCGAACGCGCCCGCGCCGAACTGCACATCGATTTCGCCTCCGCCAATCTTGAGTCGAACCGGATCCAAGCCGCTGCCGGCAAGGTTCCGGGTGGCGATGCTAAGGACGGCCCCGGCAAGAACAGTCCGGCGAGTGATTCGACGACTTCCTTTCTGAATCATCGATTACTCATCAGCGCCCCTCTCGGCAATCGCGCCACGCTGCCGCGCCCATTCGAGAAATCCCTCCGGGGCATTCCTGACCCCGTAGATATTCGCACACTCGACCGATTTGATCTCCTTCCACTGGACCGCCTTGAGATCGGCATTCCGTAGATCCGCGTTCTTCAGGCTTACGTGTTTCAGATTGGCGCCTTCGAGAATCGCTCCAACCATGTCGGCATCCTCGAGGTCGGCTTCAAACAGATCGACCAACCGCAAATTGGTTCGCCGAAAATTGGCCGACTTCAGGTGTGCATACGCAAGATTGCTACCTGCCAGATTGCTATCGCGAAGGTCGGCGGCTGCCATATTGGCGCGAAGCAGGTTGGCATGCCGCAGGTCTATTCCTTGAAGAAACGCGTCCGAGATGTCGACGCCGGCCAGAGGTTCGCCATCGGCATTGAGTTCATGGAGCGCCTCGATTCTTCCGCCGGCGCCGCCCTTGCCTTGGGCGGTGTTGATCACTTGCCAGGCCTGATAGTGTTTTTGCTTTTTCCGGTCGCCGCTTTCAGCTAGGTAAAAAATCACGCCAAACAACACCGATAGAACTCCTAAATACTCAAGAACCTCCAGAAACGCCCAGCGACTAAGGAAGTATGCAGTCCAATCGAACGCATACTCAAGCAGGTGCCAAGGCAAGGTCCACCAAAGCCTAACCGCCGCCTTTCGCTCGTCCCACGATTCGGGCCTTTGTCTTGTTTCCCTGACCAGCATCGGACCGCCTGGATCGAACTGAGTTCAGTGGGTTCCTTTCCGCTAGAGACCTGGAAGCCAGCAATTTATTCCGGGTGTGGACACAAGAGCACTTGGACCCCGTGAATGCCGCTCAATACGCCTAACTGCCACTGAAACAGTCTGCGCGCAGATCAATCCTTGATTATGAGTAGAGTTTAATGTTCCTTCCGGAATATCCTCCAGGCCCACCGTCATTTTAGGTCAGCGCTCCTCCTTGAGACAGCGTTTCGACGACATTCCCGGCGCTCGGGAAAAATATCAGGCTCGACCGGGCGTTGGCCGCTAAGAATTGAGCAGTTTAGAAGGAAAAACCAATGAACGTTACAAAGAAATCGTTAGCATTGACGGCTGCTATGGCCGGCTTGCTTGTTGGCACAACTGACCGCGCCTTCGGATCTCCCCGAACCGGCGACGACGGCAACAAAACGACCAAGACCACCGGCAAAATGACGAAGGAAAAGCACGCCTGCGCCGGCAAGAATTCTTGTAAGGGCAAGGGCGGCTGCGCTACCGATGGCTCGAAAGACAACAAGGCTGCCGCCGCCGGTATTGCCGAAAAGCACGCCTGTGCCGGCAAGAATTCCTGTAAAGGCAACGGTGGCTGCGCTACCGATGGAAAGAAGCACTCGTAAGTAGAGAGTAAGAGATTTCGTGGGGGGACTTGAGGATCAACGGGTGCCCCCACCAGTAAGCCACCTGGACTAAAGATGCCAGCAAATCGACTCAATGGTTTTACCGACTACGAAATCGGGATTGGGCTGCGCATTCCCCACTATCAGCACATCCTGAAAAACAAGCCGGTTGTCAGTTGGTTCGAGATCATTTCCGAGAATTACATGGTGGACGGAGGCCGTCCACTAGCCATCCTCGACCAGATTCTTGAGCAGTACCAGGTGGTTCAGCACGGCGTCTCGATGTACTTTGGCTCGGCCGAACCGCTGAATCGCGAGCACCTCCGGCGCCTCAAGGCGCTTGTGAAGCGAACCAAGACCCCCTGGCTGACTGACCACCTGTGTTGGGGAAGCGTGGACGGGCGTTACACCCATGACCTGCTGCCCATGCCCTACACGTTTGAAGCAGCCGCCATCACGGCCCGCAAGATTCGTGAAGCAAGTTCGTATCTGGAAGTACCCATCGCAGTGGAGAACGTCAGCAGTTACGCGGAATATCACATTTCCGAAATGACGGAATGGGAATTCCTGAATGAGGTTGCGGAGCAAGCCGACTGCGGCATCCTGCTGGACGTAAACAATATCTACGTATCGTCGAGGAACCACGATTTTGACCCGTATGAGTATCTAAACAGCGTTCCGCCGGAGCGCGTCACTCAAATCCATCTAGCGGGCCATTCGAAATTTGAAAGGTACATCCTAGATACGCACGATCACCCGGTTATCGATCCGGTGTGGCAGCTTTACGCAGGCGCCATTTCGAGGTTCGGTCCCACTCCGACCTTGTTGGAATGGGATGACCGCATTCCTTCGTTTAGCCGGGTTCACGCCGAAGCAATGAAGGCGCGTAAGTTTATGCCGGCTCTTTCCCCGGTGATGCGATGACACTGGTTGAATTGCAGCGGCGGATGGCGGCAGCCATCATGACTCCGCTGGCGATCTCCGGCGGTCCGCTCCGTCTTGAAGCGGAAGCCCTGATCAAGAGGAATAGCCGGCTGACGTCGTTAAAGCGGCTTCAAATCTACCGTGAGTCCTATTGGTATCGGGCGTTAGACTCCCTTCGGGACGATTTTCCCGGCTTGCGCGCTGTGCTCGGGCTGAAAGCCTTCGACCGGCTGGCTGAGACCTACCTCGCGGAAATGCCTTCCGAATCGTATACGATGAGAAACCTCGGCTCGCGCCTGGAACTGTGGCTTAAGAATCGCCCCGAATTCGGTGGAGAAAACCACGCGCTGGCCCTCGATATGGTGCGCCTGGAGTGGGCGCACATTGAGGCGTTCGATGCTGCAACGGAAAAGCCCCTCGGCCCCGAGGATCTGATCGAACTTCACGAAGGAATGGTCTTTGGTCTACAGCCTTGTATCTCGCTGCTCGAATTGCAATATCCGGTTGACGATCTGCGCATTAAGGTACAGGCGGCCGGCGAGGACGAGCACGGCGCCGCGAGCAACGCCGTTATTCGCCGCAAAGAACGCGGCATCGTCCGCACATACAGCAAGGTGACGCCGGCGGAGACATTCCTTGCTGTGCATCGGATTGGTTTTATCGTGTACTACCGGCGCCTCGCCCCGCACGAATATCGCATTCTCGTCGCGCTTCGGGAAGGCAGGGCCATTGGGGAGGTGGTTGCTTCGATGGAGTCTTCAGATAACCTCGAACTCTGGTTTGCGTCGTGGGCGCGCATGGGATGGCTCTGCAAAGCGCGTCAGGTGAAGGGATCCTAACGTGAAGAACTTAGTTGAAACTGCGCGGCACTTTTATCACTTACTGATTCAGGCGGCATCGAGCCTCCAATCTCCCTTCCTGCTGGCCGTGCGGCTCTATTGGGGATGGCAGTTTATCGTAACCGGGTGGGGCCACCTCACTCACTTGGAGAAAGTGACTGCTTATTTTACTGATTTAGGTATCCCAGCGCCAGGCATCGCCACACCTCTCATCAGCGCCTTGGAACTTGCAGGCGGCATACTGCTTGTTTTAGGTTTGGCGTCGCGTCTCATTGCTCTACTCCTGACTTGCAATATGATCGCCGCGTTCATCACTGGGGACCGCGAGGCGTTGTTGTCCGCCTTTTCCGATCCCGATAAGTTCTACGCGGCAGCCCCTTATACCTTCCTGTTCGCGTCTCTTCTAATCCTGATCTTCGGACCAGGCAAATTCTGCCTGGATACGCTTCTGGCTAAGGCCGTCAAGCCTCAAGTGACTTACGCGGAATCCGCTTAGATAGCATCGGAGACCGACGGCAGCGGGAAGTCCGTCGCCACAAGCGCGGGCGCGATCATGAGACCGCCCTCCAAACCTCGCACGCGGATGGACGGACCTAACACGCGTGTATTCTTCAAGAGGCGCACCGGACTTTCCAGGAAGCGGAAGTTCATCACGGGATCGGTAATCTTGCCGTTCTCGATAAGAAAAACGCCATCGCGCGTAAGGCCGGTTTGCTGGAGCGTTTGCGGGTTCACGACGCGGATATACCAGAAGTGAGTGATGAGCAAGCCGCGATCGACGGTCTTGATTAAGTCGTCGAGCGAGGCGCTGGCGCCTTCCAGGATGAGGTTTCCTTGAGGACCGCCGAAGCCAAAGCCGAGACCGGGAGTCGGCGCCTTGCCGGTCTTCGACGCCCAGTAGCGGTCATAGGCGACGTTCGAGACGACGCCTTTCTCAATCCAGGTCATGGGACGGGCCGGCAGCAGGTCGCCAGTCCATGGGCCGGAGGGCTGCCGTGGATCGAAGGGATCGCTCCGAAGCGTGATGAATTCGGGGAAGAGTTTCTCGCCGACCAGGGTCCCGCCCCCGCGCTTGCTCAGGAACGTCCGTCCTTCGTCCGTGTTGCGCGCGGAGAAGCCGGGAGTGATGAGGCGAACCAAATCGCCGGCGGCGGTGGGTTCCAGAACCACGGTGTAGTTGCCGGGTTCCAGCCGCTTAGGGCTCTTCCACCGTGCGCACTTCTCGGATGCCACCGCGGCAAGATGGGCGCTATCGATGTCAGCGAGTCTCGTGGAGGGCTGGCCGGCCCAGCCGGAGCTGGAACCATCGGCCATGCGGATGGTGGTGGTCAACTGCGAATCGGCCGATTCTTCGAAGCCGAAGAGCCCGGCTTTATTAGCAATAGCGGTGACACGATGCGTGCGCTCAATGAGACCCGCCGCCACAAGTTGCTTCTGTTTGGCAACGTCGATGATGGTCTTCACGTGCGGGATCATCTCCGGGGCGCGAGCCTTCGCGGTTGCCTCGTCGAAATGAGGCGTGGCTGGATACTGCTGGGGGCCAAGCGGCGGCATGCGCTCCGGATTCGGCGGGGCGATGGCGGCGAGTTCTTCAGCCTTAGCGACGGCCCGGCGCAGAGAGGCGTCTCCGGTTTCGTCAACCGAATAGAGGCCGGTTTGCCCATCGCGAGTGACGGCGATGGTGACAGTGAGCCTTGTGCCGAAGGCGGCGGTGGTGATGCCGTTGTTAGCGAAGCGGGTGTAAACCTGCTCCGTGCCGTTGAGCGTGACCTGGCATTCGGGGAGCGTGGAGAATCCGATTACTTTGCTTGAAAGTTTCTGTGCTTCGTCGCGTGTAAGCATGGCGTTAATCCGTTACCAGAACATTGATTTGGCGAAAGCGCGAGGGTGAGCAGCCGTGGCTGATGGAGTTGATCTGGGTGGGTTCGCCCTTGGCGTCGCCGGTGGTGCCGTATTGCCGCCAATAGGCGGGACCGGCGGTTGCATCGCAGGCCTGCCAGAAATCGGGCGTGCGCGCCTGGTAAGCCACCGATGAGATCATGCCGCCTTTCTTGCCGCCCTTGATCTCCCAGAAGGCATCGCCGCCGAATTGGAAGTTGTAGCGCTGCTGGTCAATGGAGTAACTGCCGCGGCCGTCGATCAGGACGCCGTCGTCAATGCCCGAGATAAGGTCGTCGAGGGTAGTCTCCGGCGCGCCCGGCTTCAGCCAGACGTTGGGCATGCGCTGGAAGGGCACGGTAGCCCACGAATCGGCCTGACTGCAACCGTGGGATTCCTTATCGCCGACCAGATGGGCCTGCTCACGGGTGGTCTGGTAGTTGCGAAAGATGCCCTTATCGATGATGGTGAACTGCGAAGTCTTGACACCGTCGTCGTCATAGCCGGCCGTGGCAAGCGCCCGCGGCGAGGTGCGGTCACCGATGAAGGTGCACTGATCGCTGGCGATGCGCTGGCCGATCTTATCCATAGTGATGTAGCTGGTGCCCGCATAGTTGGCTTCGTAGCCGAGCGCGCGGTCCAGCTCCGTGGGATGGGCCACACTCTCATGAATGGTAAGCATGAGGTGGTTCGGCATCAGGACCAGGTCTTTCTTGCCGGCCTTCACCGGAGGCGCGGAAAGGTGCTCAATCACCTCTTCGCGAATACGCTGGGCGTTCTCAACGAAGTTCATTTCGGGAACATACTCCCAGCCGGCGGAGGCCTGGGTCGGAACATAGCTGCGGCTGCGCGAAATGCCGGCTTTGCGGTCAACAGCCGTGGCGTCGATGTTGCCGTAGATCTGCAGGATGAGCTGCTGGATGGAAGAGCCTTCGGTGGACGCGAAGTACTTGTCTTCGCTGCGGACGCTGATGGTGGCCATGCTGCCAAAGACTTTGGCGTTCTTCTTGACCTCCTCGGCGGTGGCCCGAAGAAGCTCGAGTTTCTCCGCCATGGGTACAGCGAAGGGATCCTTCTCGTGAGGCGTCTCCCAGCGGTCGCGGTAGGCCTTGACGGGGGCAAGCTGGACGGGCTTGGGTTGAATGCTCGCGTTCGCTTTCGCGATGATGACGGCTTCGCCCGCGATGCGGGCAATCTCTTCGCGGGTGACGACGGGCGAGGAGGCAAAACCCCAGGCGCCATCCACGATAACGCGAACCCCGAAACCGAAGCTGGAGTTCTCCGAGACGTTGGGGACGGACAGCGTTTTGCCGGTGCCGCGTTCGGGCGAAAGGCGCAGGCCGATTTGCTGGTTAAGAAGCCGGACGATGCGAATGTCGCAGTACTGCGCGTTGTACTTCTTGGCTTCGGCGAGGGCCACGGCGCCGAGTTTTTCCAGGTCGGCCGAGGGCGAGTTCGATTGCGTTGGCGCTGCGAATAGCTCGGCTGCGAAGGCGGCGGTTGAGGCCGCCAGGAACTCTCGTCGGGTAAACATAATTCGACGGCGAGGATAGCACGGAGGGCGCAAGAACTCGGCCGGGTGATCGCGCCCCCGAATGGCGGGCCTCCTGATCTTAACCACCGATGAAGTTTTAGGCGCGAAGTTTTGACCGACGTATTGACCAACGACAAGCATTTTGAGCAGGAAGGCTTCGCGCGCTCTTTCGCGACTCTTAAACCGGTCCGTTGGCGGAAAGACTTCCCCTCGCTGCAAACGCCAAAAGGCGGCGATTTCGGCGAAACGATGGTCCCCACCTCGCTGAGGTTCCATTGAGATAATCGGCACTTCGAGGATTTCGGCGGACGGACCGCCGAACGGGAGGCTTGCGTGCGCATTCTGGAGCGGCTGGCGCGGGACATTCGCTATAGCGTTCGGGCTTTGCGCCGGGCCCGGGCGATGAGCGCACTAGCTGTGGTCTCCGTGGCTCTGGGGCTTGGCGCGAATACGGCGATTTTCAGCCTGGTGAATGCGTTGCTGCTGCGGCCGATGTCAGGCGTTCGCGCCCCGGAGCGGCTTGTCGGAATCGACGCGTACTTGCCGTCCACAATTCTGAAAGACCTCGATACCGCGCCCGTGTTTGCCGGGACCTGCGGCGTTTCCACGCCTCTCCTGACAACCGAATTGCAGGGCGATGTCCAGCCGATCGGCGTCCTTGCGATGACCGGCGGCTGCGCGGAGACGTTCGGAATGCGCGCCGAACTCGGCCGGCTGATCGCGCCCCAGGACGACAGCGAGGGCAGCGGCAAGGTCGCGATGCTGACGGATAGCTATTGGCGCACTGCGTTCGCGGGCAAAGCAGGCGCTATTGGAAGCACCATTCGAATTGAGGGCGTACCGTTCACGATTGTTGGAGTCGCCGAGCCCCAGTTTCATGGAGTGCTGCTGGGCTTCTGGCCGGGCGCCCTCTTGCCCGCGGCGCAAGACCCCAGTGGCGCTCGTGCAAAGCCGGGAACAGGCAGCTATTCGTTGGTCCACGTCTTCGCGCGGCTGGCGAACGGCGTTTCCATCGAGCAGGCGCAGGCATACCTCACGGCCACTGAGCGGCGGCTGTTGGAACAAGATGCCCCTTCCGATGCCACGGGCGAACGGAGGCGTGAGTTCGTTTCGCAAAAACTGCACTTGGTTTCCAATGCGACAGGGTTGGATTACATGCTGCGCCGGCGATTCAGCCGGCCGGTTACCGTGCTGCTTGGAATCTGCCTGCTGGTTCTTACGATTTCGTGCGTCAATCTCGCGAACCTGTTGTTGGCGCGAGGAGTGCGGCGTCGGCGGGAGATCGCGTTACGGCTGGCGGTGGGCGCGTCCCGGTTTCAGATTGCTCAGCAACTGGCAACGGAAAGCCTTCTGTTGGTGCTGGCGGGACTTGTGCTGGGTTCCGTGCTAGCGTACGCGGCCGACCGTGTCCTCATGATGCAGATCCAGACGGCGTTCATCCACTTCACGCTGAACACGTCGCCCGACGCGAGGGTTGGAGCCTTTGCGGCTGCCGCCGCGCTCATCACGGGCCTCGGGTTCGGAGTCCTGCCCGCATGGCGCAGTAGCGATGTAAATGTCGCCGAGGCGTTGAAAGCCGGGCGCCGCGGTGGTCAGACTGCCGCCTCCGGGCGCTGGCTCATTTCAGTGCAGATAGCGGTGACGATGGCCCTGATGGCCGGCGCCAGCCTCTTTAACTCGTCGCTAAGACAGCTCTATGATGCCCCGCTTGGATTCCAGACAGCAGGCGTTGTGGAGGCACAGCTCTTTCCGGTTCCGGATGGCTATCGGAATTTCTCTGATGAGACTTACTATCGCGATCTTTTAGGACGAGTTGAGTCACTGGCTGGGGTGGAGACGGCCAGTTACTCAAACTATGCGCCGCTGTGGAGCAACGGGAGCACAACCCAGGTGCGGCTTACAAGTGACCGGGAGACGCCAGGCGTCAAGACAGAGACGTTTTGGGTCTCGGACGGCTTTCTGAAGACGATGAGCATTCCACTGGTGGCCGGACGAGATTTCAATCGGGGCGACCGCGCCCAGGATGTGCGAACCGCGATCATCAGCCAGGAACTGGCCAGGCGATTGGCGATGGATGGAAATGCTGTCGGGCGTCATATTCGCGTGGGGACCGGCCCGGAAGATCAGGATCTGGAAATCATCGGGGTGGCGGCCAACGCCAGGCTGAACGGTGCACGGGAGCCCGATCCGTCGACGGTCTACGTGAATCTATGGCAGTACTCTTATTCCGCAAAGTATGGCGTCCTGATGGTTAGAAGCCGCCACTTGTCCAGAGAGTTTGTCGGTTTGTTGCAAAATACAGTGCGAGGGGCGGGTCACGAGTACGTAGAGTTTGCGCGGGACTTGGAAACACAGCGCGGTGGCTCACTGCTGGAGGAGCGATTGCTGGCTTGGCTGTCGTCGGCATTCGGTGGACTGGCGCTGTTGCTGGCGGCAACGGGGCTGTATGGCCTGCTGGCGTACCACGTAGCGAGCCGGACCCCGGAGATCGGAATCCGGGTCGCCCTCGGCGCTACCCGCGCCAACGTTCGATGGCTGGTTTTGGGAGAGGTGCTGCGGCTGCTGACAGTTGGGACGCTGGCCGGGCTGCTGTTGACCTTTGCCGCGGGCCGATATACGAGGAGCTTACTCTACGGCGTCCGGTCCTTCGAGCCGGGACCGGTCTTGGCGGCGGTCGCTGTTTTGGGATTGGTTGCGACTGTTGCCGCCTGGGCGCCGGCGCGGCGCGCGTGCGCAGTGGAACCGTTGGAGGCATTACGGCACGAATAGGCAATGATGGGCGGAGCATCTCAAGGCCGCCCTGGGGCCTTCGCGCGGGAGTAATCTCAGATGAAGCCCTCCGGCAGCACAAGCAGAATAAT
>CAJCIT010000175.1 GCA_903970405.1 Acidobacteriaceae bacterium | reverse complement strand
ACGGGCAACGTTTTGAAGATGTTACTTCAGAGTTGGGCGCGGACTTCACTTCTCTTGGTTATCACCGCGGCAGCGCCTTTGCTGATCTGAACAACGACGGCGCCATGGATCTGGTGGTCACCGCCTTGGGTGAAAAGCCCCGAATCCTCATCAACACCGGCAACCGAAACCATTGGCTCATGGTTAAACTAACCGGGCGGAAGAGCAACAGGGACGCAATCGGCGCGAAAGTGAAAGTAACTACCGCCTCGGGTCGCACGCTCTACAATCACGTCACTGCGAGCATCGGGTTCATGGGATCTAGCGATCTGCGCCTGCACTTGGGACTAGGCACTGAATCGGTGGTCAAAGAGATTGAAATCATCTGGCCCAGCGGAACCACTCAGACTATTAGCAATCCAGGCGTGGACCGGATTCTGAGTGTCCAAGAGGCCGTCGCATCGCAGGACGGACGGCCTCATTGATCCTAGACACCGATCAGAACACAATCCGGCCGGAAAGTTGCAGCACTCGCGGATGCTGCCAAGAGGTATCCGTCGGATTGGCAAGCAGAAGGCCGAAGCCAGGCGTTCCCAGGTTGTTGTTGTAGTTCGGCCAACCCCGCTGGTTGAAGGCATTCTGAGCCTCAACGCGGATTTGCAAATAACGCTTCCCCTCAGACCACGCGAAGTTCTTCATCATCGACAGGTCCGTGTCGAAGTGCGCCGGATTGCGGATATCGGGATACACCGGATTCAAGTTTCCGTAAGTAAATACCTGGGCGCTCTGAATCTTCGAAGCGTCAAAGCGGTAGGCGGTGACGTTGTTGAAGTTGTAGGTATTCTCGTTCTGAAATACGCTGCTGTTTCCAGAGAAGCTCGGATCCGATATGCTGGTTACCCCATTCGCAAAGCTGGGCCAGGTGTTAATCAGACGGCCATAGCCGTTGTTGATTTGCGAGTTATTATCATTGATGATCAGCGGGGTGCCGGACTGAGCGGTGTAGATCCCGCCCAACTGCCAGCCGCCCACGAAGCCGTCCAGCATCCTACCTCCCAAACCCGAAGGACTGCCCAGCCATTGGCGCCCCCGCCCGAAGGGCAACTCATAGGTCGCCGCGAATACACCGCGGTGCGTCTGGTCTAACGGGCTGATCCCGTAAAGAACGCTGATGGTGTCTACGGATTGTGCCTCTCTGCCGCCGGTTCCGCTGGAATTTGTGATATCCCCGCCGAAATCAGGGCCGCCCGTGTTGTCTTTCAACTGGGAGAGAGTATAGCTTCCGAGAAACGACAACCCCTTGGAAAAGCGCTTTTCGGCGCGAATGACCATGGCCTGGTACAGCGACTTACCAATATTAGCGCCAATCAGTCTAACCTGCCCGTAGATAGGATTTGGCATGGCAAGAAACGCGAGCTGCTCAGTGGGCCCCCAATTCCCAGTGTTGCTAAAGGGCGTCTGGATATTCGTGCCGTAGATCGATGCATTAGCGGGAACAAACTGCGACTTCGGGAACAGACTGATGTCATCGGGTCCCAGCAGGCCCACTCCGCGGTTGCCGTTATATTGGGCCTCAACAATGACGTTTCCTTTGAATTGATGTTGGACACCAAAGTTCCAGTCCCATTCGTGAGGCATATGGGAATTCGTGGCGTAGACGACCGGGAAGTTCTGACCGCCGGTCCGCTGAAGGTTGGCTTGAAGAGCGTCCTTTGTAAAGGGAACGTAGTCAGTCGCATTGAGAATCGGCTGCTCATAGGTGGCTTCGTCCAGCATTGGCAGCGCGTTATTTGTCGGCTGCCGCCAGATTTGCGGGATAGAGTTCGCCGGGGAGAATCCGACCCCTGTCGATTGTTGCGCGCCGGCATTTCCGGTGGTGCTCAAGTACATGTCACCGATGAATCCACGGACGACGGTGTTCGAGGCAAGCTGGTAGGCGGCGCCAAACCGGGGGGCGAAATTCAATGGGTGGTACCCGGGACCATAGCGCGAAGGCCAACTGGGCGTCCCAGCAACAGCAATGGCGCCAAGAGGCAGCTTTCCGGTTTGTGCCCAAGCCGGCTCGGGAATGCTATTCGGATTAATGCCCTGGGCGCTCAGGTACGAGCTCCAATTGAAATTCGGATTCAGTGAAAGCACCGGTTGAGCGTTCGGATTCCAAAAGTAAAGATTGTTATGGCGCTCCGTCAGCGGCGTCTCCATTTCCCATCGCAAGCCTAGATTTAACGTAAGCTTCCGGCTTACCTTAAAATCATCTTGAATAAATGCCGCGTGGTAGTTGAAGTTAGTGGCGGTAGTCACCTGGCTGGTCGCTTGCACACCCGACGCGTGACCGAGCAGAAATGCTCCGAACGCGTTTGCCTGAGATGTGTTGCTCCAGGAGTCATCTTGCGCCAACTGATTGACTGGATCGCCAGTCGTCCAATAGTTAGCTGAGCCGCCAGCCAGAGAATTGTCGTAATATCGCCGGTGTTCATAGCCGTACTTAAGGGTGTGCCTGGCAAGCACCTTCGTCATGGACACATTAGCCTGATACGTCGTATTGTGGACAAATCCGGGGGATGCTCCGTTTACAAAGTCATTACCCGCGCCCCAGCCCGCGACGGTGGTTTCCGGCATTCCATCGGGACCGATGAGACTCTTGACGAGTGAGTTCACCGGGATCTGGCTGAGCGCCTGGTTCGAGATTGTGCTTCCATAGTCGAATGGGTTGAAGTAGTAGCCCCCGCGCACCTCCAAAATAGAGGTTGGCGAAATACTCCAGGTGTAATCCAGTGTCAGATTGGAGGCATCGGAAATCGTGTTCGTGCCGACCGAATTGGTAGGCCCCCACCAATTCGTACTCGGTTCGTTGTTGTTGTCGTTATAGGAAAATCTCCCGAAGAAGCGCTGGTTCTGCGTAATGACCTGATCCAGCCGGAAGGAGAACCAATCGGCGGTCTGTGTGTTATTGCTAAAGCCGGTGTAGTCATTACAGACATTACAGTTGGGATTTGTGGGAGTCGTATTCGGGAGCGGAACAAGCTTCATGATCGCCACCGCCGTGGGTGAGAGCGAACTGATAGGGATGTGCTGTCCGTCGCCGAAGAGCAAGCCGGTTCGTAGCGGCGCAGCCGGATTTCCACTGCTGTCATTACCGGTGCATGTGGCAGTCGAATAAGCCAATCCAGTGCTGCTACAGATGATCGGCGAGAACTGGTTGTACAAAAGCGGGGTGGTTCCGTTGAAGTTGATGCCGGAAAGATCGCCGTTGCGCTCTGTCTGCGTTGGAAAATTCGCCTGGTAGGGCTGTCCCGCCTGATTAAAGATCAGCCGTTGGTAGTCAGCGAAAAAGAATGTCTTGTTTTGCCCGTTGTACAGCTTCGGAATCCAGATTGGTCCTCCAACGCCTGCGCCAAAGCGGTTGTACTGAAACAGATTCTTATCGATCCCCAATGAGTTATTTCCCCAGGAGTTGGCATTGAAGAGACGATTCTGGTCATACTCATAGAGCTGACCATGATATTCATTCGTACCTGACTTGGTGACGAGTTCGACGTACCCTCCTGACATGCGGCCGTATTCCGCCGAAATACCGTTGGTGACCACTTTGAATTCCTGCGTAGTCTCCATCGTCGGCGTACTATCTGAAACCTGATGGGCTAGACCAGTCTCGATCGCCACGCCGTCAACGAAATACTCGAGACCCAGAGGCCTCCCGCCGTTGATGCTGTTGGTCTTGTCATTTGTCTGTCCTGAACCGCGGAAGTCACTGGAAAGCCGGACCAGTTCCAGCGGATTATGATCGATGACGGGAAGATTCATGATGAAGGCTTGCCCGATGACATCGCCCTCCGTGGCATCCTGCGTGCGCAACAAGGGTACTTGTGACGTAACATCAATGGTCTCTGTGGTTTGGCCTAGAAACAGGCTGAGGTTTAGCGTGAGGCGATCTTGAACCTCAAGAGTGATACCGCTTCTCTCTAGTTTCTTGAATCCAGTCGCCTCAACGGTCAGGTCATATTGGCCGGGCGGCAATTGCAGAAATTCGTATCCGCGATCCGTAGACAGAGTCTTTTGACTCAGTCTAGTGTCGACATTGGTCACAACAACTGAGGCGTCACGGACGGCCGCCCCGGAGGGATCGGTTAGTGTGCCCGCGATCCGCCCATAATCGCCTTGCCCAAAGGCCGATACACTGGCCAGCAAAGCGCACGACAAAACAATAAGCTTGGCTCTCATAGAATCCTTTCGAGACTTCGCGGTGGGATTGCCGGCATCAGCAGGTAATCCAGCTTTATTGCTAACTGTGAACTCACTTGTAATGGGAATCTATGAGCATCCAACTTCAGGTTGTAAGAATTTTGCCCGTCGCTTTTCGTCCACCTCATTCCTGCGGGCAGTGACGATGAAGTGTCTTTTCCTGAAGCATCTACAGGTCTCACTTCGCAAAAGAGAACTCGATTTCGTTTGCCCAGTGCGTGGTCCAATCGTCGTGAAAGGCCATGGCGTTTTCCTTCGAAACACTCCGGCCGGCAGCCAACTCCAGCGCAGGGCCGGCATTGTTGTTCACCCGATAACTGAACTTGACCGTCTGCCCCCGAAGCATGCATTGCTTCACGCGGGGTATCTCGCCCCAGGGAATCGCGGCCTCCACCGCTCGTGTGTTTCCTTCGCGCCGGATTACCAACTTTGCGCCTGACACCGGACCGCCATCGACGTGTGAAGCAGGCTGTCGCGGGTAGAAATGCTTCCGCGGCATTCCGGGCGCCAGCAGCCTCCAGACTTCGGTTCCGCCCCCAAATTCGTCGCTAACCGGATTGAGGGCATACTCGTAATCTGTGTCTGAATACACCATGAAATGGCGCATGGTGCCAGGCGGGAATGGTAGCAGGGCCTTTTCCGATTCCGGCAATACGTTAAAAGCGATTTGGATGTTGTCCCGATCGTTGCCGGAGGGAATCTCAAAGTTCCGGCGATACGAAAACCGGCGCACGGCAGCGGGCCAGACCATCTCCCTCTCGCCGTCCCAAGACTTCTCCGGGTAGAAAAACGAGTCGTCATCTCGCTTCTCGAACCGCTGCATTCCCTGATCCGGCGTATCGTCGGCCACCTTCGCGCCAAAGTAGAAGAAACTGTCGTCATAGGCAAGGTAAGCGGTGGCGACGCCGGATTTTACTGAAGAAGCGAAGTTCTTGAAGGGCAGCCAGGCTTGCTCAGTAAGGCTTGGCGCAATGCCGTTTCCGCTACTCGTCTGTGGAAGAACGTCATGCCAGTCCTCAAGATTGCCATCGACATGAATGGTCCGGTGCGCGATCTCATTGACGTGGAGCGTCTCACGGTGTGAGGCGTTCCCCTCAGTCGACACGAAATCGGTGAATAGGGCATAGGCATTGCCGGGCGAACTCTTGCCTGCGACTCGAAAACTTACCTCTTGGGTTTCATTCGCCGCCAAGCGAAGCTTCAAAGTGGCAGGCGTCACCTGCAAGGAACCTACGGAGGCGCTGAGATCTCCCTCCACAGCGCGGTTCAACACATTTGTCACCTTGAACCTCAGCTCCGGTCCGGACTCAATTCGCCTAACAAAGTCCCTCGCGATGATTTCGATTGGATCGTAGCCGTCAACATGCGCCGATCGCAACGCGTTAAGAAGCGCTTGGAATGAGCCGGCTGTGCCGTCCGCCCGGAGAAAGTACCCTGATCCATTGAGCGGAATCACAATCGGTTCGTTTGGCTGGTTTATCCGGTTTCCGTAGAAATCGAAGAGCGCAAACGGGCCAGATCCAGTGAACTTCAGCCTCGCATTGTCGCGGAGCTTAACTGACTGGAAAAGAGTCCGGGTTTTTTCGTAGACACCGCCAAGATCGCCCACCACGACGACAGTCCCGTCCTCCTCCGACGAAACACCTCGAAATACGAAAATCCACGGCAAGCCATTGCGGAACAACAATTCCTTGAACTGGCGCTGGCCAATAAACTTCTGCGTCGCGGCAACCGCCGCCGCCGGCGACCATGCTTGAACAACCGGATAGGTTCTCCCATTTGCCTTCCGGTTGATACTTTCGTAGACGTTTCCGTTGTAGATCCCGGCGGTACGGTCCTGGCCCTGGGCCCTCATTGAGGCAATCACGGCAGCGACTTTCTCTTCGGAGTTGGCAATCCAGCTTTCGGTATCCCAGACGCGAACTGGCCCATAGGGACTTTTGCGATGAACCCACTCCGGCTGAAGAGCCGGATCAGCCGACAGCGGTTGATAATGAATGCTGACGAAATCCAGCCACTTCAAAAACTTATCGCTTCCGTCGGGGAACAGCTTGTCTCGCGTGTTCGTGGAAGAGCACGCGCCGCCAATCAGGACCTTTGCGCCGGTGTGCCTCGCTGCCTCAACACCTTCAGCCATGTGTTCGTAGAGCGTCCGATACCGGGGAATGTCAGCGCCCCACCCGGAGATGGAGATGCCCTCCCAAGGCTCGTTCCAAAGCTCCACGGCATTGACTGGTCCTCGCGGCCATCCCCAACGAGTTGCCACCCGTTGAACCCAGTGTTGAAAGTTCTTGTCATACTCCGGCAGCCAGGCCCGATCGTCTTTAGTCTTTAGAAAGTGATTATCCTCAGACAGCCAGGGCCGGGGCCGGCCAAGCGGCATCGGTCCTGAGCCGTTGTCAAGTGTCAGCATCACGGTTACATCGTTGTCCTGAGCCCACTTCAGGTAATCGGCCAAATGCTGCTGACGCTGCGCATAGTCTGGAAGAGTGTCAAGGGCGTAGGACGCCCCCATGCGGGCGCCCTTCACGCCTAATTTGCGAAACAGTCTCAGCACGTTCTCGTTCATCTGATCTGGCCACGTCTCGTCGAGGGCATAACTCGGGAATTGCACGCGGCCGCGGTCCGGAGCCATCACCCTCACAAGACTGGCAACAAACGAACGGCCATAACGCCCCAGATCCGCGACAAGCCCATAGCCGCCGAATTCCTCGGGAATTTCAGGACTGACAGTTACTAGCTGCAATCCCGACACCGGAATATCAACCGAGAAGGGCGTCCCGGCTGTCTCCCTAATTCTGAACATCTCGGGAGTCCAGGAATCGCCGGGGCGCCCGCGGGTTCCGTACTGAATCACTTCAATGTGCGCGCTGGCCTTCAACCGCTGGAGACCTTTATTCTTGATCAGAAGAGTAAACGTGGCTTTCTCGGCAGGCAGGAGTACGTTCGGACTCAAGTTTCCGCCGACCGTCATTGCAAGTTCGTCTATCGAATGACTCTGTGACGGCGCCTCGGGGCCAAGCCTGAGAGTGGCAGCGAAGCCAGGCATGTCACTGCCAGTCACCATCTGCCCCTCGCTTGACGAACAGAAGGCAAATGCAATCGCCAGAGCGAGGGTGAACTTGGGTGGATGCACGAAGCAAGCCAAGCTCTTAGTACGCCATGACAAAGCAAAGATGCGCTGTAAGTATCGGATTTCAGAGTATGGCAATGCTATCGGTTACAGCGCCGCCGCGCTGTCCGATGTCCCCCGTCAGCGCACTGAGCAAAACTACCGTCGGCTGAGAGTAGCCGGATGATAAATTGACTGCCCTCCATCGACGGAGATCACCTGCCCGGTAATATGGCGGGCTTCGTCTGACGCCAGCCATTCAATGGTACGGGCGTGGTCCACCGCTTGGGCCAGGCGGCCTGAAGGAATCATTGAGAGGTAGTCCTCCAAGTCGACTGCTCTTTCGCGCGCTGTCTGCCGCAACATTTCAGAGTCAGTCATTCCGGGACACAGGCAGTTTACAGTGATGCCTTGCGGAGCCATTTCAACCGCGAGGCAACGTGAAAAATGGATGGCGGCGGCCTTCGCCGAACAGTAGGCGATTTGGTTTGTTCGGACGATCTTTCCTGCAATTGACGAGACGACGATAATCCGGCCGTCTTTTCGCGGAATCATCCGGCGAACCGCCGCCTGCGAACAGAGAAAAACGCCTTTCGCATCCACGGCGAAGGTATCGTCCCAATCCTGCTCCGCAAGACTATCGGCGCCTCCGCTCCGAAACACGCCGGCGTTGTTCACCAACAGCCAAAGAGTTCCAAGCTCGCTTTCCACCCGGCTAATCATCGCCGTAACTTGGCTTGCCTTCGTTACGTCGGCCGGGAAAGCCATAACCTTGTGGCCGGCTACAGCCAACTCCTGTACGGCCCCAGCCGTCGTGCCAGGGTCAAGGTCATTGATGCCGACGTGCATCCCCGCTTCACAGAGGACGCGCGCAATCGTAAAGCCAATACCCCGCGCGGCCCCCGTAATCAGCGCACAGCGGCCGGCGAGGCTCACACATCCTCTCCACTTATCGATGGACGAAATTCGCGCCCCTTGACAAGGCTGGTCAGCGCATCGTTGTAAGGGGCGGCCAAGCCGAGCCTTTTGCTTTCTCTGGCCACATATCCGTTTAAGGAATCGATCTCTGTCTGCTTTCCGCGGTCCAGATGCTGCATCATGGACGGCCGGTGCGACTTGTGCGCACAGTACTCTTTTATCTTCGATACTTCATCGGCGCCGGTTAATGCATGGCCTTTGGCGCGCACCAGCGCCACAGCCTCCTCGATGATTTTCGACTGGAATTCATCCAGGTCTTTGACGGCGTGAATTTGGGATGGGCGCAAACCCGTAACCGCGCAAATCGCATTAATTCCGCAATTATGAACAAACTTCGCCCATATAGTTTCGACGATATCTTCAACCAGCATGGGATTCAGACCGGCAAGAGCGAATCGATCGTTGAGCCACTGCAGCCTCGCGGAACGCGATCGATCCAGTTCACCCAGGTACGTCGGTCCGGCGTTCGTGTGTCGAACCACTCCGGGTCCCGCCAGATCTCCGCTCATGAAGCTAAGTCCGGCCAGAACACGGTTCGGTCCAACGGCTTCTTGTATCGCCTCAATGTTGCCCACGCCATTCTGGAGTGTCAGGCAGAACCCTTCCTCCTTTAGCAAACACCGGGCAGCAGCGCCGGCGCCGGCGGTGGAATAGGCATTCACGCAAATGAGCACGGCGTCGGCTTTGGGCGCCTTCTGAAAATTGGTCACTGCAAGGACTCTCACTTCAAAGTCGCCGCTCAACCCCTCAAGGCGAAGGCCATCTCTGTTGATACGGTCTACATGCTCTGGCCAGACATCCACAAACGCCACATCTTGCCCGGTGCGGGCCAGGTTGCCGCCGTATACGGCGCCAATATTGCCGGCCCCAATCACTACGAATTGCATAGAAGAAACTACTCTCCCGTCCACCCTTTCACTGATTGACTCTCGATCAATCCGGAATCAGTGTTCGCAAGTACCGGACGCTCGAAGCGCGCCACAGCGACTCCTTAGCTATGGTTGCCGCTACGTCCGGTTCAGGCGGTGGCCACAGTTCGAGTATCACGTTGACATCACGTCTAAAGCGCCGCAACTGGTCCAGCACCCACGGGACGTCGAGAAGCCCCTGGCCGACAGGCGCGCCCGCGATTCTGAACCCCATCATATGTGGTTCACGCCGGATGATGAAATCCTTCAGGTGGAGATTGACAGCATATGGGCCAAGGGTCTGGACCACCCAGCCCGGCCCCTCTAAGGCCCCCCCGAAGGAGTTGGTCGTATCGAGACAGATTCCCACGGCTGGGCTTGAGATCCGATCAACGATCTCTGCCAGGACGCTGGCTTCGAGCCGGCCGTGATTCTCGATTCCCAACACGACTCCCGCGTCGATAATCTCCGGGGCCAGTAACTTCATCGTCTCGACAATCTCTCCCGGCGAAGGTTGATGAGTAGCGGTATCGACGACAACTCGCAGGAGGTGTGAATCGAGTTGCCGCGAGAACTGGAGGAAATTTCTCAAATGTGAGAGAGCGACGCCGCGCGTGCCCAGTTCAATTTCAATTCCAGCATCCGTCGCCGCTCTGCCAATCCGTTGAATCTGCTCCGATGATTGTTGCTCAATCGGGATGTTATCGTCGATCTGAACAACTCTGACACCCAGTTCTCGAGCCAGGTCAATCAGGCCGGCTCCGTCAAGACCGCCGGGGTGCTGGTACCCAGGCACGCCGACCGCCCACGCACACGCGTATGATCCAAGCCCTAACCGCATTAGTTTTACCTTGACGTCGACGTGGCGGAAATAATAGCCTTGATTTCTCCCAGAACGTTCTCCGGCTCAAAGACCTTCTTCCAGTCGGGCTGTAGCAGATACTTCTTACCGCGCTCAATTGCCAGCAAGGCCCCATCGGAGAATGGGGACCCGACAAAGCCAAACAGAATTCCGATATCCACATTAATGTGGCCGAGGATGAAGTCGCGCGCCGCCTCCGCGGGGACCCCTCTTTTCACGGCCTCGTCGATGGCTTCCTTGATCACCACCATGCACGTTGCCACGACGGTCTCCGACAGCGCCGGTTCGAGGATTGCCATCTGCTCCACTGTCACCCGGTGCGACTTCATCACCGGAGCAAACATTTCACGGCAGACAGACTCGCCCACAGCGTAGTCTGCTTCGGGCCCCTGCATAAGAGCGCACACGATATTCTGTTTGGCTCGAATGGCGCCGAAGAAATCCTTTCGCGCCTCGGGATCTGACTCATCGTTGACCACCGGCGGATGACATGGATGCGTCACGAAGTACGAAATGTCGGATCGCTCCGGCAGGTCACCGCCATAGGGCGCGGCAGGATCAAGGCAAATCACCATCGCGCCTGCTCGAAGACCGGGAACAATCGTCCTCGCCACTTTTCCTATCAGTGCATCGGGTAAAGCGAGAATGGCGACGTCGGCGACAGTCACGGCCTCCTGATGAGGAGTCGGCTGCAGCCCCCGCTCACGCAATCGATCAAGACCCGCCGGGCTAATTTCGACATATCGGATCTCGTGCGCCGTCTTGCGGAGATTGTCGGAAATCCGGCAGCCCATTTTTCCACCCGCGCCAAAGATGGCAATCGTTTTCATCCGGTCGATTCTCAGTCTAAGTCCATTAGCCTTAATTAGTCTGTTTCCATTGCGCGGGGTTTTCTCACAAAACCGCCCGTGCTCCGATAGTAGGCGCCATCACAATAGAAGTGCGTAGGATCGTAAGAGCTTTCCCCTTCGGCGATGGGCTAAACTTACGCTTTATCCGGGTACCCTTGCGCCCGTTTGGCGAGATCTGCTCAATTACATTTGGACATCTGATGCAACGGCCCTTGCGCTTTGCCTTGTTCGGCACTGGATTCTGGTCAAGGTATCAATTAGCCGCCTGGAAGGAGGTGGGCGGTGTGGAGTGCGTCGCTCTCTACAATCGCACCCCCCAGCGAGCCGCGGCGCTTGCGAAGGCGATGGGTGTATCGGCAACAGCATACGCTGATCCGGGGGACTTGCTCAAAGATGAGGAACTAGACTTCGTCGATATCGTCACGAATAACGAAACTCATAGCGAACTGGTTCATCTGGCGGCAAGCCAAAACGTGCCCGTAATTTGTCAGAAGCCGATGGCGCCTTCGTGGCAAGAAGCCAAAACAATGGTCGAGACGTGCGGTTCAAGAAGCCTTCCCTTCTATATTCATGAGAACTGGCGGTGGCAATCGCCGATTCGAAAGCTAAAGGAGATCCTTTCCGAAGGTGGTCTGGGGCCGCCGTACCGCGCGCGCATTCGTATGGCAAGCGCGTTTCCGGTTTTTGATAATCAGCCGGCCTTGCGGACGCTCGATCAGTTTCTTTTGTTGGACATGGGTTCTCATATTCTGGATGTCGCGCGTTTTCTTTTCGGCGAACCGGTGAGCCTCTACTGCACCACGAGTCAAATCCAGACGGGAATTCGCGGCGAAGATGTGGCGACAGTCGTGTTGACAACCTGTTCCGGGGCTACGATTACCTGCGAAATGGCCTACGCCGGAACGCCTTTGGAAGATGATAGCTTCCCGCAGACATTCGCATTTATCGAATGCGAGTACGGCTCGGTGGAACTGGGGCCTGACTACTATCTCCGAATCACCACGAAAGAGGGCACTCGCATTGTCCATTCACCTCCGGCGACATTTCGTTGGGTTGATCCCTGCTACGAAGTGGTTCACGCAAGCATCGTCCCGTGCCTCCGGGATCTGCTCGGCGGGCTCCGCGGAGAGTGGGAGCCGGAAACTACGGGAGAGGACAATCTTAAAACAATGCGGCTCGTCTTCGCCTCCTATGATTCTGCCTCGAAGAACGAAGTGATCCGGGTAAATGTTTAAACGTTCGCTCCCGCTCGCGGCGTCCTCTTTGTTTGTCACGTTGATAACCAGCCTCGGTGCTCCCGCTGCCCCGCCAGCGTCACGCACGCAGCCCCTTCCCCGATTGAAGGTAAGTTCGAATCATCGCTTCCTGGTTGATGAAAACGGAAAACCATTCTTTTATCTGGCCGACACGGCTTGGGAGCTTTTCCACCGGCTCACCCGCGAAGAAGCAGTTGAATATCTTGACACCCGCGCGAAGCAGGGGTTTACGGTCGTACAGGCGGTCGCTATTGCCGAACTCAATGGCCTTGTCGATCCAAACGCCTATGGGGATCTTCCCCTTTCCGGCAAAGACCCTGAAAAGCCCGCCGTGCTGCACGAACCGAATTCAGGCAATCTCAAACGACACGACTACTGGAGTCATGTCGAGTACATAATCGATCAGGCCAATCGGCGTGGGCTCTACGTCGGGTTGCTTCCGACCTGGGGCAGTTGGGTAGCGAAAGGCCCGAAGGATGAGCCGATTTTTACTTCGGCCTCGGCAGAACGATATGGCGAATTCCTGGGTAAACGTTTTGGCAGGAAAGGAATTATTTGGATTCTTGGAGGCGACCGGCCGGCCGCTGGCGTCGAAGACATCTGGCGTGCGATGGCCCGCGGAATTGCAGTTGGCGTCTCTGGCAAAGAAGACTACGATGCGGTGTTAATCGGATTCCACCCTCCTGGCGGAGCAACGTCGTCAACCTGGTTTCACGATGACCCGTGGCTCGCAATGAACATGCAGCAGGACGGCCATGGAAATCCCGGTAAAGCGCAGTCCTGGAAGAAAATTGCGCATGACTATGCGCTCAATCCGCCGAAGCCGGTCATCGATGCCGAGCCGCTTTATGAAGACCACCCGATTGCCTTCAACTCTAAGGAGAATGGCTATAGCTTCGACGCGCACGTTCGTCAATACCTCTACTGGGATCTATTCTCCGGCGCGTGCGGCCACACCTATGGCAACCATGCGGTCTGGCAGATGTACAAGCAGGGTCGAGTACCTGTCAATGGTCCATTGATGTACTGGAACGAAGCGATTCACCGCCCTGGAGCAGGCGAGATGAGACATGCTCGCCACCTGATTGAATCGCGGCCTATGCTCTCGCGTGTTCCCGACCAAACGCTCGTGGTGGACGAGCTAGACGGCTCAGATCATATCGCTGCCACGCGCGGCGATGGCTACGCCCTGATTTACAGTGCACAGGGGCGCGCCTTTGCTTTGAACCTCGGGAAAATATCGGGCGATCGCGTCAGATGCTGGTGGTTTAGTCCTCGCAGTGGCGATTCGATCGCCGCGGGCGATTTTGAAAACCAGGGAACCCATCGTTTCGTGCCGCCATCTGAGGGATTCGGTAGCGATTGGGTTTTGATCGTGGACGATGCCTCGAAGCAGTATCCACTGCCTGCGACGAAGTAAAGTCAAGTTGAGTATCTATTCGTCGGCACCGGCCAGCGCGTTTGCCATTGCGCCCACTTGACCGCGCCACGCGTCGATGATTCGGTCGTACCAGGGTTCCGAGGCGCTGTCTTCGAATCCTCCCGTCGCCTGAACCCACTCGATCGTGCTTCGCATGCCCTCCCGAAACGAGATTTTCGGGTTGAAGTTCAGGTCTCTTTTCGCGGCGCTGTTGTCGAAGATGTTGTTGAACTGAAAATTCTCGGCAAGAATTGCCGATCGCTTCGGAAGCGCTCGCGTCAGCATCTCTGTGGGGATGTGAACCATCGCCGGCGCCGGCCATCCCATCGCTTCAGCCACTAACTGGTGATAGCGGTTCCAAGTTAGGAATTCCTCTGGCGTGGCGTGATAAGCCTTGTTGAAAGCCTTCTTGTTGGCTAGAGCTCCGATGAATGCCTTCGCCATATCTTCGGAGTGGCACGACGTCCAGAATGAACTTCCGTCGCCGTGAACTATCACCGGTTTGCCTTTCCGCAAACGATCAAGAAAAGTGGTTCGTGCGCCGAACGTATGAACCACGTGTCCCCGATGTACGCTCCCCGGTCCATACACGTGACAGGCTCTGATCACTGAAACTGGCAAGCCGTCCATCGAAGCGGCCAACAGGATACGCTCGCACCGGCTCTTGTTACGGCTATAGTCGTTCAGCGGCGCGTGAGGTTCGGCTTCCGTAATGGGGTACCGGGCCGCCGGCTTTGCATACACATCGATGGTGCTGCAAACAACGACTTGGGCCGCCCGGCCTCGAAACGCATCAAGAAGTGACTGTGCCTCATCGGGTTGATAGCAAACCATGTCGATCACCGCATCCCACGTACCCAACTGCCGCATCTGTTCCTTGAACGCAGCGGAATCCCGGCGATCGCCCGTGATGGTGAGCACCGGAGAGGCCAGCCCCGCGGTCAGGCCGCGATTGTAATGGGTGATGTCGTTGCCCTGCTCCAGCAACTGCCGGGTGATGGCATTCGAGATGAGGCCGGTCCCACCGATGATTAGGACTCTCATGTTCGCCGCTGAGGCACCGCCAATCTTAACGTAGCGGAGCAGACGCGGCCCGTCTATTTCGATCACTCCGCTTTTTCTAAGCTTCGTTGCAACTGCTGAGATCTTCAGAGTTCTTCACCGGCTTCTGGTAGTGCAAGACGATTTCGCCAAATATCATGGAGCAGATGTCGATAGTCAAACAGTGGCAGCGCTTCGAATGGTCAGGTGCAGCGGAGGGCAGCTTCGGCAACCCGGTCGCTGAACTGCGGGTCCTCGCCGATTTCACTTCACCCGACGGCACAACCACCACGGTCGAAGGGTTTTGGGACGGAGACGACAACTGGCGTGTCAGATTCAGTCCCAATCAGACCGGCGTATGGGCGCTGCGAGTTCGCTCGGAGCCGCTGGACTCGGGTCTCGACGAAGAGTCGGCTTCATTTGAATGCATCCCTTACACCGGTGACAATCCGCTGTTTCTTCATGGCCGGGTGAATGCGAAGCCTGGAGAGCGATTCCTTCGACACGCCGATGGCACGCCTTTCTTCTGGCTCGGAGACACGGCCTGGAACGGCCCGCTAAAGGCAAGCATGGACGACTGGGGCTTGTATCTCCGTGACCGTCAAGAAAAGCGCTTCAATACCATCCAGTTCGTAGCAACGCAATGGCTGGCGGCAGCGGGTAACGCTGACGCCCGCGTCGCATACGTCGGCGCCGAGCCCATCGAAATCGACCCCGTCTTTTTTCAATGGTTGGACCGCCGCATCGACGCTATGAATGACGCTGGATTCCTCGGGGCTGCAGTCATCGCCTGGACTGCAACGTGGAATCGTCCGGCGTTAGGACTCAGTCCCGGCACATCGTTGCCCGAACACGAGATTGTGCGTCTGGGTCGCTATTTGCTGGCTCGCTATGGAGCCAATCACATGTGTTGGATTCTTGCCGGCGACGGACATTATGAAAGCGTTGAAGCGGAGCGATGGCGTCGCATCGGGCGGGCGCTGTTCGCCGGGGTCGACGCGTTGGCCACAATTCACCCTGGTGGGCATGTTTGGGTGGAAGACGAGTTCCGGAACGAGCCTTGGTTTCGCTTCAATGGATATCAAAGCGGGCATTGGAAGAATGACGATGCCGCTCGATGGATCACGTCCGGCCCCGTGCGGCAAGCATGGCGAAAAGACCCGGGAATACCTCACATCAACCTTGAATTCTGTTATGAGGCGCACAAGGATTTCGACACTCACACACGCTTCGATGAACGGGACATCCGGCGCGATGCCTATGGGAGTCTCCTCGCTGGTGTGCCCGCGGGTTTGACCTATGGATGCCACGGGATCTGGAGTTGGGAAGCAAAACCAAATCCACCGATGAACCACCCTAAGACTGGTTACGCTCCTGCTTGGAGCGAAGCTCTTAAGATGCCCGGCAGTTCGAGCATGAAGCATCTTCGGGACATCTTCGAATCGATCGAATGGTGGCGCTTGCTTCCTAGTCCCGAACTCATTGCCGAGCAGTCCGAGAATTCGAGCACTTTTGGTCAGGCGTCGGCGGCGAGATCGGAAGCGGGCGATCTCGCAGTCATCTATCTTCCGCAAGGCGGACCAGTTGCGGTAAACACGGAATTGCTTGGCGCTCACCTTGTGGTAGAACTTATCGACCCGGCTTCAGGAACGAGAAAGCGCCTCTCGCCGCCAACGACGGACAAACTGATCGCAATTCAGACAGACGTTGCCTCGGACGCTTTCATTCTGTTCTGCGCTGACCGAAGCGATCCGATGGTGTAAAGAGCGGTCAGCACATACGCCCCTGCGCCAACGAGGTACGAGGGCTGGAGCCCGATGGAATCAGCGAGCCTCCCCTGGAGTACTGGGATAAAGGCACAACCAAGGAATGCCATTGTTAGTAAACCCGAGGCCTGCCCGGTGTATTTGCCCATTCCTTCAATGATCAGGGCATAAAGAGTCGGATAGAAGATTGAAATGAAGAAGCCAATTCCAGTAACTGCGGCCACGGCGAGCCACCCCTTAGCCGTGACCACTAACGCAAGACACAGCAAAGCGCCGGCAAGGCTGATGAGCAGATGAGTCGCGGGAAGAATGCGCCGTTGAATCCACGAGCCAGCCAGTCGGCCAGCCGCGAACAGAGCGAAATAGATCGTAAACAAGAGTTGTGAGTTGCGCGATGAGAGTCCGGCGATGGCGGGATCCTCCAAATAGTTTCGATACAGCCCAAACAGTCCGGCTTCCACGCCAAGCACAAGAAGGACGCAGACAAATCCAGACATCAGGTGCCGGTTCGTCCAAAACCTCGTCTGTGCCGCTGCATCGCTTGAACCAGGGGAATCGAAGCGAGATTCCATGCTGACGTTCTTCAAAAACGCTGTCACGATCATGGTCAGGAAAAGAACCGCCGCCAGCGCAATGAATAGTCCGTCTATGTAGGGCCGCTTTTGCGAAACAGAAATCGCACTGACCGGCAAGATCAACGCGAGTGTGGCCGGAGCGATGATCTGAGCCACAGCACCAAGTGCATTCCCGAAGTTGAGTCTGCTCGAACTTGCTTGCTCCGGCCCCAACGCGCACAGTAAAGGGTTGCCGCTGACAATTTGGAAGCTGAAGCCTGTTCCGATTAGAAAGAAGCCAAGCAGCACGATTTCATAGCGGGCGGTTTCGAGCCCCGGCACCAGGAGCAGGGTCCCGAGCCCATAACAGATCATCGCCACGGTGAGGCAGTTTTTATATCCGATTCGCGCGATCTGCAGTCCGATGAGCAAAGCCAGGACGGATGGGATGTTCTTCGCGAACAGCGTGTACATTTGCTGCTGATAGCTAAGGTGAAAATGCTCCTTAAACTCGGGAAGGAACACCCCCTCAAAACATTGCGTCAGGCCGCAGAAGAAGTAGATAAAGTAAACGGTGTAAAGTAACGTTCTTTCTGAGAGGCGTTCATTGTGCATGCGCCTTCTCACTCTCGGCCTTGGGGCCTAAACGCGGTTCGTTGTCCTCAATGATGGCCAGGCTTCCAATTTCATTGCGCACGTCCACCCCGTAGTATCCGTTGTTACCCCGAACAATCGCATGCTTTACGCCCGGCGCAAGCCGGATGCAAGTCGGTTGGTAACGTTGGTCCGGTTCATTGAAGGCGTTTCCGGGTTTGCGGCTTTTGGAGCGCGCATCGAACGTACAATTCTGAATTTGCACTTTGCCGTTTTCGACGACGACAGAGGCCTCCGGTGAATCGTAGTCGTTCGAAAAGTAGCAGTCGGAAAAGGACGTGTAGCCTTCGCCTCTGAGGAGTGCATTGTGTTCAACGGGTCCCCAGAAGCCACAGTTGACAAAACGCACGTTGCCGCGACAGGTCTTCTCGATGACAATCTGGACGCTCCGTCCCACGCGGTGACAATTGAACTGACCATTTGTGATCAGCAGTCCTTGGGGCTGAACCGCCTCCACCAGTACCGCGGTGCCGCTGGCATCTGCGCCGATGCCAGAGAACTGTCCGTTCGTTGCACCGTTTGGCGTCTCGATGAAGCGATAGCAATATTGGCCGGGAAGACAAACGTGTTGGTGACATACTCCCAGTCCGTGCGCCCGAAGATGAAGGCCTCCAGGTTGTGCTGCATATAATCGAACACCTTATCCCAGTTGCCGTTGAAGGCTTTGTTGGCCCAAAAATGCGAGTGAAACTGAACATTCTCGATGCGGCCAATGTCGCCGGTCCAATCGATCAGTATGCCGCGCCTCAACACGCACCCAAACACGCTGTTGATCCGGTGTCGCCCGTTTTCTGTCGGACCAGTGCTAATGCCGTTGTAGCTGTTGATCAGCGTGATGTTCTCGACCGTCGTGTCGAAGGCGACGTCTTTCGGACTGCGCGGGTTTGCGCGGATTCGAATCGTCCACGGATACGGCTTAATATCGTTTACGTCCTGTTCCGGGTAGTAGATTGTCAGGGCGCTGATTGAGGTGGAACTTCGCATTTCGATAAAGGCAGCGCCCTCTTCATCCCCTCGACCTTCCGTTGGCATCAGGATTGACCCGGTCTGCGGCTCCCACGACTGGGGCGCAACGTTGACGCCCATTAGGTGAACCCCCGGCTTGACTTCCAAGTGACTTCGGCAGAGCCATCGCCCGGGCGGAACCAGAACGATTCCACCGCGAATGCTTGCCTCGTCGATCGCCTTCTGAATGGCGGTCGTGTTATCGGTCCGCACATCGGCCGCCGCCCCAAAATCCACAATATTGAAAGTCCCGTCTTTAGAGTCCGCAACCGGCCGGCCGGATAAGTCTAATGAAGACGAAATCAGGGCCGAGACCAACAGGAACAGCGAAGCGCAACTTCCAAGCGGTAGATGAATCATTTTGCGGCGCCAATTCACTTTCATCGTCGATAACTACGTTGCTGACAGATTTCGTTACGGCCTGATCTCAAAAGCACGGAACTCCCAGGGCTGCATGGCGAGGTGAAACTCGCCGGGTCGACCGGCAATTCGCTGCCCGGTGTACCGGTCAAACAGAATAGTGCCTTCCGTAGGTATCTGGACGTCAACGCTCTGCTCCGCGCCTTTCGGGTTTCCCCCGTCACTATTGTTTTATTCCCCTCAAAGATGGCCGCCAGGCACGAAGGGCAAGCGGGAACACGCTCTGACATTTGGGCATCTGTGATCTCCGGATAAACATCGTAGTAATCCCTGACCCTGCGTGAATAAGGAGCCATTGTCTCGGTGTGGGAGTTGTGGGCGTAGATTGGAAATCCGTTGACAGCGTTGAATAGTAGTTCAGTTTGTGGGTTATCACCATAGCCCCAACTCTCAAATGCATTCATTCTCGGGTAAACGAACCGTGTCAGCGGTTCGGTGAATGTGCCGTGATTCCAGAACGCGCTGTGCGTTATGAATCCGTCCACGAACTCACGGGCCAGGTCTCCTTCGCCTTCGGTGAAGATCACTGCCTCAGGGTTGACTCGATCAAGTTCTTCACGGAGGCGCCTTAGCGTCTGTCGGACACCCCAGGTCCATACGTCTGGGTGTGGATGGTGGTGCGCCGGGTTAAAGCAACGATAGATCGGAGAGCGTCGTGTAGGGAAAGAGTGTAGATCT
>CAJCIT010000174.1 GCA_903970405.1 Acidobacteriaceae bacterium | reverse complement strand
CCGTTCACAGCGTAGGCGGAGGGCCTTGATGAATCGAGAAGTGGCGCTGAAGATTGTGTTGGGAGTGGTAGGCTTTCTCTTCTTAGCATCTGCTTATCCTTTGATCGTTTTTGCCCGGCAAGACCCTGCGTTGTCGATGATGTTCAGCCTTTACGTCACGCTGGGCGTCTTTCTGATTCTCGCCATCCGCAACCCGTGGGCGAATCGCAGCCTGATCGCCTTTACTGCATGGTCGAGCTTCGCGCACGCTGTTGTTATGGGCACGCAGGCGATGCGGAATATGGTGGCACAGGGGGAATTGGTGGGTGTGGTGGGCCTGGTCGTGATCGGTGTGGCATTGATCGCGCTAGCGCCACCGAAGCGGCCTGCCGGAAGCTAATGCGTTGCCTTGACCTTTAGGCCCCGGCTCGAGATCTGAATAGAGTTTCCAGCGGGATCCTTCGCATTGGCAAATTCGAAATCTTCTACCGCGTGGACCGGTCCAAATTTCAGGCCGTCTTGTTCTCTTTCCGCCTTGAACGTGCACACGTCGGCCACCCCAAATACCAGTTTGACCGCCGCTCCGCTCTTTTGCGCCGAACTTGCTTGGTGGAGAGCAATGTTGCAGCCGCCTGGGCCGCTCGTCATTTCCAACCATCCGTCACTCTTAGACGGTAACGGCTTCATATCGAAGTGCCGCTGATAAAAATCGGCCACCTCCGGAATGTTCTTCACGTAAAGAATTGCTCTAACAATCGGTATCCCCATTGTTTTTCCTTAACATGGGAGGCTGCATCGCCAGCCGCCTTTCCAGCCGCCCTCTGTCTCTGCTATCCTCTTAGGAAGCTCATCGCCAAACGGAAGGGACCACTCAAATGAAGACACCTAACACTCTGCGTAGCGGCTCGGTCGACGGACCGCGTGTGGACCTTTCAGGCACAGAGCGTCATTGACATTATCTTCTCCGCTCTGAAATTCTAGCCCTCCGGGACTTCGCTCCCGTTGCGCATTCCTGGAAGTCGTCCGCTTTCCCCTCTACCTCAATGCCCGTTCGCGTTCCGGCGCGAAGCTTGGGCCCATCTGTCTTTCCATTTGTTCGCCGACGAGAGTGAGCGGTCTATGTCTGAATCTGCAAAAAACAAAAATGCGGTGCGCGATGTGCTCGCCTTCCTTTTTGCCCATTGGCGGCGCGAGTGGCCCTCTGTCGCGGGAACAGCGCTGAGCATGGCGATAGCCACTCTGGCGGATCTGCTGCTGCCCGTATTTTCCGGCAGGTTGATCGATGCGGTGGCCTCGCCAACGGTCGCGCACGATGCGGCCTTTCATGCTGCCGTCCGGGCCATCGTGATGATGGCCGTTTTGGGCGCCCTTCTTCTGGCCGGCAGACATTTGGCAATGCTCGGCATCATCCGCTTAACACTGCGCCTGATGTCCCGTTTTGCCGCCGATGCCTTCTGGCGCATTCAGCGCTTTTCCGCTGACTGGCATGCCAATAATTTTGCCGGTTCCGTGGTGCGCCGCATTACCAGAGGAATGTGGGCAGTGGATCTGGCGGACGATACGTTATTACTCGCCATGCTGCCTGCGCTGTTAGTACTGGCTGGCTCCTCGCTGCTATTGGGCATGCGTTGGCCCGTCATGGGCGCCCTTGTCGCGACCGGCGCGGCTGTTTATATCTCGATTTCCGTCGCCTTGGCGTTGGGCTATGTCGCGCCCGCCGCCCGATTATCGAATTCGCTCGATACCCGTATGGGCGGCGCCATAGCCGACGCCATTACATGCAATGCCGTTGTCAAGTCGTTCGGCGCGGAAGCGCGCGAAGACGCGCGACTCGCTCGCGTAGTCGATAAGTGGCGGCTTCGCACCCGGCGGACCTGGAAATTAGGCACGCGCAGCGGCACGCTCCAGTTGTCGCTGCTGCTGGTTCTGCGCATCGCCGTGACTTTCTACGCCGTTCTGTTGTGGTGGCGTGGCAGCGCCACTGCCGGTGACGTCACCTTCGTGTTAACCAGTTACTTCATCGTGCACGGTTATCTGCGCGATATCGGCCAGCATGTTGCCAACCTCCAGCGCAGCGCCAATGAAATGGAAGAGATGGTTGACCTGCAGTCCCTGCCTCTGGGTGTCGCCAACCGGCCGGGAGCCCGGGAGCTCAAGGTGGCTGGTGGAGAAATTGTGTTCCACCGCGTCACCTTTCGCTACGGTGGGCAGTTGACGCCGCTATTTAACAGCCTCTCGCTCCGTATTGAGGCCGGCGAGCGCGTCGGGTTGGTCGGTCATTCCGGATCGGGCAAGACCACCTTCGTGAAACTGCTGCACCGTCTCTATGATTTGCAAGACGGCGCCATTTTGATCGACGGGCAGGACATTGCGGCCGCAACTCAGGAATCGTTGCGGCGGCAACTCGCACTCGTGCCCCAGGAGCCGATCCTGTTTCATCGGTCGCTGGCCGAAAACATCGCCTACGCGCGGCCCGGCGCCGGCTTGCGCCAGATTGAGGAAGCGGCCTGGCTGGCAAATGCTCATGAGTTCATCAGCCGCCAGCCCAAAGGCTACGCCACGCTGGTGGGCGAGCGCGGCGTCAAACTTTCAGGCGGCGAGCGTCAGCGGGTGGCGCTGGCTCGCGCCTTCCTGGCTGACACGCCGATGCTGATTCTCGATGAGGCGACTTCCAGCCTCGACTCGGAATCGGAAGCGCTGATTCAGCAAGCCACTGAGCGTCTGATGGCAGGCCGCACCGCCATCGTGATTGCCCACCGGTTGTCAACCGTTCGCATGCTCGATCGCATTCTGGTATTCGACAACGGGCACATCGCCGAGGAGGGGACGCACACCGAACTGGTCGGAAAGCTGGGCGGCGCCTACAAGCGCCTGTTTGAGAGACAAGCGCTGGGCCTCGAGGGCCCTAGGACCGCGCCTCTCGCGATTAACGACAATCGCGCACTCGAATTCTCAGATCGCCGTGGAGGTGGCGAGTGAGTGAGGCCTACTTCTGGCCGGCGCCTGCGTCGATGATGGTGATTTCCGTCAGCATCCGCACTGAGCGCGCGGGGCGCTTGTCGCCCACCACCACCAAGCGGAACGGACCCACATTTTCCGGCAGAGGCTTGCCACTCTGTTTGTCCGCGATGTACACTTCCAGGCCTCCAAAATCGGGGTCCAGGCTGCTCAGAGCAATCAGGACCTGATATCCGTCGGACGCTTTCGCAACCAGACCCAACCGGAACGCCCGCCCCCTCATGTCCTTTCCCGAGGGCGCTCCCGACTGCTTCAAAAGGTCATTCAGCGACACTGCCTCATAGGTGACGTTCTTTTCATGCTCGATCACGGTGACGGTCTTGTGCGGTAACGCGGAAAAGCTTTGTTCGGTGTAGGTGGCAGCCTTGATTACTTCGCCGCCGATTTTCAGCTCACCGGCCACGCGCACAGACTGCGCGGCAGCCGTTGCGCGGTCAACCGCCGTGGCGCCAAAGAACAAAAAGAGAAGGAGGATCGTCGCGAGATTCGTTTTCATGGGCGACTAACCGAGGGAAGGCATATGGAGCGGGAGACGGGATTCGAACCCGCGACATCAACCTTGGCAAGGTTGCACTCTACCAGCTGAGTTACTCCCGCTTGGGAGGACTATCTAACATTCTCATACGACACTGTTCGTGAAGTCAATTCATCGGATTGCAACGGGAAGGTTTACATCCGTTTGTGACGCGGAAACCCTGTGGAAGCTACAGACAACAGAAAATGTCAAACACTTTAACCCTCATGAAATCAGATTGTTACGGAAGAAACAAATACACTCTCCCCCCGGCATTGCCTATGCTAGACTCTCAGGTGGAAAGAACGGATACTTTCCCCATTGCCCGGCGCCTTCCCCCACTCCGGTGGAAGGTCTTCCCAAAGACTCACTGAGGTCTAGCGAATTTCCACAGGTGTGGAAATGTTGTGGGAAAGCTTTGGCATCTTGCGTTTTGGAGTTCGTTTTGAACAACGTTTGGGAGCAAATCAAGGTTCGGCTGGCCGGTAAACTCACTTCCGATGCCTATCAGAACTGGATTGAACGCACTCAGTTGGAGCGCGTTTCGGAAGACCTGCTCTTTGTTTGCGTTCCAGACGAGTCAACTGCCCAATGGATTCGCCTGGAATACGACGCGCAGGTGCGCCGGTCCATGGAAGAACTGCGGTTGCCGTTCTCGGCGGTCCAGTACACAGTGGCAAAAGGCGCATTGAATGGACAGACGTGTCACTACGACATGCCTCAAAACCCGGCGGGGGCGACCTCAACCCGTGGGCCGTCCGGTATTGCCGAGCCCCGGTTTGAAGACTCCGCTTCCTGGCTGAATCCCCGCTTGACGTTCGACACCTACGTAGTGGGCTCGTCAAACCAGTTTGCACACGCTGCGGCGCGGTCGGTGGGCGCCACCCCTTCCCGATCGTACAACCCGCTGTTCCTGTATGGCGGTGTCGGCATCGGTAAGACGCACTTGATGCACGCCATCGGCTGGAGCCTGCTGAAGACCTACTCCGGTATGAACGTGGTGTACACGTCCAGTGAACGCTTCATGAATGAGATGATCGCCTGCATCAAGCTTGACCGCATGCCGCAGTTTCATCGCCACTACCGCTCGGCCGATGTTCTGCTTATTGACGACATTCACATCCTAGCGGGTAAGGAACGCACCCAGGAGGAGTTCTTTCACACCTTTAACGAACTCTACGATCATCGCAAGCAGATCGTGGTATCCAGCGATTCCGCACCCAACCAACTCCCCGGGCTGGTGGAGCGCGTCCGTTCCCGCTTCGAATGGGGCCTGATGGTGGATATTCAACCGCCGGACCTCGAAACCAAGATGGCCATCCTGGACAAGAAGGCGGAGTCCGAAGGGATCCAACTTCCGGAAGACGTCCGCATCTACATTGCTACGAAAACCAAGACGAACGTCCGCGAGCTGGAAGGTTCCTTGACTCGCCTGATCGCAGTCTCGTCGCTCACCGGCCAGCCCATCACACTGGCCATGGCTCAGCAGAGCGTCCGTCATCTCGCGCCGGGGCCGGAAAAGAGGATCTCCATCGAGTCGATCGTTCGAAAGGTTGCCGAGCACTTCAACCTCTCGCCCGCCCAACTCAAAATGAAGAGCAATACCCGGCAGATCGCCTATCCCCGGCAGATCGCCATGTGCATCACGAAGGAACTGACTCAAGCCTCGTTGCCCGAGATTGGCCGGGCCTTTGGCGGCAAGCACCACACCACAGTCCTGCATTCGGTCCAGAAGATTGAGGAGTTGCGCCAGACTGACGAGGATTTGAACAGATTGATTCACAGCATAAGTGACTCTCTGCATTGACCTTATTCTGTTTTCCACAATCGGTGCTAACGGGAGGCTTTGAACACGATGTGCAAACTCGGCTTGGGGCGGAATATGCAAAGAAACCGGCCTTAGTTTTCACAGGTACGAATAGCAGAAAACGCCAAATTTTGCTATAATTTAGAGAGAAATCAACATTTCCACAAAGCCTACTATTACGGCTTTATGTAGAGCACTTCAAATACTTCCATTAGTAGTACATCGGCGCTTTCCGCGCCGGGCCGCGCTCGGCATGACAGAGGAGTCACCAAAAGGATCGGTATGGAGTTTTCGGTAAGCAAGTCGGATCTGGTGCGGGAATTGGGGTTGACCCAGGGAGTCGTCGAAAGGAAGACGACTATCCCCATCCTGTCGAACATTCTTGTCGAGACGGCGGGCGACAAAATTTGGCTCACGGCGACGGACCTGGAACTGGGCATACGTTGCGCCTGTCCGGCCCGCGTCAAGAAAGAAGGCTCGGGCACCATCCCGGCCCGCCGTCTTCTGGACTACGTTCGCCTGCTGCCCGATGCGGATGTCCAGATCAAGCTCCTGGAGAATCACTGGGCCAGCCTGGTGTGCGGACGCTCGCGAACCCGCATCGCGGGCATGTCGCGCGACAGTTTCCCCGAATTGCCGGAGATGCCTGAAGTCTTGGCGAAGCTGCCGCTGGGCACTTTAGCGCAGATGATTTCGCGCACTATCTTCGCGATCTCGGCGGAAGAGTCGCGTTTCACGCTGAACGGCGCTTTACTGATCCTGCGCGAATCCAGCATTGTGATGGTGGCTACCGACGGCCATCGCCTCTCCATGATGGAGCGCAAAATCGCCCTGCCGGAGATGGAGGGCCAGCAGCAGTTTCGGGCCTTGGTCCCCAAGAAGGCGATGACCGAGTTGTTGAAGCTGGCAAGTGACGAGGGCGACAAGCAAATCGAGTTCGCCGGCAGCGACAATCACCTCTTCTTCCGCATCGGCGACAGACTATTGTTGAGCCGCAAGCTGACCGGCAACTTCCCCGACTACGAACGCGTTCTTCCCAAAGAGCATGCCTATTCCATCGTTATGCAGCGCGAAGAACTGAAGGCCTCCATCGAACGCGTCTCTCAGTTTTCAGACGAGCGTTCGAGGGCCATCCGCTTCCGCGCCGTTGCCAATGAAGCGAAGGTCCACTCTTCCATCTCCGAAACCGGCGAGAGCGAAGAGACCATCCCCGTTGAGTTCGAAGGGCCGGAAACCGAAATAGGATTCAATTCGCAGTACCTGCTTGAGTTCCTCCGCGCGGCGGATTCGAATGAAGTTGCCTTCTTTTTTAAAGACTCCGCGAGCGCCGGCGAACTTCGTCTGCACGGCGGACCGGAAGATGTCGACTTCCGCTATGTCGTGATGCCGATGCGCATCTGACTTTGCGCTCAGCTTTCGCGGCTGAGCAGAACCGGATCGCCGGATTGCGCGATCCCTCACCAGAATGACTCTCGCCGGCGGCCTCGCCGCTCAGGCCGAGTGAATAGAGAAGTATGTCAACAGTGGCTCAAGACGATTCAAACATTTACGATGCAAGGAGTATTAAGGTGCTGGAGGGGCTGGAAGCCGTTCGGCTCCGGCCGGCGATGTACATCGGTTCCACCGGCGAGTCGGGCCTGCATCACCTGGTCTATGAGGTGGTGGATAACTCAGTCGACGAAGCGCTGGCGGGTTACTGCACGGATATTTCCGTCACCCTTCATAGCGACGACTCCGTGACG
Organism: Acidobacteriaceae bacterium; assembly: GCA_903970405.1. Taxonomy (GTDB): domain Bacteria; phylum Acidobacteriota; class Terriglobia; order Bryobacterales; family Bryobacteraceae; genus CAJCIT01. The sequence continues at coordinate 20,271 of CAJCIT010000174.1, read as the reverse complement.
ATTATCGACAACGGCCGCGGCATTCCGGTGACCATGCACGATGAAGGCGTCTCCGCCGCGCAGGTGGTGATGACCAAGCTCCACGCCGGCGGCAAGTTCGATTCGAACACCTACAAGGTCTCAGGCGGTCTGCACGGCGTCGGCGTGAGTTGCGTCAACGCGCTCTCTGAGGCGTTGCACCTGGAGATTTGGCGCGAAAAGGCGACCTGGGAACAGGATTATGAACGCGGCGCCCCCAAGGGCCCACTGGTGCAAACCGGCAAGTCGAATAAGACCGGCACGAAGATCACGTTCAAAGCGGACACCACCATCATGACGGCGTCCACCTTCGATTTCGACACGCTGGCCAACCGCCTCCGCCAATTGGCCTTTCTAAACAAAGGTCTGAAGATCATCCTTACCGATGAGCGCGTAGAAGGCGCCGATCCGCGCGTCGAAACTTTCCATTTCGCCGGCGGCATCGCCGAATTCATTAAGCATCTCAACCGCGGGAAGTCCGTTCTCCACGACAAGCCCATCTACTTCGAAGGCGAACGCGATCTTCCGGTCGGCAAACTCTACATTGAAGTGGCGCTGCAGTATAACGACCAGTATTCGGAAATCGTCTTCAGTTTTGCCAACAATATCAACACCGTGGACGGCGGCTCCCACCTCAGTGGTTTTCGGAGCGCTCTGACTCGCACCATCAATTCGGCCGGTCAGCAGGGAGGTCTCTTTAAGGAGAAAGAAACCCTCACTGGAGACGATGTTCGCGAAGGCCTCACGGCCGTAATCAGCGTCAAGCTTCCGCAGCCACAGTTCGAAGGGCAGACCAAAGGCAAGCTGAACTCCGATATTCAGGGGCATGTGGTCACCCTCATCAATGAAAAGCTCGGCGAGTTTTTCGACAAGAACCCGGCGGTGATGAAGAAGATCGTCTCGAAGGCCATCGACGCGGCCCGCGCCCGTGAAGCCGCGCGTAAAGCCCGTGACCTCACTCGCCGCAAAGGCGCTCTGGATTCCGGCGGCTTGCCCGGCAAACTGGCTGACTGTCAGGAGAAAGACCCGGATCGCTGCGAACTCTTCCTGGTGGAGGGCGAATCGGCCGGCGGCACGGCCAAATCCGGCCGCGACCGCCGCTATCAAGCCATTCTCCCGCTGAAGGGCAAGATTCTCAACGTCGAAAAGGCCCGCTACGACAAGATGCTGGGCCACGAAGAAATTCGCGCCATGATCACGGCCATCGGCACCGGCATCGGAAAGGGCGATGACTTCGACATGGCGAAGCTCCGTTACGGCAAGATCATCATCATGACGGACGCGGACGTTGACGGCTCGCACATCCGCACGCTGCTGCTGACGTTCTTCTTCCGCCACATGCAGGAATTGATCATGCGCGGTAAGATCTTCGTCGCGCAACCGCCGCTCTATCGCATCAAACGCGGCAAGTCTGAGAAATACATTAAGGACGACAAAGAGTTCACGCGCGAGATTCTCCGCCGCGCCACTGAGAACATCACCGTGGAGATTGGAGACGGCGAGACGGCGCAGAAGATTGAAGGCACTGAACTGCGCAACTTCCTGATGACCCTGGATGAGATCTCCGCCGTGTGGCGCCGCCTGGAGCGCCGCCTGCGCGAACCTCGGGTGGTGGAAGTTATCTCAGACACATCGTGGCCCATCGACACGAAAGCCGATTTCCAGAATGAGGCGAACGTCAACGCCCTGGTGGAACGCTTGACCGCGGCCAAGCTCCAGGCCGCCATCGAACGTGAAGAGGAGCACTCGGCGTGGATGGTCTCCTACAAGGATCCCACCAACGCTACGCGCTATATCAACACCGAAACGGTCGCCATTCCCGAGTTCCGCCGCTTGCGCGCCTTGTTGAAACAGGTGGGCAAGCTCAATAAACCGCCCTTCACTGTCACCAAAGAAACGGCCAAGACTGTACTCACGAACTGGCGCGACCTCCTGAACCACGTGAAGACGGAGGGCACTCGCGAAGTCAGCATCCAGCGTTACAAGGGCCTGGGCGAGATGAACGCCAACCAGCTTTGGGAAACCACGATGAACGCCGAAACCCGAACGCTTCTGCAGGTCCAGATCAAGGACTTCGCCGAAACCGAGCCCATCTTCTCCACGCTGATGGGAGAGGATGTCGAAAGCCGCCGCAAGTTCATTGAAGAGAACGCACTGGATGTGCGGAACTTGGACGTGTAGGGGCGCGGCTCGAGGGGTGTAGTGCGCAGGTCACGTCCTGTTCAATTCAGGAGACCCTTCTGAACCGCGCGCTCAGCAAGCGGACCATGGCGGGGTCCCACCCCCTTCGCAGATACGCCGCGCTGGTGTTGGCGGCCGTCCCGTCCAGCGCTCTCATCGTGGGACGGTTCTGCTGGATCACGGTACGCTTGCTACGCGCGCGGTTCAGAAGGACGGGCTTTGCTTGAACGACGAGAGAGCATGACTAGGAATAAGTCAGAGTGGTACAGTCTGAACTTATACGCACTTACTTTCCTAACTAACTCTCACTTCACATAGATCCGCTTCACCCGCTCGTGAATCCCGCACAGCACGCTGTAGGAAATAGTGCCCGCCAGGCGCGCAATCTCCTGAGCATCTATCGAGACATCTCCCTGCGCGCCCAGCAACGTCACCGCATCGCCTGGCCGCACTGGCGCGCAATCGGTGACATCGATGGTGCAGAGGTCCATTGAAACCGCTCCCACCATCGGCGCCAGTCTCCCCGCGACAATCGCCTGCCCCTTGTTCGAGAGCCGGTGCGGAATCCCGTCCGCGTATCCCGCCGCCAAAATCGCAAGGCGGCTCGGCACTTGCGTCTCAAACATTCCGCCGTACCCAACTTGTGTGCCGGCCGGCACGTCTTTTACGGAGAGCACAGTCGCCCGCCAAGTCAAGGCCGGCCTCACGTCCAATTGCCGCGGCGGTGCGTGTCCCCGCGCTGGCGAAACATATCCATAAATCGCGTGCCCCGGGCGCACCATCTCCCGCCAGGCATCCTTGCGCGAATAGGCGATCGGAATGGTACTCGAAAGATGAACTATGGCCGGATACACGCCGGCCCGTCCGCACAGATCCAACACCTGTTGGAATGTCGCAACCTGCTGGTCTGTTTGGGGCGACTGGTAGTTCCCGGCTGACGCGAAGTGCGTCATCAAGCCCTCCAATGTCACGTGTTGCGCCGCTAGAATCGCCTCCGCAATGCGTTGGTCCGGACGCACGCCGAGCCGTCCCATCCCAGAGTCTATTTTTAAGTGGTAAACGATCCGCTGTTGGTGCTTTGCCGCCAGTCGATTCAGCGCCTCCAGATCCTCCAGCGAATGAATCACTGGCGTCAGCCGGTTGGCGATAAGCTCCTCTCGCGAAAAAGGCAGAAAGTCGGCCATCACCAGAATCCGTGTCTGAATGCCGGCATCGCGCAACACGATCCCTTCGTCGGTGTTGCTGACCGCCAGCCACTGGGCGCCCTCCGCTTGCAGGGTGTTCGATACCTGCACGGCGCCATGGCGGTAAGCGTCCGCCTTCACAACGGGCATTACTTCCACTCCATCGCCCACCAGGGCTCGAATGCTTCGAAAGTTTTCCGCGATCCGGGTCAGCGAGACCTCTACCCACGACCGATACGGGTGGGAAGGAATCGTGCCGCCATTCGATGCTATTAATTCTTCCGCCATGTGTGTAACAACGATTCTCTACAAACAGTGGCCCATCTTACTTCGAATCCCGCTTGCTCTGTAAGTCAGCCAACAGCGCCTCGTAAGCCGACGTAACCGCGTCCCAACTGTAACGCTGGCTGGCGCGCGCCTGCGCCTTCTGTCCCCAGACCTCGCGCTCGGCGCGGCTCAGGCATACCGCCCACTGCAACTGCTGGGTCAGCGTGTCAGCGGTAAAGGGAACCCCAGCGTTCCCCGCCACTTCCCGATTCTCCGGATTATCCAGATACAGGACCAGCGCGCCATGCCCCATCGCCTCTACCAAAGCTGGATGCGTGCCTCCCACCTCCGTCGCCTGAACGTAAACGAAACAGTGCGATTGCAACTGATGGTACCCGTCGCCGTAAATTGCCCCTGGAATCAGGATTCGTGGGTCCGACGTGTTCTTCACTTGCCGGATATATTCGGCCGCATACGGAGCGTCCCCGATAATCGCCAGCTTCATCTCCGTCTTGACTCGCTCGAAAGCCTGCCTCACTAACAGGGCGTTGTTCTCCGGTTCCATGCGGCTCACATACAGCACATAGCGCTGCGGCGTCAGGCCCAATCGGCAGGGCGTCTCCATTCCGGTCACCTTCACGACTTCCGCGCCATACGGGATGAACGTGGAATCCTTCCCATAGCGCTCCCGGTAATACGTTTCAATCTGCTTGGCGTCGGTGACAATTGCTGAAGGGCACCAGGTGGAAAGCCACTCAGAAAGCAGGTACCAGGCCTTCGCCACCGAGTTCCACTTCTTCCGGTGACGCTCCAGCCCGTCCACGTTCAAGGCCGTCGGCATGCCGAGAATTCGCGGCAGCACCGTAAAGAGGGCATTGGCCGCGTTGCAGTACAGAACGGCGTCGTAGCGCCGGCGCATCAGGTCCAGCGTCGAGACGCCGGTGTGCGCGATTGTGTCGAAATATTTGTGCCGAATGGTGGGCAGATACTGCAGATGGACGCCCCGGAACGAAGAGTCTTCGCGGCGTGCGCGGCAATAAACCGTCACCGTATGACCGCGTTCCACCAACCGCGTTGCTAGTTCTTCGGCGAAGGTCTCAAACCCTCCATAGTGAGCTGGGATGCCTCGGGTCCCCAGCAGTGCAATCCGCATCCCTCCCATTGTCGCGGGTGCGGTTTCCGCTGCTTGCGGACCCTACCGGGAAGCGGCCTTGTGCTGGGCGAATAGGCGGTCGGCGACGCCCTCAGCCGGATGCCTCGGCTGCTGCCCCAGGAACCACCGGTACATATACTCGTCCGTGGCGCGGCGACGGCTCATGATCTCCTGCCGCTTCTTCATCGTTTGCGGCCATGTCTTCCAGAGGATGGCGAAGGCGCGCAGCGAGTAATGCTCGCTCGTCAGGCAGGCGGCCACCACGAAGATGTCCCGTAAGGTGATCGTCACCCAATGCCGCCGGTAGACCGCCGGCGTCACGTTCTTGATCCGCATCAGGAACCGGTTCTTCACCGAGTGCATGTTGACGTCGCGGGACATCGCTTTGCGATTATCGGGCAGGGCCGTGCGTACGTGGTATCCGCGGGCGATCGGCACGTACAGGCAGCGCCATCCCAGCAACTGCGCGCGCCACGCCACATCGGCGTCCTCGCGGTACATAAAGAAATCCGGATCGTAGAACTCCCCATACAGAGAGACGTCTTCCACCATCGCACGGCGGTACAGCGCCGCCGCTCCGGTGGCCCCGAAAACGTACTCGAACCGGTCGTAGTCTCCCTGATCCAGTTGCCCGCTGCCCCGGTCAAAATGCCGCATGGCGGGTGTGAAGTAGATTCCAGTTGAGTCGAAGGAGGGCGGCGAGGGCAGTTGGAAATCCGGCGACATCTTCAGTAACTTCCCGCACACCGCGCCGATCTCGGAGTGCATGCCGCCCGCCGCTACCAGCGTCGCGATGAAGCCCGGCATCAGCAGCACGTCCGGATTCAACGCCAGGATCCACTCCGAATCCGACATCGCAATGGCCTGATTCTGGGCCGCCGCGAAGCCGGTATTCTCGTCGTTGTAGACTACCTTGACCCGGTTTTCAAACCACTCCAGAATGTCCCGCGTACCGTCCGTCGAGGCGTTGTCGATGACAACGATCTGTTTGGCCGGGTATTGCTGTTCCAGCACCGATTCCAGGCAGCGTCTGATAAACCGCCCGCTGTTATAGGTGACGATTGTAACCGCCACTGACCCGTGTGTCAGCATAAGGCTCCAATGACTCTGAGACTCGCCACGCTCTATCAGGTTTCAAAATTTATGCGGGAGGTAACTTGCAGTTACACAGGAAAGCTGTGACGACTCCCAGCCTCCATCAACCGCGCGCCTTTCGAATTTCGGTCCAAACCGGTATTTTCCAACACTGCCGTTGGAAGTATTTCGGATCGGTCAATAGGTTCAGCAACGCGAATGCAAGCCCATGCGTCACGGTACCATATTGGGCGTGACGAAGTCGTCGAGGAATATCTTCCAGATGATTCCGTGCCGCGGAGCGTCCGGTTGCCGGTCTCGATCGTAATTCCAACTTGGAACCGGCCCGATCTCCTCGAAACAGTTCTGGCCAGCCTGGGCCGCCAGACGCTGACCGATTTTCAAACGTCTGTCGAAGTCATTGTGGTGGACAACGGCAGCCGCGACAATTCAGCGGCTCTCGCTGAAACGTGGGGCGCTCGGGTCATTCGCTTTCCTCGAAACTTCGGCTTCGCGCGCGCCGTAAATGCCGGAATCGCCGCGGCAACAGCCGAGTGGATACTCATTCTCAACAATGATGTCACTCTTGCACCTGATTACCTCACGCGGCTTCTTGACGAAGCGCTCGGGTCCGGTGCTGACTTTGCCACCGGCAAAATCCTGATGGCCGACGATCGCCAAACTCTCGAAGGCAGTTTCGACCTTGTTTCCCGAGGCGGCTACGCCTGGCGTTGCGGCTATGGTCATCGTGACAGTGAACTGTGGTCCAGCCCACGCAGTATATTTTGGGCGCCGATGACTGCGGCGCTTTTTCACCGCCGCCTGTTCGATTCCTTGGGTGCGCTCGATGCCGGTTACGGAAGCTACTACGAAGACGTGGATTTTGGGCTGCGTTGCGCGGAGGCCGGCTTCCGCGGTGTCTATGTTCCGAACGCCGTGGCGGTTCACATTGGCAGCGCTACGCTCGGAAAGCGCAGTGCTCGCGTTTATTATTGGTCGGCGCGCAATCAGGTGTTGCTGATTGCCAAGCATCTGGATCTGCCCACCATTCTGCGTGGCATTTGGCCCATCTTGGTAGGCCAGTCGCTGGCGCTTATGGCTGGCGCGAAGCACGGTCATTTCTTCGCCTCCGCCTTGGGAAAGGCCGCAGCCTTGGGCCCGGCGCTTCGGGAACTGTGGCGGCCGAAGCCGCGCTCAGCCGATGCCTATCGGATTCTGGAACAGAGTGAGCGGGAGATCCGCGCCCTTCAGACGGCTCTCGGTTTCGACCTGTATTGGCGCCTGTATTTCGCTCTCACCGGGTGGCGCACAGGTGCTTGGTGGCACAGGCTATAGCCATTGGTTATAGCCATGGCTGGCAGCCTTGGCTCTCTGCCTGTGACTGGAGTTTCCACATTTTCAGCCACAAACCCCCGAGCCGACATTCGTGTCGGCTGTTGTTTGGTTTCAACCCTAACCAGGGACTGGCCTCCCGGGGGCCGTGCCTCAAGCCATCAAGTTCCGATTCTCGCCCTGGTGGTGTTAAGAAAGGGCGCCGCTGTCTTGCTCCAATTTTTTCCAACTTCCCAAACGTACCGGATTCGCGAGGAGTCGCCGTGCCTGAGCACTGGACCTGAGCAGCCTGGCGCTGTCAAGATTGGGACGCGCCTGGCCAGGGGGACCGGGCTCTCTTACGGAAGACAGCGCTGCGGATAGCATGGATCAGCGCGGGCCCCGAGACCTCATTTTTCACAAGGTAATCGTCGGCGCCGTAGCTCATCACTAAGTCTTCGGTTTCCTTTCGATTGTCCGCCGTCAGAATGACGATGGGCAGGTACGGGGCCCAGTCGCGGACCGCGCAGCAACTGAGCGGACCCTGACATTCAGGCAGTCCGAGATCGAGCAGTACCACGTCCAATCCTCCGTGCCGAAGGCGACGGACGGCCGGTCCCAGGCCCCGAGTCCACTCAAGCTGGTATTGCCCCAGGCCATATTCCTCCAAGGTGTGTTTGACCAGTAACATCTCTTCATCGTTGTCTTCAATTAATAAGATCCGGGCAATTGGGGCCGCAACCGGGCCTATTACCGCCGGAAGGGTCTCTTCATCGTTGGCGATTTCTGTACAGGCTGTCATTCAGTACCTCCAGAACTCTTTTGCACTTTTCAAAGGCGTAGCTCCAATTCATATCGGCAATCCCACGGTTTGATTGAACCCGGATTTTATTAGCCGAACTCTCGACAGAGTAGGGCGTGAGAGTACTGGCCGAAAACCGCAACCGGCGGGACAGCGCAGCCGCCGCGCGTCTATGCGGCTGATAAGCTGTCGACAAATTCGTCCAATTCGGCAATCCTAGCCGCGATTTCCCTCGTGTCTCGCTGAGAAGCCGCCAGTTCCAAGGCCTTGGCGAGGGAGCTGATCTCGGGAAACCCGCAGCTGATTCCGCTGTCCTCGAAATCATGCGCGATCCGCCCGATAGCGTCGAAATCACTGTGCTCCAGCGCCGTCCGCATTGCCCGGATATCGTCGCCGCGATTTGCCAAAGAGCGCGGCTGACGGCTACCGATGCCGTCGGATCCCGAAGGTCTGGCCCGGACCTCACGACGAGCCGCAAACCGGATGATGGTTTGAACGAGATCCCCGCGCTGCACCGGCTTGGACAAGTAGCCGTCGCACCCCGCCTCCTGGCACTCGGAGGCCGCGCCGGTCAGCGCATGCGCCGTCAGCGCAACGATGGGCATCCGCGCCGAGTCGTGCTCCTGTTCCCAGGCCCGTATAGCGCGCGTGGCGGCCAATCCGTCCATGACCGACATCTGTATGTCCATCAGGATTAGGTCGTATTGATTCTCCTTGCGCTTCCGAAGCGCTTCCAATCCGTTTGGAGCGGTGTCCACGATCACAGGCTGTCCCTCGAGATAAGAATGCAGCAGGAACAAATTCTCTTCATTGTCTTCGGCGATCAGGATCCGGGTGCCGGGGTCGAGTCCGCGCGCCTGGGTGACTGTACGCGAGTCTTCCAGGCGAGCGTTCACTCTCTTTTCGGTGGCGCGCGGAAAACGAGCGGTAAAAACCACGGTCGCCCCCGGTCCTTCTCTCGGCTCCACCCAGATTCGTCCACCCATCATTTCAACCAGGTTCTTCGTGATTGACAGGCCCAGGCCGGTTCCCTCATAGGTTCGGTTCATCGCCCCATCAGCTTGCCGAAACGGGTGGAAGATCAGGTCTTCTTTCCCCTTTGGAATCCCGCAGCCGGTGTCCGAAACCTCGAACCGAACCCATTCCCCTCCGCTCTTGCCATCCCTGGGCTGGACCCTCAGGCAGATGCTCCCGGCGGCGGTAAATTTGATCGAATTGCCCACCAGATTGAGCAGCACCTGCTGCAGCCGTTCCGAATCGCCCAAACGATAAGGCCACATGCCGGGGGCGACCTTCAAGAACAGGCGCAGTCCCTTCTGCTCTACCGCGGCGGAGAGGGTGGCTACGGTCTCATCAAGAACTTCGCTGAGACTGAAAGGCGCCACCTCCAAGCTCAGCTTGCCCGCTTCCACCTTCGAGAGATCCAGAATCGTGTTGATCAGGCGCAGCAGACGGCGCACGTTGCGGTCGGAGATTTCGATATGCTTGCGCTGCCTGGCGTTCAGATTGTCCTCCAGCAGCAGCGCATTCATGCCCATGATGAGATTCATCGGGGTTCGGATTTCATGGCTCATGCGGGCCAGGAAGTCGCTCTTGGCGCGGTTAGCGCTCTCGGCTTGTTCGCGAGCCCCACGAGCCGCCTCGATCGCCTTCTTGAAGTCCGTCACATCCCGGATAATCGTCGAGAATCCGCGCGGCTCCCCCGTCGGGCCATAAACGGGCGTAATGCGGACGCTGGCCCAAAAAAATGACCCATCGGCCCTGACGCACTCGCGCTCCCCTTCTTCGTAGAACTGTCCTGTCTTACGCGCCTTCTCCAGTTCCCGCTCCGGTAGCCCGTTCCGCGCGTCCTCGGCACGATAAAACATCGAAAAATGACGCCCCACTACTTCGGCTTCCGTATATCCGTTCAGTCTTTCGGCTCCGATGTTCCAACTGGCGACATTCCCGTCGCAATCCAGCATAAAGATGGCATAGTCGTTGACTCCCTCCACCATCAACCTAAGCCGTTGCTCGCTTTCGAAGAGCTCGGCTGTTCGCTCGGCCACCCTCGTTTCCAAGTCGCCGTTCAAGGCCAGGATCTCCATTTGCGCGCGCTTGAATTCATGGATGTCGGTCGCGGTGCCGAACCACAGGGCCGTTCCGCCGGCGCTTAGCGCGGCGCGGCCCAGGAACCACCGATAGGCGCGGCTGGAACGGTCCCAGAGCCGGCATTCCATTTCAAAGGGGCGGCCAGACTGCATGGAGGCCAGCCATGCTTCGCCGGACATTCGTGCGTCATCCGGGTGCACCAGCAACAGCCAGCTTTCAAAACCGCCGTCGCTCCGTTCAAACCCGCTGAATTCATACCAACGGTCGTTGAAATAAACCGAGCGGCCATCTGCGCCGCTCACCCAAACGATCTGCGGCATAGCGTTCGCCAGCAAGCGAAACTGAAGCTTGGATTCGTGAAGCGCCGCTTCGGCCCCCTTCGTATCCGTGACATCCACATTCACGCCATGGAGATGAGTGGTCCGCCCGCCGCCGTTCCTCGCCACCGCCCCGCGGGACCTGACGCAGCGAATGGTTCCGTCCGGCCGGAGCACCCGGAACTCGACGTCGTAAGGAGCCCCCTCCTTGAGAGCGCTCGCCAAAGCGTCGACCACCGGCGGCCGGTCGTCGGGGTGTACGCGGGAGAGAAACCACGAGACGGGCGCGCTGCCAAAGCCGCGCTGCTCGCCCCACAGCGCCCAGACCGAGCTGTGAGCATGAACCAGTTCGGTGTCAAAATCCAAGGTCCAGTCGCCAACCGATCCTTGCTCGAAGATCAATTCCAGGTGCTCATCCCGCCGCCGCAATGAATCCTCGCTGGCCTCCAGCGCCCGCTTCGTAATCGACCGCGCGAGGTAGATTTCACGAAGAATTACCGCGGAATTCCAGACCAGAAAGGTAAAGGCGACCATATTAGCCGAGGCGAAGATCGCGACGCTAAACGCAGCATCGTAAAGGCGGGCAAGATGCCCTTGCCACGCGAGCCATCCCACGACCGCGGGCACCAGCAACGCCGCCGGCAGCATTTGCCGGGCCATGGTGCTTCCCGGACCGGCGTCCGCCAGCGGCCTCATCAAGGCCGAGCGGTAATCGCGAAGGGGGAGAGCGGCGCTGAGCAGTATGAAGCTGATGGCTGAGTGCACGGCCATCTTATCGATCACCGCCATCGATTGAAGACTATGAAAATCATACAGGTAGCAGACGAAAACGAAGAGGTTCAAGAATGCGTTGACAATCGCTAGAAGCTGGCCGGCCACCACACAGCTCCGCAGGCGGAGGAGTCCGAAGGCCGCGGCCCAGATCAAAAAAGCGGCCGCTGTGAATGGCGGCATAGCTCCGTGCGCGGCAGGATCTCCGCCGGCCAACATCCAATGATCGGCTCCCACACTCCAGCCGGTGGCTTGCGCCACCAGCGTGACCAGTGCGAGTGCTCCCACCAGCCCGCCGCACGCCAGCGCGATCTGGCTGCGCCTCACGGACCCAGGCGGGTCGGATGCGGGCTCCAACCATAAGGCCAAACCGGCGAAGACCAGAAGAACGGCGGTCTTCTCGGCCATTGCCGGATAGCCCGCGCCAACGCTTTTCAGGAACTGAATATCGAGAATCCACCCCATCACGACGGCTGCGCCTGTGCAAGAAACCGCGGCCCCCAGGTAGCGATGGGAACGATCGTAAAGCGATGGGGACGAGTTCGCGCCCGCGTCGTCAGTCTTTTCAACCGGACCTCCAAGTTGACTCCGCTGGAGCATCCATATGACCACAACGGAGCTGAAGAGAAACAAGAACACAGTCACCGGCAGGAGGCGGGCCAGGGTCCAAAAGGGAGTTCTTAGGACGGTCACATCGCGTTCTGTTCGGAGTAGAAGATGGAACGATCTGGGACTCCGGCCTTCGTCGTAATCGACCACGCAGATTCCGGTCAGGCTCAGCAAGGTCCCCGACGCGATTGCAGAATAAATCCGGCCAGAAGGGTTGTCCAGCTCCGCCCGGAACACGGCGCTGCCTTGCCGGACCAGAAACACATCGGTTCCGGTCTGTGTCGGGCGCTCGGAAACCTCTCCTTCCATTTGGACCAGGCGGCCGTCGTAAAGCGCAAAGCGGAATCCGTCACGTTCGCGAATGGCGGCGGAGGCATCAATATGCACCGGGACGAGAGGGCGGGCGGAGCCGGCCTTAAGGAGCACCGCGTCACGGATGTTTGGAATAGCCGCGCGAGTGGAGAAAAACCCAGCGGCCTCCAGCCTCGTTCCCAAGGGGAAGACCTCCCTATCGGAACTCCTGACCCGAACCACCGACCCGAGGCCGTCCTCCAGGAAGATGACGCCTGCCGCCTGGTAGGTGACGATTCCCGACACGTGAATGCGATCGTCGGGGCGGGCATCCTCATCGAAGGTCAGCAGGTCCTTAAGTGGCGTGAGGGGGAGTTGAAACGGATCGGGCCCCTGTCTCTCAATCTGGATTCCGGTCAAGTCGGGAACAAAGATCCGCACGCCGGTCATCTGCCGGCGGTCGTTAAAGATGGTTCCACAGACGCCGGTCACCCGCACCCGGCTTTCGATGAGGTACCGTGGCTCCCACCCGGCGAAATCGAGGACATGGACCGAAACGGATAGTTCGCCAACCTGCAGGCGAAGTACAAGCACCCGCCGTCCCCAAACTGTGGCGGCGCGGGCGGAGCGCACCACGCCCTCGAGTTGGATCCGACGGCTGTCGAAAGCGCCTCGATCAAGTTCCGCACTCGTCGGGACGGGAGCGCGCGGCAACTGTCCTTTCCCCAAAATCCTGGCCTCGCCGGCGAGGATCACCGGAGCATAGGCGCCGGTTTGAATGGAACCCTTGACCTCGACTTCGTCACCGACGTTGACTGCGGTCTGGTCCCGCCCTTCGACGGAAATACCGCCCGTTGCGTCCTGCAGAAAAAAGGAGTTCTTCCAGCCGGAGAAAGCGGTTACCACGCCACGCAGGCGGGCGATTCGGGGCGCCCCGTCAGTGGACGCTGAGCCCTTAGCCTGCTTAGCCTCCTTAGCCTCAGCCACCGTAGCCGCCGGCGCCGATCCGGCCCAACTCGGTCCTGGCAGTGACAGGACGATAAGACATGCCGCGGCGCCAGCCAAAGCGCCGGAGCCGCGGACGGCCGTAGCATGTGCTTTTCTGGGAGGTTGCATGAATGTCTTATCGGCTCTTATCAAGGGAAACTATTGCTTCCTAGTCCGCGTAATAGGTCAGATTCCCCTGCCGCCCTTCGTGCGTCTAGGGAGCTTCTGACCGCAGCACGCTCTAAAAGCGGATGCGGCGGAGCTGTCCGCCCGGTTTCATTGAGAAATCCGATTCGGCACGCCTGAAATCGGCGATCGCAAGGCATTAAGGCACTGATGGATCTGCTTACTCTTGTCGATAAAGATAGAGAGAAGGCTGCCATGTCGACGCTGGCCTAATGGGAACCGGGCGACGACGGAAGCCTGCTCGTACGACCCGTCGTTTCAGCAGATGGAGAATGCATGACCCTGATTGAAGAAAGGCCTCCGATTCGCGAACGAATCATGGTGGTGGACGACAATGCCGACAGCTCCGACCTGTTGGTTGATATGCTTCGCGAGAAGGGCTATGAAGTCAATGCGTTTCCCCAGGGCCTCGCGGCGATCCAGGCCGCGATTCAGAATCTGCCGGACATGATTCTGCTCGACATTAATATGCCGGAGATGGACGGTTACGAAGTCTGCCGACGACTGAAGGCGATGGAGGAGGTTGCCGGCACCCCGGTGGTTTTCGTCAGCGCCAGGGATGAGTCCCAGGATAAGGTAATGGGCTTCCGATCCGGCGCGGTCGATTACATTTCCAAGCCCTTCGATGGCGCCGAAGTACAAGCGCGCGTCGAAGCGCACCTCAAGATGAGACATGCGCGGCAGGTTGAGCAAGATCAGTTACAAAAGATGCTGAGCGGGTCCACCAGAATGTTGACGGGGCTGATCCAAGCGGCCGCGCCCGAATTGGAGACGCGCACCCGGGGCATTCGCAGTTGCGTGGCGTTTATCGATAAGCAACTGGGCGGCAGCACCACGTGGCAGCACGATCTTGCGGCCACGCTCTGTCTCATCGGGTGTATTACGCTGCCGGAAGATACGTTCCATAAGGCCTATGGCGCCGAGCCCCTCTCCCCTGAAGAGGAGGCGCTGTTTCGCGGACATCCGGAGACGGCGGCGCAACTGCTGGCGAACATTCCCCGATTGGAATCCGTAGCGGAGATGATTCGTCTCCAACAGAATCCCGGCGCCAAGCCGGACGTGTCGGCCGAGGTGGGGCTCGGAGCCCGGATACTCCATTTGGCGGTCGAACTGGACCGCATGATCTATCGGGGACTCCTGTTTCGCGCTGCCCTCGACGAGATGAAAGCAACGCCCGGCCGGTTCGATCCGGCGCTGTTGGCGTTGGTGGATAACTACGCGCCCGGATTTGTTGAGTTTCATCACGAAACGTTGCCGGTGAATCAATTATCGGCCGGCATGACGCTAGAGCAGGATGTGGTCAGCAAGAGCAACGGCATGACCATCCTGCGTAAGGGAACCGTCCTCAACGAAACCTGGATTGAGCGCCTGGAGAACTTTGCCAGGTACCAGGGCGTGAACGAACCGCTGCGGGTTCAGGTTACCGGGTTGGGCCGTTTCCGGTCCTTGTGGTTCGAATCGTAATCGCCTCGGTGGATTGCACGGTGCAACCAACGTCGTGGGCGGCTCTACCATTTTCCAAGCACAGAGGATTCTGAAGGGTTGCGGGCTTAGTCGGGCGCCAATCTTCACAGCTTCTCACTCTCACAGACTCAGGCGTGCGCCGAAACCTCAAACGTCTTCCCGACGATCTCCCGCGCCTCTTCCTGGATTCGTTTCAGATGATCCGTGCCGAGAAAACTCTCGGCGTAGATCTTGTACACGTCTTCCGTGCCTGAAGGCCGCGCCGCGAACCAGCCGTTCTCCGTCACCACTTTCAGCCCCCCGATCGGCGCGCCATTCCCCGGCGCTTTCGTCAGCATCGCGGTGATTTTTTCGCCGGCCATCTCCGTCTCTTTCACCTGCTCCGGTGAGAGCTTGGCCAGAATCGCTTTCTGTTCCAGCGTGGCCGGCGCATCGATGCGCTCATAGAAAGGACTTCCGTATTTCGCGGTCAGGTCAGCATAATGCTCGCCCGGATCGCGTCCAGTCCGCGCCGTAATCTCGGCCGAGAGCAGCCCCAGAATTAACCCGTCCTTATCGGTTGTCCACACCGTGCCGTCATGCTTCAGGAAGGATGCGCCGGCACTCTCTTCGCCGCCGAAACCGAACGAACCGTCCAACAAGCCGTCCACAAACCACTTGAAGCCCACTGGCGTTTCCACCAGCTTCCGTCCGATGCCCGCGGCAACACGGTCAATCAGGCTGCTGCTCACCACTGTCTTTCCCACTGCGGCGTCTTTACGCCACCCCGCGCGGTTCTGGAACAGATAAGAAATCGCCACCGCCAGATAGTGGTTCGGATTCAGCAGCCCCACGCTCCGCGCCACAATGCCGTGCCGGTCATGATCGGTGTCGCAAGCCCAGGCAACGTCGAACCGGTCCTTCAGCGCAATCAGGCTCGCCATGGCGTATGGCGACGAGCAATCCATGCGAATCTTTCCGTCCCAATCCACCGTCATGAAGCGGAACGTGGGGTCCACCGCGGTATTCACCACTTCCAGGTCCAATTTGTACTTCTCGCCGATGCGCCCCCAATAGGCAACGCCCGCGCCGCCCAGCGGATCGACTCCCAGCTTCAGCTTCGACGAAGCCAGCGGACCGAAATCGATGGCTTCTTCGAGCGCGCCCACGTACTCCGAGACGTAATCATGCTTGTGCGTGGTGGCCGCCTTCAGCGCCTTGCTGTAAGGGACGCGCTTGACTCCAGCGAGCCCCGCCTTGAGGTACCCGTTTGCCCGGTCTTCAATCCACTTCGTCGCCGAGGTATCCGCGGGACCGCCATTGGTTGGGTTGTACTTGAATCCGCCGTCCGGCGGTGGGTTGTGTGAAGGAGTAATGACAATGCCGTCCGCCAGCCCTTCCGTCCGCCCGTGGTTGTAACGCAAAATAGCCAGCGAAAGCGCCGGCGTCGGCGTGTAGCCGCCGTCCTGGTCGATAAATACTTCCACGCCGTTCGCCGCCAGAACCTCCAGCGCCGTGACCAGCGCCGGTTCGGACAATCCATGCGTATCCATCGCCAGGAATAGCGGCCCCGTGGTATTTTCGCCATGCCGGTACTCACAGATGGCCTGCGTAATCGCCAGAATATGATTCTCATTGAACGAGGAGTTGAATGACGACCCGCGGTGGCCTGACGTTCCAAAGGACACGCGCTGTTCTTTCACGCTCACATCCGGTTGAAGCGAGTAATAGGCCGTGATCAGCCGTGGCACATTCACCAACATGGACGGCGTGGCCGGCTTTCCCGCGCGAGGATCAATCGACATCTGTTCTCCTTCTCTTTCCGCTATCGCACACGCTATCAAACCATAGATCGCGGCAATTGATTTCTAAATCGTCACTTCTTTCGTTTCACGCAGGCGTCGCACGATTCGGCGCACGGCGCCATCTGCTCTCCAAAGTGCGCCGCCAGCGCCTGGTGCCGGCATCGCGAGCTATCGGCGAAACTGAACATCTCCCGAACCTGCCTCCTCCGCTGCATCACGATGGATCTCGGCGTATTCCCTTGCCCTTCGGTCATCTGGTCATAGAGCAAGACGTCCGGCCACGCGAAGAATAAGATGCATTCGCTCTCCTTTCCGTCGCGTCCGGCGCGGCCGATCTCCTGCGCGTACCCTTCGAGTGACCGTGGCATATCCCGGTGGATCACAAATCGGATGTCGCCCTTATCGATGCCCATGCCGAAGGCCACCGTCGCCACCATCACATCGATTTCGCCGTCGCGAAACCGCTCCTGAATGCGAATGCGGTCTGCCGTTTCCAGTCCCGCATGGTACGCCAGCGCCTTGATGCCCTGCTCCTGTAGCGCTTCCGCCAGCACCTCCACCGTCTTCCTCATGAAGCAGTAAATGATGCCGGGCTTCCCTTTCCGCGCCTTCACCAGCTTCATAATCTGCTTGCCGACAGCGCCGCCTTCACCCTTCTTAACGGTTGCGATCTTCAGGTTCGACCGATAGAAGGTTCCCTGGAAACAGAGCGCCTGCTCCATACCCAGTTGGTCAAGAATGTCTTTCTGGACTTTCTTAGTGGCGGTGGCCGTCAGCGCCAGCATCGGCACCCCTTTGAAGCGCTGTTTCAAACCGGAAAACGTGCGATAGGCCGGGCGAAAATCGTGCCCCCATTCGCTGATGCAGTGGGCCTCATCCACGGCCACCAACCGCAGATCCACGCCTTCCATCAGCGATCCAATATAGAACTCGATGCCTTCGGGCGCCGCGTAGACCAATTCGTACCGTCCTCGCCGGATGTCAAGGATGCGCTGCCGCCGCTCGGCCTCAACCAAACTCGAATTCAAGTACGTGGCGTGCAAACCCTTCTCGGTAAGCGCGTCCACTTGGTCCTTCATCAACGCAATCAATGGTGAGATCACCAGCGTCGTGCCGCCCATCATTCTGGCCGGCAGTTGATACGTCAGCGATTTCCCGCCGCCCGTTGGCATCACCGCCAGACAATCCTTCCCGGCCAGCACGCTGCGGATGATCTCTTCCTGCCCCGGCCTGAATTCCGAGTGCCCAAACACGTCGTGGAGCAGTTTCAAGAGGTCGATATCGTGGGGGATTTTGGGCTTTCGGTCTTCCAGCAGCCTCGCCGTCCGCTGCAGCGCCCGAATGGTGTCGCCCGGGAAATAGGCAGGCTTGTCCTTCGGGTCCAGTCGCGCGTACAGCGCCCGCAGACCCGTCAGCCGCTCAAGACAATCGGCACGCGCGGTCTCAGGCCCACTGGCGGCCAGCTCAACCAGTTCATTCACTTCCTGTTGCACTGACTCGGGATTCAAAGGCTACACACCTGCCTGGTAGGGCGATGAATGTTGGTTAATGCCCAGACGTTGGCGGTCAACTCAGTCCTTCGGAGTTGTTCGATTTGGCGGAAGGGCCGGGCGCGGTTTACATATCATTCTGTGAAGCTTGAAGGGGGCGATTTAGGGTCGATCAGGTTGGCGGCTTTTGATCTTCGATGCGGGAGGGTCGTTTCGCATGACTTCTTCGACCTCGGAGGGCTTGATGTTGCGCTGAGCAATGTGTCTGGTGTAGTCTTCATCCCAAATTGAAGCCTGTACAGGACACCTACAATAGTACCGCTCGGATCTTAGTGCTTGAGGAGGATTCATAGCCATCGACGATCGCGCGGATGCCAGCACGCGGCCACCGACTCCCTCTACGACCGGGTGATCAGATTCGCACGACGAGATGGAAAAACCTTCCTATTGAGCCCTAAATAATGGATGCTAAAGGAGAGAGTATGAGCTCGCAAGTCCTTATCCCCAACACGGAATCGGCGATTCTCGCGCGTATCCTGCAGGCCGACGAACAGGACTTGAGTCTGGACGCCGCCCGCTATTGGCTTTCGGTGAAGATCCCTGCCAGCGATCAAGATCGTGTGGATGAGTTGTCCGCTAAGGCAAGGGCCGGGTCGCTCACCGAGGCCGAGACCCAGGAATTGGACAATTATTTGCACATCGATTTTCTGCTGCCAATGGAATCGACTCTACCCCCTCAGTGAATCGCGATCTGGCTCAAACCGTTCGAGAGCGAGCGGGAGAGCGTTGTGAATACTGTCTCGTCCCGCAATCGACGCGACAGCTTCGCTTTCAAATCGACCACATCATCGCTGAACAGCACGGAGGCGAAACTGTCTTAGCAGCCTGTGTCTAAACCGCCCGATTTTCCAGTTGGCTGGCGAAGCCATCGAATGTGTAGTTTGCTACATAGGTGCTTGGCTGATCGTACAGGTCTGACCACCATGACAAAAAATAGTCCTCCACTGCGCTTAGAACGGCCAAAATCGCGAAAATAGCGGCCACTGCCCCATTATGAGCGGCTTTGGGCTTGCCCGCTCCATACATGGACCTCAGCAGCAGCGCGAGATTGCACGCCGCCGCCTGAATGAGGAACTTCTTGTGAACATTCTTTATGCCTCGCACATAAAGCCGGTCCAGCCCACCGGTATCAAACTGATGTGCGAAGTTGCGTTCAATTTTTTCGCCGCGTTGTCGCTGCATCCGCTTGCCCCGTTCACCTTGAATGCGCCGCCGGTTCCCGTAGACCGCTGTCTTAGCAGCCTCTTTGCCGCGCCAGCACGCCCAGTTCCTGGAGGCCCACGGCAACGTCGTTACTGTGATAACCCTTGTCCGCCACCACTTCCTCCATTCCGCCGGGATGCACTTCATAATTTCCTTCGACCGTCTTTGCCGTGATCAATTCCGCCACCGCAAGCCCAGCTTCGATCACTGTTTCCTCTATCGTCGCCGTATCGGCGGCCGCTCCGCCATGCGTAGTGACCGCGACAATAGCGCCAGTTTCCATGTCCACGGCGTTCTCGGCTTTGTAGGCCAGTGCGGTGCGCCCATCCTTCAGCTTCGTGATCTCCGCTTCGCCGTCGCTCGGGCTTTCCCAGTCTTCGTTCGAGGTCTTCTTACTGCGTTTGCGGTCCATGCGCAGCAAGGCGGCCGCGCCTTTGGCATCGATGCCTTCTGCTTCCGCCAAACCTTTCAAGTAAGCGCTGTAGCTCTCGCCTGTGTCGCGCCGGACGATCGACTTCATCGCCGCATTGGCTTCCAGCGTGGTCGAATCCACCCCAATGGTTTTGCCTTTCACCAAGCCGCTCTGGGCTAGGCGCTCCAGCACCCAGTTAAAGACTCGTTGATGAGTTTCGCCGTCGATGAGCCGTCTGGTTCGCGAGATGGTGACGTGATCGGGTGTCTTCTCGTCGAGACCGATGGACAAGAACTGGCGCAGTGTCAGCGAATCGGCCAGCCGCCAGGCGATCCCGCGTTCGCTGTCGAGTCCTTCGAAGAAACCAATCATCATGACACGGAAGTAAAGGCCAGGCGCCAGCGACGGCCGTCCTAGTTTCTCGTGATAGAACGGAGCGCAGTTGGTTTCGCAAAAGCTATCAAAGCCTGCCTTGTCGAGAATCTCGTTCAAGCGCTTGTAGAAAGGGTGACCCGGCGCCTCGGGTAACTCCGCTTCGTACCACAATCCCTCTTGCCTCTCGCGCTGCTTCCGCGTTCCCATCGCCATACTTTAAGTGTAATGCCAAAACATTACT
>CAJCIT010000173.1 GCA_903970405.1 Acidobacteriaceae bacterium | reverse complement strand
CGGTGCAGATTCCCGCCATTGGGGAATTGCGCAATTCTGTTGTCGCCGAACCTTCCTAGCCCGAACCTAAGAACCTCGGCCTAGCAAGCGGCGTCGGCAGACCGACACCCGCTTGCGGCAAGGCGGGCGGAGGGCTTTCCGCGTATATTTCTCCTTTTACGAGTTGCCGATGGAATTTTCCCCGGAAAAGATGGGGCTTCGACGGTTTCTAGTACGTTTTCACTAGGGGAGTAGGAAATGAATCCAGCCTGTGGATGTAAGAAGTTAGCGTAGAAAATCTTTTATGTACGATAAGAAAACTTGCTGCAACCTACTTGACATTGAAAGCATCTTTTGACGCTGTACAGGTTCTGAATTCGAAAGTCGGTCGGCGGTGCAAAGGAGTGCGGAATACGTCTCAAGAGCGTTGAAGAGCTGGTGGAGGAAAGCGGGACCCGGTAAGAAGAGGAGAAAACAAAATGACCAATCAAGAATTAAAAAATTATAAGCGGGTGCTGGAGGCCAAGCGTAAGGAACTGTTGCCGACCTCCGCCGACCGTGAAGAGATCCAAATTGAGAAGGCTGCCGACGAGTTCGATCAGCTCCAACTGGCGATGAACCGTGAGTTGGCGATTGCCACGCTCGACCGCGAAGCGAGTTTGCTGCGCAGCGTCGAAGCGGCCATCGCGCGCATTGAGCGCGGGGGCTTCGGCACCTGTCTGCTCTGCGAAGAAGACATTCCTGAGAAGCGCCTGAAAGCGCTGCCATGGGCTGCCTACTGCGTGCCCTGCCAGGAGATGCTGGACCAGCAGAAGGCCGACGGCCAGTTGGACGAAGAACACGAAGACGCGTTCGCCATGGCGTAACCCATTGGCTTGACCCCAGACGGTCGCTTCCCGCGGTACTTGGCGCCGGGTTCCTGTTACAGGACCCGGCGCTTTTGTTTTTGGTGGGCGAGCTTTTGAATGGGCCAAGGCTCGCAGACGACAATAGGAGAGCTATGATTCGTCGAAAACTAGGATCGCAGGGACTCATTGTCTCCGCCCAGGGGTTGGGATGCATGGGAATGTCGGATTTTTATGGAGTGCGGGATAACGACGCCGAATCCATCGCAGTGATCCATCGGGCCATAGACCTGGGTGTGACGCTGTTCGACACCGCGGACATGTACGGGCCCTACACCAATGAGATTCTGCTTGGGCGGGCGGTGAAGGGGATGCGGGGCAAGGTCGAGATCGCCACCAAGTTTGGCTTTGTGCGCGACCCTAATAATCCGGCATCGCGCGAGGTTTGCGGCCGGCCGGAGTACGTTCGCGAGGCGTGCGAGGGCAGCCTGCGGCGCTTGGGCATCGATACCATCGACCTCTTTTACCAGCACCGTGTAGATCCGAAGGTGCCGATTGAGGAGACGGTGGGGGCCATGTCCCGGCTGGTGGAAGAGGGCAAGGTGCGGTTTCTTGGCCTCTCGGAAGCGGGCCCGGATTCGCTGCGGCGCGCCATGAAGACATATCCCGTTTCGGCGCTGCAGACGGAATACTCGCTGTGGAGCCGAGACGTGGAGGAAGCAATTCTTCCCGCCTGCCGGGAACTGGGCATTGGCTTCGTGCCGTACAGCCCGTTGGGCCGCGGTTTTCTGAGCGGCGAATTGAAGAGCTTTGACGATCTGCCGGCTGACGACGTCCGGCGAGGGCAGCCCCGATTCTCACCGGATAACTTCAGCCAAAATCTGGATTTGGTGCAGCGAGTGAGAAAGCTGGCGGCCGACCATGACGCCACGGCTTCGCAGTTCGCGCTGGCCTGGGTGCATGCGCAGGGCGAGGACATTATTCCAATCCCCGGCACAAAGCGGCAGAAGTATCTGGAGGAGAACGTGAAGGCCGTGGAGATCAAGCTGAGCGCGGTGGACCTGGCGCTGCTGGACGAGATCTTCCCAAAAGGTGCGGCGGCGGGCGACAGGTATCCGCCCATGATGATGGCCAAGCTCGGCCTGTGAGCGGGCGGGAGCGGTTCGACGTTATTGTGATTGGCGGCGGCGCGGCAGGCCTGTTTTGCGCCATCGAGGCCGGGAAGCGCGGACGGCGCGTGCTGGTTATCGAGCATGCCGAGCGGCTTGGGAAAAAGATCCTCATCTCCGGCGGCGGCCGCTGCAACTTCACCAACCTTCATACGAAGGCGGACCACTTTCTTTCGGCGAACCCCCATTTTGCGAAGTCGGCACTGGCGCGATACACGCCGGCCGATTTCGTGGCGCTGGTGAAGAAGCACGGGATTCCCTACCACGAGAAGACGCTGGGACAGTTGTTCTGCGACCGGGCCGCGCGCGACATTCTGACAATGCTTGAGAGCGAATGCAGGGATGCGCAGGTGGAGATCGTGCTGAATACGCTGGTGCGCCAGATCGGCAAAGAGGACGCGGCATTTGCGGTGGAATGCGGCGCCCGCGTGTTTGAGGCGGCATCGCTGGTAGTGGCGACGGGTGGGCTCTCCATTCCAAAGATGGGCGCGACTGCGTTTGGGTACGACGTCGCACGGCAATTCGGGCTGCGTACGATCGATTGCCGGCCGGCACTGACGCCGCTCACCTTTTCCGAAACGGATCGCGCCGCCTGGTGCGATCTGACGGGAGTTTCCACGGAGGTAGTGGCCTCCATCGGGAAGCGGCAGTTCCGGGAGAAGATGCTGATCACTCATCGGGGATTGAGCGGGCCTGCGATTCTGCAGATCTCTTCGTACTGGCAGCCGGAACAGGCGGTGCATCTGGATGTTGCGCCAGGCGCGGATGTGACTGCGGAGATGCGCAAGAGACCCGCGGGACGGGACCTGGCATCGCTCAAGGCCGCGCTTTATGCCGCTTTGCCACAACGGTTCAGCACGCGTTGGCTGCAGTTGCATACTCCTTCCAGATGGACGAACCCGGCCCTGATGGAGTTCGAACAGGGTCTGCATAGTTGGCTGGTCATCCCGAGTGGAACGGAAGGGTACGAAAAGGCGGAGGTGACCGCGGGTGGGGTGGACACGAATGAACTTTCAGCGCAAACAATGGAGAGCCGGAAGGTGCCTGGGCTGTTCTTCGTGGGAGAGGTAGTGGATGTGACCGGGCGCCTGGGCGGATTTAATTTCCAGTGGGCTTGGGCTTCAGGGTATTGCGCCGGTCAGGTGGCTTGAGGAATAGCGCTATTTCCGTGCCGTGGGCTTTTAGCCCGCTGAGCCGCGCCACGTTGACTGATAACACCCGCGCTACTGCATCGCACCCGCCGTGCTTGCACCCTTGCGGCTCTTCGTGGTGAGAGACTTGTCGGGGTACTCCGGCGGCCCGGGCGTCAGCACCGGATGGTCTTTCATGGCTTTCTCCAGATAAGCAATCGCGGCATCCAGTTGGGCGTCCTTGCCTTCGAATGTCGCGTGGGGCAGGTTGTCCACCACAATATCCGGATCGACGCCATGTCCTTCAATCAACCATTTGCCCTCCGGCCCATAGACGCCCAGTTCCGCCGCCGAGGCGATTCCATTGTCGGCCAGCGCGTTGCTGAAACTCAGCCAGATTTCGCCGCCCCATGTTCGCGTTCCGATCACTTTGCCCAGGCCCAAACGCCGGAAGCCCTCAGTGAAGGCCTCTCCATCAGAGCCGGTCCATTCGTCGCAGAGCACAACCATTGGGCCGCGGAACGCCCCTTGCATATTCCATGAAGGTGCGCCTACCCGTGGCTGCCAGTACATCCACGCCTTTCGCAGCAGCTTGCCCAAAATCCAACTGTCGATATTCCCGCCGCCGTTATGGCGCACATCGATGATGAGGCCTCCCCGGTTAAATTGGGGTGTGAACTGCTCCTCCCATTGCGCGATGTCCCGTGATCCCATCGCCCGCAAATGCACATACGCCATCCGGCCGTTTGCCGCCTTCTCCACCATCTGCCGCCGGCTCCACTCCCAATCCGAATACCGCAACTCAAGGTCCTGACTGCGCTTTAGTGGCGTCACCACCACGTCATGCGCTTCCGTCACGCCTTTGCTGCGCACGCGCAGCAGCACTTGCTTATCAGCCTGGTTTCGCAACAGGTCCTCCGGCACAAGACCGTTCTTCAGTTCCTGTCCGTTGATGGCGAGGATCACATCGCCCTCTTTTACATCGACACCGGGCTTCGCCAGGGGGCTCATCTTATCGGGCCGGTCCGGATCGGCTCGATACACCCGCTCCACGCGATAGCCCGTACCGCTGGGGTCCGCCGCCAGGGCCGCTCCCAGCCACGCGAGTGAAATCTGGTCGGCACCCTTCCTCACGTCGCCGCCCACTACGAACGTATGCAGCGCCGACAATTCACCCACCATTTCAGAAATCAGGTCGGCTAGCTCTTCGCGGTCCCGCACTCGCCCCAGCAATTCGCCGTACTTGTCGCGCATCGCGTTCCAGTTCACGCCATGCATTTTGCGGTCATAGAAATAGTCGCGATGCAGCCGCCACGCGTCGTAAAACGCCTCACGGAACTCGTCGCTCGGGATGATGGAAAAGGCCCAACTGCCCAGGTCTACCTTGCTATCGGTCATGGCCTTCGGACTCTTGGCCGCGCCGTCTTTCGCCGAGGAGTCAATCACGTAGATGTCATTCTTCGTTTGCACCATCAGCTTTTTGCCGTCAGCCGACGCCTCAAAGGAATGAACCCCGTCGAACACCGAATCAGGCTTGTCGCCTTTGTTCGCGATATCCAGGCATTGCAACTCGTTCTTGTCGCCGTTGTCGCCGTCCTCTTCGATCCAGCAGATCCGGTTGCCGGCCACCGTGAGCGTATCGTAGTCTCCCGGAGGCGCGGGTACCTCGATCAGCCGAGTCTGAATGCCGTCCAGATCGATCTCCACTTTCACCGGCTCCGGCTTGCCGTCGCTGCTCTTTGAAGCGTCACTCTTCGCTGTGTCCGCCTTTTTGCCGGCTTCCGCTTCCTTCTTCTTTTTCTCGTCCTCGGCCTTCTTGTCCTCGGCCGCCTTTCGCACCTCATTCATCGGCTCAAACGGCGAAATCTGGTCTTTCTTGAGCGCCAGCGCATAGATTTTGATGCTCTTGTCAAAATACGGATCAGGCTGACGGCTCCCCCATGGACTGTAGACGGACGTTTTGAAATACCGGTCAGAGAGGAAGTAGATCCAATTTCCATCCGTGCTCCAGGTGGCCCAACTACTGTTGTAATGATCTGTTGTCAGCGGCGTCACCACGCCCTGCTCAACGTTGTAGAGCATCACTCGTGTGAACTCGTTCGGCGCATCGGTTGAATACAACAGCCACCGGCTATCGGGTGACCATCGAGGCGAGTTGAATGCCGGACCCGAGTTGCCCGTGGTAGTTGCCACGGCGACGCGCTTATCCGTCTTCGCCGCAACGTCAAGAATAAAAAGCTCATTGTCTTTGTTTTGATGAGCCAGCAGCTTCCCGTCGGGAGACGGGATACCCTCCCAGCGCAGCACCTTGCCGTCGCGAGTCAACTGCTCTCCCGCGCCCACGCCATTCGCCGCGTATTTCCAAAATTCCACTTCGCCGCTCTCGGTGCTTAATACCAGAACCGACTTGCCATCGGGCATCAGGCGCGCCTCACGGAACCGGCCGGGCGTGTGTTCACTGACATCCACGAAGCGCCCCGTCTTTGCGGCCGGCGCCACAAACACCCGGCCCCGCGATGTTAATACCACGCTCTGTCCGTCGGGCGCCAAGTGCGCTGCGGTCAAATAATCCTGGGGATTCTTGATCCAGTGCTCACGCAAATGGTCGAAATCGGAAGGCAGCTCAATGGGAATTTCTTTGTCCTGATCTTTGGCGATGTCGTAAATCCGGAGGTTCGCGCCCATTTGATAGACAATCCGGCCGTCTGAAAGCGATGCGCTCCTCACGTCCCACCCTTCGTGCCTGGTGTGTTGACGCAATCCCTTGCCGTTCTCATCCATTGACCAAACGTTCATCGTGCGGTCGCGGTCAGTCAGGAAATAGATGCGCCCTTTCCACCACATCGGGTTCTTGCTTGTTCCGGCATAATCGTTCGTCAGCGGGGCGGCTTCGCTTCCCTCCGTGTACTTCCAAAGGTGCTCCGCGGTTCCACCCTCATAGCGCTTCGTTGAGCTTCCCTGATTGGGCAGACGCGTGAAGAACAGCGTTTTACCGTTTGCGTCGTACACCCCTTCAGCGGCCTGGCTCAGCGGGATGGCGGCGGCATGGTTATTGCCGTCAATGATGAAAAGCTGTGTATCCGGCAGGGTTGAGAACTTCGAGGTGCTGACCAGAAGGCGACCGTCCGGCGTCCAGCCCACGGCCTCCGCGCCACCGTCATAGGTCCGCCGCTTCGGCATGCCGCCGTCCACCGGTAACGTATAGACCTCTGTCGGCCCTTCGTACCTGGCGTTGTACGCGATGGTCTTGCCGTCCGGCGACAGTTTGGCCGAATCCTCCTCGGCCGGGTGGGTGGTCAAGCGTTGAGCTAGTCCGCCGTCCGTGCTCACGCGCCAGAGATCGCCCTCCGCAGTGAACACTATGAGATTTCCATGCAACGTGGGATACCGGTAATACCCGCGATTCTGCTGGCCAAAGCAGACAAGAGCCGTGAGGAGCCCCAAAAGGGCAATACGCTGGCGCATGGGACTAGGATACGGCACTGGGCCGGTGGCACCGCTACAAGATAGGCCAGTGGCGCCGGCTTCAGCCGGTGGATAAAAACGGAGAAGCGTCAGCGGCGCAAGCGCGCGAACATGCCCAGGTACGTGCCCACGAACCCGTCCGCGGTTTTTGTGCTGAGAATGGTTCCGTCCTGATCGGCGCCGAACTGGGACCACGCGCCGCCCGGAAGCCGATAGAAAAATCGGTAAGTTGCGCCTTCACCCTCGATCTTCAGAGTTACGCCCGTCGCAGGAGCCGGGATGGCAGCGCCGGCCACATCCTCCTTAGCGCCGTTGCGTTTTTCAAGGAAGAGGGTGCGCCCTGAGCGGGCTTCGCCGTTCTTCGCCTCAGCCACTCGAACTCCCAAGAAGAAGGAATGGGTTTCATTCTGGAAAGCGACCAGCCCCGCATCCGAGGGCGGGTCGCCGGCGTGGAAGTTCAGCTCCACGGAGGCGGCAAAGTGGGCGTGTTGCTGGCGCCGCGCAATCAGCGATGGATTATGGACCGTATCCAAGTCCTCGGCTCGCGGACGGATCAGCAGCGAGCCTTGCTTGGCGGCGAGGCGCCACCAGGGTTCGGAGGGAGTCCGAAGGAAGTTGTACTCGAACGGAAGGGCGGACTCACGAAACTCATCGGTCACTGAAAATGTACCTTGTGTTGGTAAGCGTGGCGGTGCGGAAAGTGGCAACTCAGGTCTATTTACAATCCGCGGAACAGCTTGGCCCGCGCCGAGAATCACGGGCCATCCATCCACCCATTTCACCGGCAACAAAAACGTTTGACGGCCAGTGTTGAAGTAGCCATCCCGATACGGTTCGCAGCCCAGAAAGACGGCCCACCACTCGCCGCGTTGCGTTTCGACGAAGTCCGCATGGCCGGTCGACGTGATGGGATCCTTCCGCGACTCAGTCAGGCCACGCTGCGTCAGAATCGGATTCCCGGCATAAGGCTCATAGGGTCCGTTGACGGTCTTACTGCGAAAGACAACTTCAGAATGCTGCTCGGCCGTCCCTCCCTCCGCGGCGATCAAGTAATAAAGGCCGTCATGTTTCAAAAGATGCGGCCCCTCTATCCAGACAGGCTGCTTCTTGATGTCGGTGCCCCCGTTGACGAGTAGTAAGCGCGGCCCGCTTACCTTTCCCGACGCCTCATCGAACGGGAGCAACCACAACGCGCGGTGGCCGGAATAGAGCGGCTTGTTCGCGGGAGGACGGCCATTGTGGACGATATAGGCGCGGCCGTCATCGTCGAAGAAAAACGAGGGATCGATGCCGTCGATTTCCGGGAGCGGCACCGGATCTGACCACGGCCCGGCGGGATTTGCCGCGGTGACGTAGAAATTTCCCGGGCCCGAGACGCTTGTCGTAATCATGTAGAAACGCCCGTTGTGAAAGCGGATGGTGGGGGCAAAAATGCCGCGCGAAACCCCCGCTCCATCCAACGGCAACTGACTGGGCCGGTCAAGCACGTGGCCGGTTTGTGTCCAGTTCACCAGATCGCGGCTGTGAAAAATGGGCACGCCGGGATACCAGGCAAAGCTCGAGTTCACCAGGTAATAGTCGTCCTGAACTCGCACGATGCTGGGATCGGGATAGAATCCCGCCAGGATGGGATTGAGGTATTGGCGATCGGGAGACCGAAGCTCGGCCGAATAAGCGTCGTGGCCCTCATAGTGAAATGAGCGGAACTCGATCCACCCTTCGAAAGCGCCGGTTGACCTTCGCGCCGATACCGCCACTGAGAAACCGGCCAACGTTACCAGAGCGATGGAAAGACCAGCGGCGAAGTTTGGTTTGTAGTGTCCGATTCAACGGATGTTTTCAGAACCCGGCCTGCAAGTCAAGGGCGCGTGGGTCCGGTGCTGCCTGTTTCGGTTCGCCCCAGCATGGCGGGCGGTCTCACATGCAACGGTCACAGCTTGGGTACGCCGTCCACCAGCAAATGCATAAATCCCAAGTACTCAAACGGTCCCATAACCCGGACATCGGCTTCCAGAAAACCTTGTCGCGCCGTTTCTAACTCGAATCGCGCGCCACACCCGTATTGAGAAGCAATTTCCGCTTTTAATAGCCCACACTGGGCGCAATGTGACATGATTCCTCAATCATGCGGTTTGGATCAACTTGGATACGCGCGGCGGCCCGGGGAGAAACGGCGTGAACTCAAACCCCGATCGCCCCATACCCAAAGCCAATACCGGCTCCGCGTTTCTGAACGCGCTGGCGAATCTATCAACCGATCTGGTTCATCTGGAGCGGCGGTTCGACCCGTTCCTCCGCCCGGCCTTCGATGCCGTGCTTCGCGACCCCGTGGCCAGCCTGGTTACGGGTTTGATCAACTGGCGGCGGCCGCACGACGGCTTGAAAATCGGCGACGAAAAGATCGAGCCGAATGAAGAAGCGTACCTCGACTCCATTATCGACAGCTTCGAGAAACAGATGCGGCTGCTGTGGAAGCCTGGCCTGTTCGAACGGGGCGGGAACACGAAAACGCATGGCATTGTGCGCGGCGAGTTCATTGTGCACGACAATCTGCCACCCGAGTTTCGCCACGGTATCTATAAGGAACCTCGGCTGTTCCGGGCCTGGGTGCGCTTTTCAGGGCCGGGCCCTTACATTACGCCGGATATCGACGATGTCGGCTTCATGAGTATCAGCATCAAGCTCATGGGTGTGCCGGGGCCCAAGTTCCTGGAAGACGAGAAATTCACGCTCGATATGTTCGGTGTTTCCACACCGACGTTTGTCACTCCGAACACGGAAGCCAACGCGCAATTGCAGTTGGAGAGCTTCAAGAACACTCAAATCTACTATTTCGTCAACCTGCACAGGCCGCACGTGCTGGATTTGATTATGCAATCGCTGTGGATCAAGACACAAAGCAGCCCTTTTGAGGCGCCGTACTTCAGTTGCGTCCCGTACTTGCTCGGCGAAGGTCAAGCCATGCAATATTCCGTCTGGCCGCGAACGACGCGGCGTACGCCGATACCACGGCTCCCGCTTCGGCCGCCAGACGATTATCTTCGCAACGCCATGGTCGCGGCGCTGGACCGGGAGGATGTGGAGCTTGATTTTCGGGTGCAGCGGCAGACCGACCCGCATCTGATGCCGATTGAAAACAACGCCGTGCTGTGGCCGGAAAAAATATCACCCCGCGTCTCCGTGGCCACCCTGCGGATTCCGCGGCAAAAGTTCGATTCGCCCGCGCAGTTGGCTTTTGCCCGTCAACTCTCTTACAATCCCTGGCATACGATTGCGGAGCATCGCCCATTAGGCAACCAGAGCCGAGCCCGGCGACGCATGTACGAAACGCTTTCCAGATTGCGGCACACAATGAACGGCGTGCCCTTGTACGAACCCACCGGAGACGAGGTTTTCGAATAACTCCCAGTGGGTCTGAAATTAATTGGAAGACGGGGCTTCGGAGAGTATATAATCCCCTCTAGCTAAAAAGGGAGGAGGCCTACTTGTACCGCGCATTGACGCGTTACCGAAAGGCCCCATCGGAGGAGGAGGCACTGTGGCGTTAGACGTCGCGCAACTATTGGGTATGACTCAGACTGAGCTGGACGACCTCTTTAAGCAAAGTCCGGCCGGTCCTATTCCGGATGGTTCCGCCAAAGGCACAGCCATCATCGCACCAGGGACGGTGTTCAGTCCTGAAATCGCGGAGGCCGTCAATTTCTTCGCCTGGCAGGGGAAAACCTTCGACTCAAAGAACGGCACGTTAACCAATAAGATTACGGCCTTCGGATTCAATGCCATCATCGCTCAGGTTTACGTGGCCGGGAGTTGGCTGGATGGAAAGGATTGCGTGGTCCTGGATTACTCAAAAACGTCGACGGTGGCGCATTGGATTCGCGATGAGATCCGGCTGATTGGACCCAATTTCTATCTGGGCGTCGTTTACTGGGGTCAGAAACGGCTCATCGATTTCTGCCTGGAATTCTAGGGTTATTCGCCAAAAGAGACCTTCTTGCGATGACGTCCCAGTCGAGTCTGATGGTTGCTGCTCGCGTAAACCGGGGGTCCATCGGTCCGCTCCGGGCCTTGCTCGCGACAATGAATCGCGCTCCGGGCCAGGCAGACCCTGACAACCCGCTGGTCCCCTTTGGCAAGCTCGCAAACCTCCACTTCAGCCGCTTTGTGGTGCTGGATGACCAGACATTAAACGACATCACTCTCTACGGGTTACCGCGCAAGGAGTATCCAGTGTACCTGGCATTCCTTTGCGATTTCGATGGCGGCGTCGCAAGCTTCCTGAACGACTTACTCGATTGCGCGAGTCCGGGACTCAGACAGATCTTTTCCCTGTGCGAGGACTTCACTGCGAGTACCGACCTGCGGCGTTGGATTCGGCGTCATAACTTGCCCATTGCCACAAGTTATGTCAATTGGCCCGGTCGAACCATGAAACAAGTTCGGGAAGAGGCTCTGTTGCACCAAGCTATCGCCGCTTATCTGAACGCCAACTCAAATCAGCTGGCGGGACAACCGGATCATCAGGTCTGGGCGCAAGTGCGGCAGTTTGTGGCGGGAGAGACCGGCGCCGGGCGGCTCACCCTGACGCCACCTGCGCCAACGCGGCCGCTCACCGCCCTCGGCAACCTCTTTCACCTGGTTGGGGCCGGATTGCTGATAGTGTTACTTGGGCCGTTGGTGCTGCTGCTGGTAATCTTTATCATTCGCCGGGAAGAGACCACTGCTCCGGTGTATGCGCCCCGCCTCGATCTAGAGGCGCAACAGAAATTGTCAGTCCTGGAGGACCATGAGTTCACAAATCAATTCAGCGCCATGGGTAGCCTGAAACCTGGCCTCGCGCGGCGCTGGGTGATCAGCTATATCCTCTGGCTGATTGAATGGACAGCGCGGCACTTATACACCAAGGGCCGGCTGGCCCGAGTGCGCACCATTCATTTTGCGCGCTGGGTCTTCCTGGACAACAAAAGGCGCATCCTTTTCGCGAGCAATTACGACGGAAGCCTGGATAGTTACATGGACGACTTCATTAACAAAGTCGGGTTCGGCTTGAATGTCGTTTTCTCGAATGGCGTAGGCTATCCCCGGACGCGCTGGCTGCTCGCCGATGGGGCCAGCGACGAACAGAAATTCAAGTATTTCCTCCGGCGGCACGAATTGCCGACTGACGTCTGGTACAACGCTCGTCCCAGTACCACCGCGGTTGAACTGGAACGAAACAGCCGCATTCGTCGAGGGCTGGAAGCAACCGGCCTCTCCAAAGCCGAGGCGCGCGAGTGGGTTCAGCTCCTGTAAGGTAACTGACATGCCGACGCCGCCGAACCATTCACAAATCGATCCGAAGGATGTGCAAGGCCTGGTCCGTTTCGGATACAAAACACTTACCGAGGGCTGCTACCTCCTGCTGAGGATCCGCAATGCCGCGGCGGCTCGCGCCTGGTGCGCTGTGGCGCCGGTGGCGACGTCGGAGTTTATGGACCATCCGCCCGATGTGGCCTTACAGGTGGCATTTACGTCAGCCGGGCTGCGCGCATTGGGTTTGCCCGGCGATGTGCTGGAGGGCTTTTCGGATGAGTTCCTGGCGGGCCTGGCGGACGATGAAAATCGTTCCAAGCGCTTGGGCGATGTAGGCGCAAGCGCGCCGGAATCCTGGCAGTGGGGCAGCCCGGCGAACATTCCGGATGTTTTAGTTATGCTTTTCGCGGTACCGGGAAGGCTGGCCGGCTGGCGGGATATGTTGCAGACCGACGCATGGAAGGCGGCCTTCGATTTGATGCACTGCCTGGACACCAGCGACATGGGAGGCCACGAACCCTTTGGCTTCGTTGACGGCGTTAGCCAGCCCGCCATCGACTGGGAAGGCGCCCGGAATTCGGGCGCGAGTCAAATCCAATACAGTAACTTGGTTTCGGCCGGCGAGTTTCTGCTGGGGTACCTGAACGAATACGGTAAGTACACAGACCGGCCGTTAATGGATTCGAGCGATGCAAAGGCGGCCGAGTTATTGCCGGCGCTGGATGTCCCGGCAAAAAAGGATCTGGGCCGCAACGGAACATTTGTGGTGCTGCGCACCCTGGAACAGGATGTCCGCGGATTCTGGCGGTTCCTCGATCGCCAGACCCAATCGAACGCCGCTGAACGCCAACAACTGGGCCAGCGCATGGTGGGGCGGACCATGGATGGCGATCCACTGGTACAAGAGAGCGCGGCGCCCATTGAAGGCATTCCTTCGGGCCCGCAATCCGATTCGAACCGCTTCACGTTCGACCAGGACCCGTCTGGGACCCGATGCCCCTTCGGCGGGCACGTCCGGCGCGCCAACCCGCGCAACGGCGATTTTCCCAATAAACCGGGGTGGTTACTGCCCCGGCTGTGGAGCATGCTGGGCTTCTCCTCACTGGGAATGAGAACGGACATTATGGCTTCCACCCGTTTCCATCGTATTTTGCGGCGGGGCCGCGAATATGGAACCCCGTTGACGCCGGCGCAGGCCGTTGAGAGCGCTCCGGCTGATGACGCGCCGCGCGGACTGCAGTTCCTGTGCATCAATGCCAACATTTCACGGCAATTTGAATTCATCCAGAATGCCTGGCTGATGAGCACGAAGTTCGACGGGCTGGCCGGAGAGAGCGACCCCCTGCTGGGCAACCGGACGGCGATCGGTGACGGGCTCACAACGGACGCCTTCACCATTCCCCGGGAACAAGGCGTACGGACATGCATTGAGGGATTGCCGCAATTCGTAAGGGTCAGGGGCGGCGCTTATTTTTTCTTGCCAAGCGTCAGCGCGTTACGGTATTTGAGCAGGATTGGCGATTAGGGGCCGGTTAACAACCGGCCGCGGGATAACATCCTGCCCTACACGCGGAGGTTGAGAGAGGGAGCTGGTTATGAAGAAGATACTCATCGCGTTGTTTGTGTTGGTGGTGGCGGCCGGCGCAGTGTTGTTTCTCACTTGGTGGCGGAGTCCGAAGATCGGACACGTCCTGGATGAGGCGCAACTCGCCGGGCTCAAAGCGGAGGATTTCAAAGCCGCTGACGAAGACTACTTCAAAGACATGGATCGAGGCGCGAAGGGTCCGATTCCTCTCACCGCCGACGAGATCAAAGGGCGCAACACTTGGATCGTTTGGACCGGCGGCAATGACCGGCTGTGGGACAAGTTGACGGGCGCCAGCGCCGGTGCGCTTGATTTCCTCAAGACCATCTCGTCCCACCCGTCCCTGAATGCTAATCATGACAACCGGTGGAAGTATCTGGGCCTGGTGAACGAACCGTGCTTCGTTAAGCCCTCGGGGCCCGATCCTAATCGATTTGGCCTCTGGCTCGATCAACGGGCAAGCAATTGCCCGCCGGACCCCTTCGAGAATTCGTCCAAGTATCCGGGCGTGAAGTATGGCGCCCGCGGCAAGAACATTCCTGAAGGCTCGTACTATGGCTACGCCACGGGAATTGTCGGCCTTCGTCTCTTTCCGAATCCGGACTTCGATGAGAAGGCCCAAAAGAAATGGGATCCCGTCCGGTTTTACACGGATCCCACTTACTATCAATCGAAGGATCTGGTCAGGCCGTATCGGGTAGGGATGTCCTGCGCCTTTTGCCACGTAGGGCCGAATCCCATCAACCCGCCTGCCGATCCCAACAGTCCAAAGTGGGAGAACCTCAGTTCGAACGTCGGGGCCCAGTACTTCTGGATCGACCGGATCTTTTATTGGAGCGGCGACCAGACTAATTTCGTGTACCAACTGTTTCACGCATCACGCCCCGGAACGTTGGACACCTCGTTGATTTCGACGGATAACATCAATAACCCGCGATCGATGAATGCGGTTTATCTGGTGGGTCCGCGGCTGCTCGAAGCGAAGCGGTGGGGGAAGGAAACGCTGGCCGGCGGCGGCGTGAACAACAAGCAGATCAATGATTACCTGACCACCGGCCCACTGTCTCAGCTTTATGAAAAGCCGGACACAGTCTGGACACCGCGCGTTTTGAAAGATGGCGCCGATTCGGTGGGCGTCATGGGCGCCTTGAACCGCGTCTATCTGAATATCGGCACGTTCAGCGAGGAGTGGCTGCTGCACTTCAATGCGCTGGTGGGCGGGAAGCCCATCTCGCCGATTGAGATTACCGTGGCGCGGCAGAATTCCGCCTATTTCAAGGCCACAGAAGCGCAGACGTTCGCCACAGCCGAGTTCTTTCTCAAGACAACCGACCCTCATCTGCTGAAAGACGCGCCCGGTGGAGACAAGTACCTGACAAAGGATAAAGCAATCTTAAATCGCGGAAAGGTGGTGTTCGCGGAAAACTGCGCCCGCTGCCATTCCAGCAAGCTGCCTGCCCCGGCGAAAGGGCTCGACCCCAATGGCTGCAATGGCAAGGATTACCTGACTTGCTGGAACGCTTACTTTGCCTGGACGAAGACGCCCGAGTTCAAGGAACAGATGAAAAAGATCGTGCTCGCAGACGATTTTCTCGATAACAACTATCTGTCGGCTGAGTTCCGCGTCCCGGTCACGCTGCTGCACACAAACGCATGCAGTCCGCTGGCAACCAACGCGCTTGGCGGGAATATCTGGGATAACTTCTCATCGCAGTCATACAAAGATCTGCCGTCGGCCGGAGAAATCACCTGGTACCACCCAATCTCAGGCGAGCCGCGGAAGTATGTTCTGCCGGCTGGGGGACGCGGATACACGCGGCCGCCGTCGCTGATCAGCGTCTGGTCAACGGCGCCGTTCCTGTTAAACAACTCCGTGGGACCGTTCGAGTGGGAACCGTCGGTGGAAGCGCGCATGCGGTCGTTCCAAGCATCCATTGAACAGATGCTCTGGCCGGAAAAGCGGGACCAGGACGAGATCCTGAAGGACAAGGTGCCGGGCGTCATTGACCGGACGGACCGGACCACCTATCTGCGCGTCTCAAGCGGCTACCTGCCGGATGCGCTGCAAAAGATGCTCCCACTGGGCGCGCGCATTGCACCCTGGTTGTTCGGCGATGGCGGCATTCAACTGGGGCCGATCCCGAAGGACACTCCGGTGGGGCTGCTCACGAATCTGAATCCGTTCTCGGAGGTTCCTGGCCAGCAACTGGAACACGACGCCCAGCTTCTTTCCTTAGTCAGCAAGATCGACCATGACCTGAAGGCGCTGGGACCTAATGCGACTGACCAGCAAGCAGCGCAGGTGTTTCTCAATGTCCTCGACCAAATGCTCAGCCTGAGTAAGTGCCCTGATTTAGTGGTGAACCGTGGCCATTATTTCGGGACGGACTACCTGGAGCCCGCCGAGAAGGCCGATCCGCAATTGAGGGCCAAGGCAATCGACGAGCGGGGGACCGGGCTCAGCGACCAGGATAAGAAGGCACTGATCGAGTTCATCAAGACCTTTTGAGAAACTGGCATGGCGTTCCCAGGTGCGCGGGAAGCTGCCCTCCTGCGCGATGAGCACGCTTTCAAAGAGGACCAGGAAGACGACGAGCGCTGGGGACCGCCACCCTCCCAATTGGCACATGTTCCGCGTGTTCCTGCTAGCGTGAATGTTCATTCTCCGAACCGAGCCCCGACGAAGTTTGCGCGCACCATTGCCAACATCAGCACGAACAATGCGTATCATACCGGGCATCCCGAAGTTCTCAGTCTGAGACAAGGCCTTACCGCTCGCGGATGCGAATATTCCTAAACATGGCCGATGTGAATTGGTCGTGAAGTTGGAGCCCGATCGGCCCTGATTTGGAGCGCGCCGGATCGCCCGCGTACTCGGCCGCCAAAACGCCGTCGATACGGACCCGGATGGCGCCATCACGCGACTCAATCTCCATACTGTTCCAGGAGGATGCCCGCTGCAATCCGGTCTTTGCCGGCACAAAGGTGTAGACGCTGCCCGACTGGAACTTCTCGCGATCATCGTCGACGATCTGAATCTCATAGCCGATATGGGCCGGTGTCGTCTTGGGGAAGGACGCGAGGTCGGGGCGCTCAGCGTCGGACTCGCCAACGGCGGCGTGGGCGCGTGACCGGTCGCGAATGGAAACGCCGCTGTTACCGCCTGGTGGGATCCAATATTCCACGTGCAGATCAAAGTCGGTGAATTCCTTGGTTGTGTAAAGCCATGACTGCCGGTAAAGCCAAGCTTTGTATTGCTTATCGTCGATGGGCCAGGGTGAGTTGAACGGCGCGGCGGCGTTTGGATGAGCACGCTGCCCAAGCAGAACGCCATTGTCCATGACGCTCCAAACGCTGGCGCCGCGGACCTCCCATCCGTCCAGGTTCTTGCCGTTGAAGAGGGGCTTCCAACCAAGATCCGGAGCAAGCGTCACGGTTCCGCTGGCCGCCCATTCGACGCCGCGAGCCAGCAGGGCCTGAAAATTGACGTCATCGAGGTTCGGGTTGAGTTCACCGCTCCAGGTGTGCCCCAGCATGGTGGTGTAGACCCGCCCTTTGCCATACTGGCGTACCCAATCCATGGGCTCACCCTGCCGCGAGATCTCCGAGAAAGCGTAAGTGAGGATTGTCAATCCCTCAGCGGGGCCATGCTGGCCGTGGGTCAACTGCTCAGAGGGGTGCGACCAGTAGAGCGGGAGGCCTCGGGTGATGGGGTGCGTCTTGTCAAGCACGAAGATATCGAAGTCATGACGGGGCCCGTGCCCGGGAGCGAGACCTTGTCCTTGAGGAATCCGCTGAATGGACCCGCCCGGACCGATGGCAATTCCAGGTCCGAAGGACGGCTCGCGCCAGCCAAGGCCGATCATCTGGTTATACGCAGGCCATTCCAGGAATGCGTTATTTGCCGCGTGAAACACCACCAGGCCGCCTCCGTTG
The DNA here is from genome assembly GCA_903970405.1 of Acidobacteriaceae bacterium. Classification (GTDB taxonomy): domain Bacteria; phylum Acidobacteriota; class Terriglobia; order Bryobacterales; family Bryobacteraceae; genus CAJCIT01. The sequence goes on along the minus strand of CAJCIT010000173.1, from coordinate 22,389 downwards.
CGAACATAGGCTTCCAGCGCGCGTTCCACATCGGCCGGCCAGCGGGTCCCGGCGCTGGTGTGGCCGCCGTTAAAGTTGTTGATGACCACGTCGTAGCGGGAAAAGTCAGGGAACTTTGGATAGGTTGAGACGTCGACAGTAAATCGGCCGGTGCCTTCGAGGATGGTCCGAATGGCAGCAGTGCCGGCTGCCCAATCGTGGTTGTTGACGCCATCAATGATGACGGCGGAGAGTCTGTCGCCAGCGCAAAAGGAATAGGAGACGGAAAGCACGGCGAGCGCGATGAGCTTTCGGATCGACATGGGCGGCACACTCATTGTATGCAGTGTGAGTCGCGGGTCTGAGCAGGACGCCAATCTCCTGATTGGCGTAAGAGTCCGAGCCTCCAATTTCTCAACCACGTCAATCGGCTGAGCTGCGGTAGGCTGGCGTTCCCAGGCGTGTGATAAATAAGAGGTCCGTACCCACACATGCCATACCGAATCTTCCGTCTGTCGCTCGCTTCCATCGCGTTCGCCGTTATTCCCGCTTTCTCCCAACCCGAACCGCCCGGACCCAGTGTCCATTACCATCTCGGCCCCGATTCCCTCCCTGAGGACGGCGTTCCCAAGGGTGAGATTCGCGGGCCGTATACGCTACCCAGTGAAGCGTACCCGGGAACTGAACACACCTACTGGGTCTACGTTCCCGCTCAGTACGATCCGTCGAAGGCGGCGAGCCTGATGATCTTCAATGACGGACAGGCGTTCATGAACCCCCTTGGCGACATCCGCGCCTACAACGTCATGGACAACCTCATTTACCGGCGCGAGATACCGGTGATGATCGGTGTGTTCATTAATCCCGGACGCACGCCGGAGCAGCCCGAGCCGAACTCCAAGGAATGGGGCGATAAGACGACGAACCGGCCCACGGAGTACAACACGCTGGACGATAAATATGCGCGCGTGGTGGTGAACGAACTGATGCCGGCGCTGAACAAGTCATACAACATCTCAAGGGATCCAAATGACCGCGGCATCGGCGGCGCGAGTTCCGGCGCGATTGCCGCGTTCACGGTGGCCTGGCAGAGACCCGATGAGTTTCACAAGGTACTGAGCATTGTCGGAAGTTTCACGAACATCCGGGGCGGCAACGCTTACCCGGATCTTATTTTGAAGTCGGAGAAGAAGCCGATCCGCATCTTTCTTCAGGACGGCCGCAATGACAACCGGTCTTTGAAGCCGGACGGCGCCTATGACCAGTCTCGCGATTGGTTCTACCAGAACAACCGCATGTTGAAGGCATTCACTGAGAAGGGTTACGAAGTGAACTACGTCTTTGGCATGGACCAGCACGGCTCAAAGATGGGCGGGGCTATTCTGCCCGAGATGATGCACTGGCTGTGGCGGGATCAGCCGGTCTCGACCGATCCGCACGACACAGTTGAACGCTCATACCGGGAAGCCGTGAAAGCGCCCGCGCACTAGCGCTATTCGGCGCGAAGTGCTTCAACTGGATCCACTGACGACACCCTCCGCGCCGGTAGGTAACTGGCGAGCATCGTGCCCAGAATCAGGCTGACGGAGACCGCCACATAGGTGAGGGGATCCATCGGATTGACGTCGAAGAGCAGCGAGGTCATCAGGCGCGTCAGGCCCGCGGCGACGGCGAGCCCAATGACGACGCCAATACTCGAGAGGATGAAACCGTGGCGGACGAAGAGCCGGCGGATGGCTTGTTGCTGAGCGCCTACGGCGAGGCGGATTCCAATTTCGCGCCTGCGTTGAGAGACCGAGTATGAAATGACGCCATACACGCCGACGATTCCCAACAGTAAGGCCATCCCGCCGGCCAGCGAGAGCATGACGAGCGTGAAAGACGTGCGGGCCATCGACTTCCGCGTGATCTGATCGAGAGTTCGAACATCAGCCACCGGCAGGTTGGCATCCGATGCCCACACAGCCGCTTGAAGCTCCTTGATGAAGCCCGCCGAACCGGCGCGGCCGCTCCGCACTACGTAGGCAAGGTTGCGGCGAACGCTGACGCCGTCTGGGCCATCCGCCTCGAATTTGGAAAGAAGGACCGGCCAGTAAACCACCGATATCGCCGGATTCTGAAAGCCATCGCCGCGAACGGGCCCTACCACGCCGACGATTTCGCGCCATGCGCCGGTCATGTTTTCGCGAATTCGTTTTCCGAGCGCCGCGCGTGGTTCGCGCCACAGTTCCCGCGCCATGTTCTCTGAGACGATGGCCACGGGTATTTTGCCGTATGTCTCGCTCCAGGTGAAATCACGACCCGCCACCAAACGCGTGCCCATGGTTGAGAAAAGGCCGGGAGTCACAAAATGGAATCGGCGCAAAGGCGGCATTTTGCCTTCGGCATAGCTGTGGTCCTGGGCATACAGCAGGTCCGTCCAGCCTGAACCTTCCATGGGGAGCACTGTTGTTGCGGCCGCGGCGGTCACTCCGGGAATCGCTTGGATGCGTTCCAGAATCTGCTGATGCATGTGAACCACGCGATCCGGTTCTTTCGCTTCGCTTTCGGGAATGAAGATGCGAAACGTCTGCAATTGTTCGGGCTTGGCGAAACCCGGATCCACGGTTCGCATCGCGGTGAATGTACGAATCATCAGACCGGAGCCGATGAGAAGCACCAAGGCCAGCGCCACCTGCACCACCACCAGGATGTTTCGTGCGCGATACCGCTCCCGGCTCTGGCTCAACGCCCTTCCCCCGGCTCGTAACGTGCCTGACAATTGGGCACCCCCGTACTTCAACACGGGAATCAACCCGAAGAGCAGTCCCACCAGCAAAGAAATCGCCAAGGTAAACAAGAGCACTGTCGGATCGATGGATATTTCAGCGAGACGGGGCAAGTTCGCAGGCGCCACAGCCACAAGGATGCGAAGCGCTCCGTAAGCCAGGGCCAGTCCCAATGCGCCGCCGCACAAGCCCAGCACAACGCTTTCAAGCAGCAGTTCGCGCGCAATGCGTCCCCAGCCGGCGCCCAGCGCCGCGCGGATGGCCAGCTCCTGCTGCCGGCCGTCGGCCCGGACCAGCATCAGATTGGCGACGTTCGCACAGGCAATCAACAACACGATGCCGATGGTGCCCATCAACACCCACAAGACCTTACCGATGTCGCCGATCACGTCGTCCTTGAGGGGATGAACATCGGGCGCCAGGCGAGCGTCGTCGAAGATCTTCGCGCTGAACCCGGGCGGCGGCGGAAACGCCCGCAGGCCGACGGGGATCAACCGGCCCTCGTCGGCATTCGCCTGCGCCAGCGTCACGCCCGGCTTCAACCGGGCGATTGCCTGATAACTGAAATTGCCGAGAAAGGTCTTCCCGCGATCGAACTGAAAGGGGGTGATGAGGGCCGGCTTCCTGTCGAGGAAAGCGAACGACGCGGGGAGCACGCCAATGATTTCGTGGGACTCGCCATCTAACACGATCTGCCGGCCAATGGCTGACGTGTCGCCTCCGAAATGCTTTTTCCAGTAGCCGTAAGTGAGGACGACAGTTTTTGGGCTGCCGGGTGAATCGTCTTTGCGCGTGAAAACTCTCCCCAGCAAAGGCCGCACACCCAGAACCGGGAGCAGGCCGTCAGTCACGGTCAGGCTGGCCACTTGCTCAGGCTCCGCAAGACCCGTGACGCTCTTTGTGTCGCCATCCCAGACTCCCAGGTCTTCAAACGATCTGTTCTGTTCTCTGTACGTAAAGTAAAGGGCGGTACAGAGGTTGAGTTCGTCAATGTGCAGTCCCGGCGCCTTGTGCCACACGCCCACCAAGGTTTCGGGATGTTCGAAGGGAAGGGGCTTCAAAAGAATGCCGTCAATCACGCTGAATACCGCCGTGTTGGCCCCAATGCCGATGGCTAGCGTGAGCAGCGTCATGGCCGTGAAAAGGGGCGCGCGCAGCAGGCGCCGGACAATATGCTTCAGCCGGTTCAGGTCCATTGGTGTACCTTTCAAGATCGCCCGGGATGCTTTTCATGCCATCAGAGCCGCGACCGCCAGAGAGCGACCGGTTGGGCTAACAGGACCACTACGGCGGTCGCTCCCTGACGGTCACCGTTCTGAAGGCGCGGGTGCGTTCAACGGGCCTTCGAACATAACTACGTCTCAGTACCGGGATACGACTCAAAAGGTGAGAAGTTCAATAAAAGCGGGAATGGCTTGCGGCTAGCTCCGAAAGGCGGTCAGAGTCCAGCGTTTTTCGGTCTTGTCGAACGTGAATTGCGCGCTCGCGTCAAGTTCGCGCGGATTGGGCGTGACCCGGCACCAAACGATATGGTCCGCATCGATCTCGGCTGGATGGCTGGCCTGTTCCGGAAGCGTTAATCGCCACTGGCAAGTGGAATCGTGCTTCTGCGCGAAGGTCATCCAGTCCTTCGCCTTATTGCTGTTGTCCAGAAGCGCGACGGCATTCTCTGGTGTCAAGGCAGGAATGGGATCGGGCGGCGGCGTACAGGCAACGGCTAGTAAGAGAGGCGCAAGGAACAGTGCGGCTGACTTAGGCATTCAACCGCATCCTACCACCTGAACCCGAAGGCGGGTGAAGCTAATCTTCGTCGGCGCGCAGTTTGGCGATCACCGACATATCTTCAAGAGTGGTGGTGTCGCCCTTCACTTCGCCACCGGCGGCCACCTCGCGCAAAAGACGGCGCATAATCTTACCGCTGCGGGTCTTCGGCAGCGAATCGGTGAAGCGGATGTCGTCAGGCTTGGCGAGCGAACCGATTTCTTTCGTCACCCACAAGCGCAACTCAGTCTTCAATGCTTCGGAGGGTTCGAGTCCCTGATGGAGGGTGACGAAGGCAGAGATGGCTTGGCCTTTGAGGTCGTCAGGACGCCCGACGACGGCGGCTTCGGCGACCTTGGGATGGGCCACCAACGCCGATTCCACTTCCATGGTGCTCAAGCGATGTCCGGAAACGTTGATGACGTCATCGATGCGGCCCATGATCCAGAAGTAGCCGTCGGCATCGCGGCGCGCGCCGTCCCCCGTGAAGTAGATGCCGGGAAGTTGCGACCAGTACTGTTGCTTGTAGCGTTCGGGATCGCCATAAATGTTGCGGAGCATGGACGGCCACGGCTTCGTGATGACCAGGTAGCCGCCGCCACCCAGAGGGACGGATTCGCCTTCACGGGTGACAATGTCGGCGGATATGCCGGGCAGGGGTTTGGTGGCCGAACCGGGCTTGGTGGGAGTAGCGCCGGGTAACGGCGAGATCATAATGGCGCCGGTTTCGGTCTGCCACCAGGTGTCCACGATAGGGCAGCGATCGCGGCCGATCTGTTCGCGGTACCACATCCAGGCTTCGGGATTGATGGGTTCGCCCACCGAGCCGAGCAGCCGGAGCGACCTCATAAGGTGCTTTCGAGGCCACTCGTCGCCGAGGCGCATCAGGGCGCGGATTGCTGTGGGCGCTGTATAGAGGATGGAGACTTTGTGGCGATCGACCATCTCCCAGAAACGATCGGGTTTGGGATAGGTGGGACCGCCTTCATAGATGAGGGTGGTTGTTCCGTTGAGCAGCGGGCCGTAGACGATGTAGCTGTGGCCGGTAACCCAACCGATGTCGGCGGTGCACCAGTAGACGTCTTCATCGCGCAGATCGAAGACCCATTTGGAAGTGGCGTAGGTTCCCACCGCGTAGCCGCCCGTGGTGTGGAGAATGCCTTTCGGCTTGCCGGTGGTGCCCGAGGTGTAGAGCAGGAAGAGCGGATGCTCGGCGTCAAGCGGTTCAGCGGGGCAGTCATCGGAGGCTTCGGCCATTGCTTCGTGCCACCAGACATCGCGGCCTTCTTTCATATCTATGGCGGACTTGGTGCGCCGATAGACGATGCACTTCTTAACGGTTGGGCAGGCGGCCAGCGCTTCGTCGACGGTGGGCTTAAGCTTGATCTCAGCGCCGCGGCGAAAGGCGCCGTCCTGCGTGACGATGAAGGAAGCCGCGCAATCGTGGATGCGGTCGACCAGGGCCGTGGCTGAGAAGCCCCCGAAGACCACGGTGTGGGGCGCGCCGATGCGGGCGCAGGCCAGAACGGCGATGGGCAAAGCGGGCGTCATGCCCATGTAGATGGCGACGCGGTCGCCCGCTTCGACGCCCTGGGCCTTCAGAACATTCGCGAACTTCGAGACTTCATCGAGGAGTTGCTGGAACGTGAACGTTTGAACCTCGCCCGGTTCGCCCTCCCAGATGAGTGCGGCTTTGTTCTTGCGCCAAGTCCGGCAATGGCGGTCGAGGCAGTTATAGGCAATGTTGATCTCTCCGCCGGCGAACCATTTCGCAAAAGGGGCGTTCCATTCGAGGACGCGATCCCACTTTTTGAACCAGTGCAAATCTTCCGCGATTTTGGCCCAGAAGCCTTCGGGATCGCGGCCGGCTTCGTCGTAGAGCGCGTCATAGGCGGCGGCGCCGGAGACATGCGCCCGTGCCTGGAACTCAGGCGAAGGCGGGAAGACGCGGATCTCATTGAGTATGGAATCGATGGCGGACGACTGCGTGGTCATGAAAAAGGGCTTCCTTGCAGCGGGCTGTTTTTCATAGCGTATCGCAGGGGCTGGTTATGCTCTGGCCGCGCGTCCGCGCCACTTACCGCCTGGGAACGCCAATCTCCTGATTGGCGAAAGGGGTGCTACGCTGTTCCCGCGGTCCAGGGCTTCGCCTCGCCGCCAACGCCTTTATAGCCATTCTTCATCCGCTCTTCGATCACCGCCCAGACTTTGGGATCTGTTCCCTGCCAGTGCGCCACCGCGGTGTTACCCAGATACGGCAAATACTTGATCCCCGCTTTGCTCGAAACATAGCCGCTGGCGACAAGATCGCGAAACGTGGTGAAGAACGCCGCCCAGCGGAGATCTTCCTTGGCCGCCCGCGATGGCCACGCGATGCGATCCAGGATCTGCTTCTCCTGCGCGAGCGAAGCGTCCACGAAAGTCTTCTGAAAGAGGCGGTTCGATTCCAGATCGAGCCAAGTCAGGCCGCCCAGCACCTGCGCTTTCAGATTCTCATTGCCGTCCTCGGTGGCGCGGAATTGGAGCCAGTCGTCGATATACTCAGGCGCTCCGGCTTCTGTCGCGCTGGGCCCGAGTTGGTCGGCGGGAATGATTAGATCGCTCAACTTCTGGACCAGCTTCCATTGCTGGTCATTGAACACCTGCCGGACAAACGGCGGCGGCGCGGCTGGCGCGTGGTGTGCATGCTCATGCTCCTGCGCGGAAGCCATGCCGGCTGTCGCGGCCGCCAGCATCGGCGCGCCACCGATGATTTGAATCAGGTCGCGCCGCCTAAGGCCGTCAATTGGTTTTGCCATGGTCGATTTCCTGTTCCGCCGTCTGCCGGCTTATGCGCTCAAATTCCTTTTCTTCACCTGATCGGCAATATATTCCGATGTCCGCCATCCAAGCGCGGTGATGGACAACGTCGGATTCTTATCGGCGTTACTCACAAATGGCGCCGCGTCGGTGATGAAGAGGTTCTTCACGTCCCACGCCTGGCAATATTGATTCAACACCGAAGTCTTCGGGTTATCGCCCATCTTGGTGGCGCCTACTTCGTGAATGATCTCGCCGCCCCGGGCAATGCCGCCGTCCTGGCCCCCACGCGATTTGCCCGTCACCTGGCCGCCGCAGGCCTCAATGATCTGTTGGAAAGTCTCCTGCATGTGCTTGGCTTGCAGGATTTCGTCCTGGCTCCATTTGAAGTGGAAACGCAGCACCGGGATGCCCCACTTGTCCACAACCGTGGGATCGATCTCGCAGTAGCTGTCTTCGTTCGGAATCATTTCGCCGCGCCCGGCAAAGTAGATTGACGTCCCATAGAGTTTGCGCAAGTTCGACTTGAACTCCGTTCCGTAGCCGCCGCCCAGGAACCGCGTTGAACCTCCCATGGCGCCGGCGCCGGGCATGCCGCGGCCGCCGCCGATCTCAATATGGTAGCCGCGCGCAAACCGCATCTGGTTTTTCAATTGCTGCTGATAGTTCCACCACGGCATGTACAGATGCATACCGCCCACGCCATCCTCATTCTGTGGCGGCAGATCTTCCATCAGCGGCAGGTAGCCAGTGACTGAGCTGCCCACCGTGTCCATAATGTAACGCCCCACCAAGCCTGTGGAATTCGCGATGCCGTTGGGAAAAAGCGCGCTCTTCGAATTGAGCATAATGCGCGCCGTTTCGCAGCAACTGGCAGCCAGCACCACGATTTTCGCCTGCACCGTCACTTCCCGGCGAGTCTTCTTGTCGATATAGGAGACGCCCGCGGCCAAGCCGTCCGCGCCCAGGGTGACCTCGCGCGCCATCGCGCCGGTTCTCACCTCCAGATTTCCGGTCTTCATCGCCGGAAAGATATGCACGCCCGGTGAATTGAAGTTGGCGTTCGCCGAACAGCCGCGGCCGCACTGGGCACAGTAATGGCAAGCGGCCCGGTCATTGATGGATTTCGTGAGGATGGCCAGGCGCGAGGGAATGCAGGGAATCTTCAGCTTGTCGCAACCCATCTTGATGACGCGTTCATGGGCGCGCGGCGCCGGCGCGGGCAGAAATACATCGCTATCCGGCGTGTTCTCCAAGCCTTCCTTCGAGCCGAATACGCCGATCAGCGCCTCCGCCTTGTCGTAATAAGGCGCCAGATCCTCATAACTTATCGGCCAGTCGAAGCCTTTGCCGTCGCGGCTGTAGGGCTTAAAGTCATAGGGCCCCATACGCAGTGAGATGCGCCCGTAGTGATTGGTGCGGCCGCCTAACATGCGGGCGCGCCACCAACGGAAGTCCGATCCGGCCGCCTGGGTGTATGGCTCGCCCGGGACTTCCCAGCCGCCTTCCAGCGTCGCGTCAAAGGCGCCTCCCGGTTTCGCCTTCGTGCCGGCGCCCCGGTGCGGCGCGTTGTACGGCCAGGCAAACATGTCCGCGTCTTTGGTGCAGTCATACCATTCGCCTGCTTCTAGCATGCAGATCTTCGCGCCGGCCTGGGCCAGCACGTGCGCCGCAACGCCGCCACCAGCGCCCGACCCCACAATCACAACGTCATATGTCTTTGGAGTTGATTGAGCCATGATCCTGATGGCGGGCGGTCCTGCCGCCTAAGCGCCCAAATTCCTCTTCTTCATCTGATCGGCAATATACTCTGATGTCCGCCATCCCAGCGCCGTAATAGAGAGCGTTGGATTCTTGTCGGCGTTGCTGACGAATGGCGCGGCGTCGGTGATGAACAGATTCTTCACGTCCCACGCCTGGCAATACTGATTCAGGACTGAGGTCTTTGGGTTGTCGCCCATTTTCGTCGCGCCCACTTCGTGTATGATCTCGCCGCCTTGTGCGATGCCCCAGTTTTGCTCCGCCCCCGCCTTATCGGTGACAATGCCGCCGCAGGCCTCGATGATCTGCTGGAAGGTCTCCTGCATGTGCTTCGCCTGCAGAATCTCATCCTGGCTCCATTTGAAGTGGAATCGCAGCACCGGGATGCCCCACTTGTCCACGACATTCGGATCGATCTCACAGTAGCTGTTCTCATTCGGAATCATTTCGCCGCGTCCGGCAAAGTAGATGGACGCGCCATAGGTCTTGCGCAGGTTCGCTTTGAATTCCGATCCGTAGCCGCCGCCCAGCAAATAGCCTGAGCCATCGGCCGCCCCCGCCTCCGGAAGTCCGCGGCCGCCGCCGATCTCGATATGGTACCCGCGTGCAAAGGGCAGCTGGTTTTTCAACTGCTGCTGATAATTCCACCACGGCATGTACATGTGCATGCCGCCGGTGCCATCGTCATTTTGCGGAGGCAGATCCTCGAGCAGCGGCAGGTAGCCGGAAACGGAGCTGCCCACCGTGTCCATGATGTACCGCCCCACCAACCCGGTGGAATTGGCAATGCCGTTCGGAAACAGGGCGCTCTTCGAATTCAGCATGATGCGCGCCGTTTCGCAGCAACTGGCCGCCAACACCACAACCGCCGCCCGAACCGTCACTTCCCGCCGCGTCTTCTTCTCGATGTAAGAGACGCCGTTTGCCAGTCCATCCGCGCCCACGGTGACTTCGCGAGCCATCGCGCCGGTTCTCACTTCCAGATTCCCCGTCTTCATCGCCGGGAAGATGTGAACGCCCGGCGAGTTAAAGTTGGCATTCGCGGAGCAGGCCCGTCCGCATTGCGCGCAGTAGTGACAGGCCGGGCGGTCGTTGATTGGTTTCGTCAGGATCGCCAAACGCGAAGGGACGCAGGGAATCTTCAGCTTGTCGCAGCCCATCTTGATGACGCGTTCGTGGGCACGCGGCGCGGGAGCCGGCTGAAAGTAGTCGCTATCGGGCGTATTTTCCAGGCCCTCCTTTGTGCCGAACACGCCGATCAGAGCCTCAGCCTTGTCGTAGTAGGGCGCCAGATCCTCATAGCCGATGGGCCAGTCGAAGCCCTTGCCATCGCGGCTGTATGGCTTAAAGTCGTAGGGTCCCATCCGCAGGGAGATGCGGCCGTAATGATTCGTCCGCCCGCCCAGCATGCGCGCCCGCCACCACCTCCACCCGGAAGACCCGGCCGCCTGCGTATACGGTTCGCCCGGAACCTCCCAGCCGCCTTCCAGCGTCGCGTCAAAATAGCCGAACGGCTTCGCCCGCGTCCCCGCCGCCCGGTGCGGCGCGTTGTAAGGCCAGGCGAACATGTCGGAATCCTTGGTGCAGTCGTACCATTCGCCCGCCTCCAGCATGCAAATCTTTGCGCCGGCCTGGGCCAGCACGTGGGCCGCAACGCCGCCACCGGCGCCCGATCCCACAATGACGACGTCGTACGTTTTGGGGCTTGACTGAGCCATGGTCTCCTATGCCGCGCGGCAGGCAGCGCACGGCAAAACTCGTGTCTGAATTGCGTTCACTGTAAGGCTGCTTCGGCTACTCGGAAGGTTACCAGAACGTGAAGCGGTTATCCGCGCCGGATACAATCTCAACGATGAATTTTCAAGGCAAGAATGCCGTGGTGACCGGAGGCGCAAACGGAATCGGCCTTGCCATTTCCAGAAGCATTGCGGCCGCCGGCGGCTCAGTTTGGATATTCGACCTGGCTTCAGAAAATCCGGTCGAAGCCGCGCGGTCAATCGGGGCGCAGGCCTGCATCGCGGACGTCACGGACCGGCAATCCCTGGAGAGAGCGTTCGATAACGCAGTGGTCCCCGACATCGTGGCGGTGAACGCCGGCATCAGCGGCCTCGCCTCACTGACGGAGACCCCGCCGGCGCTTTGGAATCGAACGCTGGCGGTGAATCTGACCGGCGCATTCGATACTGTCCAAGTGGCCGCCGCGCGGATGAAGCCCAGGCGCCAGGGATCGATTGTCTTAACTGCGTCCACAAATTCCTTCGACGGCGAAGCGGACCTCATCGCCTACAATGCCAGCAAAGCGGGCTTGCTGGGAATTCTGCATACCGCGGCGAACGAGTTGGGGCCTTACGGAATTCGCATCAACGCGGTCTGTCCGGGCCTGATCCGGACGCGCCTCACCGCTTCCAGTTTTTCAAACCCCGCTGTCCTATCGGAGTATTTCAAACACATCGCGCTGGGGCGCGGCGGCGAACCGGAAGAAGTGGCGCAGGCGGTGATGTTTCTGGCGTCGGACCTCGCTTCCTATATCACGGGAACCACGCTTGTGGTGGACGGCGGACAGATGGCTGCTAAGTTCGGCACGTGGGGCCAGGCCACGGATCGTTTTGACGAACAGCGCTGGACGCGGGACGTCTGATGCGGATCGCCTGCATCCATGCCCATCCGGACGATGCCGAGATTCTTGCCGGGGGCACGCTGGCTCTTCTTGCCGCACTAGGGCACGACATGACGATCGTGACTCTGAGCGCGGGCGATTGCGGATCCATGATTCAAGGCCCGGATGAGATCGCAGCGATACGAAGAGATGAGGCGGCTGAATCGGCCGCGCTGATCGGCGCCCACTATCGCTGGGGCGGCTTTCGCGATATGGCGATCTTCAGTGACGATCCTTCGCGACGCGCGGTAACGGCACTTCTTCGGGAGCTTCGCCCCCAGATCGTTCTGACGGCCGCGCCGAGCGACTATCTCGCTGACCACGAAGCGGCCAGCCAACTGGTTCGCGACGCCTGTTTCGCTGCTTCTATTCCGAACTACACCACTCCTTCGGGAAGCCCGGCTCTCCCAGCCATTCCGCATCTCTACTTTATGGACCCGATCGATCAGCGGGATCGCGGCGGCGCGCCGGCAATTCCGGACTTCACGATCGACGTAGCGTCTACATTTGAGATCAAGACCGCGATGCTTTCCTGCCACCGCAGTCAACGAGCGTGGCTTCAACAGCAGCACGGAATGGATGACTTTCTCAAACAGATGGAAGACTGGACGCGCGCCCGTGGGACTCAAGCGGGCATTACCCTTGGCGAAGGGTTCCGGCAATACAAGACTCATCCCTATCCGCATCGGCCGCTGCTTCAGCAGTTGCTATCGGCCTATACGAGTGCCGGTAAGGCCCTGCCTGGATAAGACTGCTCGCAAATGGCCAGATGCCTCTTCTGAATCGCGCGTAAAGTAAGCAAGGGGACCTCGGCCGGCGGAACGAACTCGAAGCGAAGGGCCATTGGCAATTGAGCGGACTTTCGCCAATCGGAGATTGGCGTTCCCAGGCGTCTGGCAGGTCTACACGCCGGGGCTCGAGCCATGGCTGGCTTCCGCCGCTTGGCGTTGCTCAATTGGGCCCAGTCTGTCCCGCATTGCCCCGCATTCGCCCATTGCGGCGAACGAACGCTTCGGGAGATGATAAGAAGCGTACAGGCAGCCCGCCGCGGGGTGCAACGGCTCTCGATACGAGAGGGTATATACGAAATCGTGCATTAAGTCAATGAAGGCGGCAATCTTCGTTTCGGCCCGTACCCCAACCTCGCCCTTCGTCGAAATCGAAGACGTTCCCCGTCCCCAGCTCGAAGCGGGACACATCCTGCTTCGGGTGGTTGCCTGCGGCGTTTGCCGTACCGACCTGCATATCGTTGAAGGAGACTTGCACCCTGTTCAACCGCGCCTGATTCCCGGCCATCAAATCGTGGGAGAAGTTGTGGAGGGGGCCACGCCTGAGTTACCCGTGGGAACGCGCGTCGGCGTCTCCTGGATGGGCGGCGTCGACGGCGACTGCTGGTTCTGCCAACACGGAATGGAGAATCTGTGTGACAAGCCAATTTTCACCGGATTCACCGTCAATGGGGGCTATGCCGAGTATGCGCTGGCACGCGCCGATTTTGCATTTCCGCTTCCGGCCGGTCTGGACGATGTTCACGCCGCGCCCCTTCTATGCGCCGGCATCATCGGCTTTCGCAGCTTGCGCGTGGCAGGCGTCGAACCAGGCGAGCGAGTGGGACTCTTTGGTTTCGGCAGTTCCGCCGGGCTTGCCATTCAGATCCTGCAATCCTGGAAATGCGAAGTCTATGTTGTAACCAGAGGCGAGTCTCATCGAAACTCAGCTATTTCCCTGGGCGCAACCTGGGTTGGAAAGGAAGACGAATTACCGCCCGTCAAGCTTGACCGCGCTATTACATTCGCGCCGAGCGGAAAGGTGGTGGTGAGCGCCCTGACCAGCTTACGCAAGGGCGGCGTGGTGGCCGTCAATGCGATTCATCTCGACGAAATGCCCGCATTCGACTATGACACCTTACTGTGGGGCGAACGGCAGATCCGCAGCGTGGCAAACATGACCCGTCAGGATGCGCGGGACTTTCTGAAGATCGCTCGCAGCCTGAACATCCGGCCGAAGGTCACCGTCTTTCAACTCGCGGATGCAAACAACGCGCTGCTTGCGGTCAAACACGAAACGGAGGAGGGGTCCGTCGTCATCGTGCCGTGAGATTTACAGTGGGCTTTCCAGTGGGTCGCCGCCCGCCGGAAGGACGTTCGGCACGTCAAGGCGCGCCACGCCTACGCGCTTGTCCGCCATCCCGTAATAGATATCGAAACGGCGAGGCAATCCAAGATCGTCACGCCGGTCGATCCCTGTCGGGAACACGACATTGGCCACCGTTCCGCTCCGTTCCTCCGGCAGCGAGGGAGTTAGAATCGGCTTCGCCGAGCGATAAACGAGCTGGCTAGGTTCCTCTTTCGAAAGCACCATCACTCCCGCTGAATAGCACAATGGATGTTCAGTCTCACTAGGCCCCTGCGATTCGCTCACGCCGTGGTAGACGATCAGCCAACCGAGACCGGTCATGATCGGCGGAGCACCGCCGCCAATCTTGAGCCGCTCCCAAGGCGAGACGGGAGTGGCGAGCCGGTGATGAGATGTAAATTCCAAACGCTCCAGGTTTTCTGACCCATCCAGTGCCATCGGGCAGTATGAGATCCAGATGCATTCCCGATCGCGATCGAGGGGCCGCAAGGGCGACTGACAAGTTTCTTCGGGACGAGTGCCGGGAAACAAGGGACGGTGAAGAATAGCCAGTTCGGCATGTCCGGATGGGTTGGGAATCGCCACCGGAAAGAGACTGGCGTCCTTGTTATCGACTTCGGAGAAATCGATTCCGCTTAAACAAGTAAAAGTCACCAGCCCGAGGCGCTGCCAGTGAAACAGGTCCCACGATTGCGCCAGCGCGATTCGCGGACCCTTGGCAGAAAACGCCGCGTAAGTCATGATGTAACGCTTCAGCGGTTCAACAAAGGTGACGCGCGGATCCTCACAACCGCCTCCCCCGTTGGGCCGCCGCTCATACTCTGCCTCCGGTTCCAAAGCAATGCCGAGCCTCTCAACGCCATCGGGATCGCCCGCGGCATTGAACCGAACTCGCGCGATGCCGATTCGGGAATAATTCCCCGCCGCCACCATTCGCGGGAAGAGATACAACTCGCCGTCCGGACCGCGAACGGCGGCGGGATTCAACACACCCTCCACCTCCAGCGGATTGCCCGGCTCGGGTTCCATCAGCGTTCCCAGGCGCTTCACCTGAAATCCGCTCATGCCAGCTTCCAGGCACGGGCCGAAGAGGCGGGATCTAAACAGGCAATAATCGCTTCAGTAACAGGCTTCGTTTCGTTGGGACCCCGAACCGGGATCGAGACAACGCCGGCCTCTTCCACCGGATAATCGTTGCCTCCCGCGAATAAGGCGTCGCCGATATAGATCATCTCCTTCAATGGAATGGCTAGCTGATCTCGAAGCTTGCGAATTCCGTAGGCTTTATCGATGCCGTGCTTGGTGACGTCGATTGACGTCGCGCCGCCCATTTGGACGGAAAACTCCGGAATCAGCGGATCGAGAATCGCCTTCATCTTCTTGCGCTTGGCGAAATCGGCATCCCATTTTACTTTCTCCTCGAGAGGGGCCTGTTGGCCCAAAGCGGAGAACGTAATCTGGCTGCCCCGATCTTCAATGACGTCTCCCCAAACCTTCTGGATCGTGAAGCCGGAGGCCGCCTGCGCCGTTTTCAAGGCATTGATAATCTTATTCCGCTCATCCGCCGTGAAGTCTTCCGAGTAGAGCTTTTTCCAGGTTCCAGCGAATCCATAGAACTTCGTTCCGCTGGTGGGGAGGATCGAGAGACCCTTCAGCCGTTCATCGTGCGGCAGATGGGTCAGTAATTGTTTTTCAAACTGCGGCCAATCGCCGCCGGAGATCACGGCGACTTTGACGACATCGAGCAGGTCATGAAGCAAGGTGGCCATGTCGGGATCTACCGGCGCCTTGCTTTCGGCCAGCGTTCCATCCAGGTCGTAAACTATGAGCTTTTTCAAGGCGTTTTGTCCCTAAGTATCTATTCTTGAGTCCCAATCGCTCTCTTGTCGAAACGAGTGCAAAAAAATGCAGCCAGACAGAGGGCGCTTAGGTCGGGCGCCGATTTTTTCACGGCTTCCTCTCAAGTAGACGTGGGCACGGTATGGAAATCTCCAACAGATTCATTGCGCCGCGCGGGCGGAATTCGCAGGTCCCGGAAACCGCCGGCAGCAGAAAGACATCGCCTCGTCTTACTTCATATGTGAAGAAGTCCTGCGCAAGCTGGCCCGCTCCGTCAACGCAGACCAACACGCGCGCGGCCTCGGCGTCGCCCACCGCGAACGGCGCGCTTCCGCGCCAGCGCCACAATAGGAAGCAGCCGGAATCGAAGACCCGTTCACGCTCAACCGGCGCGGTCTCTTCCACAACTGGCGTAACGGGACCTGTTCCAACAAGGGCGAAGTCAAGGCATTCCAGGGCATCATCTACTTGAAGCGGACGCGGTTGCCCTGTTTTGGGATCCACATGCCCCCAGTCATAGAGGCGAAACGTGACGTCGCTGTTCTGCTGGATCTCGAAGACCACGGCGCCCCCTCCCAGAGAGTGAACGATCCCGGCAGGCAAAAAGAAGGCATCGCCGGTCTTAGGAACAAAACAAGCGAGTTGGCCGGCGACGCTTCCGTCCTTGAGGGCCAGTTTGAGGCCGTCTTCGGTGACGCCTTGCTTCAGGCCGGCATACACCCGGCTGTCGTGTCCCGCCTCCAACACCACCCAAGCCTCGGTCTTCGCGGTCTCACCGGCAGGGATGGAACTTGGGTGGGCGTCGGACGGATGCACCTGCACGGAAAGCATTTGCTCCGCGTCGAGGAATTTCAGCAGTAGGGGAAAACGCCCGAAGCAGTGGGCCTGCTTTCCAAGCAGTTCTTCGGCCGATTCCTCCATCAACTGGGCGATGGTGCGCCCTTTGAGCGCCCCACTGGCAACACGGCTGGGATGATCGTCTCGGTCGCTGAGAATCCAGGCTTCGCCGATCGGCCCGCTACCGGGTAGCGTCGCACCCAGCAGGTCGCCCAGCCGGCGGCCGCCCCAGATTCTGGACTCAAAAATTGGCTCGAAGCGCAATGGATAGAGCGGAACTCGACTCATCGGGGTGTATGCGCTTCTGACCGCAGGTCCTGCGCGGCGCGAAGCCAATCCTCCTCTGCCGATCCAGCAGGACACCCTTTCGATTGCCACAGCTCATAGGCGCGAGTTGCAATTTCCTCATGTCCGAAGGCGACAATTCCATGCGCCGCTGCTCCCTGGGTGTGGCGATGTGCGTCGCCGGAATGCTCCAGCGCTTGACGGGAATGCTCATGTCCAGTCTGATGATCCTGTTTCCCCTGCTGCTCGCCGACGCGATGAGCGTGCGCGGCCACGTCATGGAGTTCGGCGGCGCGTTGGTGATTCTCATAGTGCGATCCGTTGTTATAACGTGTAGACATAATTTTAAAGACTCACGATCTGCTCAGACTTCGAATGAGCTTCCTTGGCCAGCTTGTACGCTTGGTCTGAGTATTCAAGCGCCCGTTCCGCGTGCCACTTTCCTGCCTCGTAATCGCCCTTCTCATTGTGTTCGGCCGCAGTTCGATGAGCGTGCGCGGCAAGTTCGTGTTGCTCCGCGGCTCTTCGATTCGCATCGTGCATGGCGTCTCTCCTGGCGGGATCGCTGACCCCTTTCTTTCGCAAGCATCTGAAGGACCATCGCCGGCGTGACGCCTCTTAGTTGAAGGCACGCACGGGCCGCGTTCTCTAAACCATGACCGCGCAAGGTCACATGACCGGATTTCGTTACGCGGTGGCGGGTTTGCCTCGGTCTGGCTTCCGCTTGCCGCATCGTAAGACAATGGCGGCGCTGGATACTACCCCCTGCGCCTCGAGTGGTGCCGGACGTGCATTAGTGAACCAGGAAGCTACGGCGGCATCCAGAAAGCGCCGAGCTTCCACCGAAGGATCGAAACCAAATTATTTATGTCCGAATCGAACTCAGTTGTAGCGATTTATCGCACTCACGCAGGCGCCGAAGAGGCAATCAAGGAACTGCAGCACGCCGGAGTTGACATGCGCAGCCTGTCAATCATCGGCAAGGATTCCCACACCGATGAGCACGTCACCGGCTACTATACGTCCGGCGACCGGATGAAGTATTGGGGCAAGACGGGCGCGTTTTGGGGAGGCTTCTGGGGATTGCTGTTCGGGTCCGCGTTTTTTGCAATTCCCGGGATCGGGCCGGTACTTGTTGCAGGCCCGCTTGTGGCGTGGATCGTGGGAGCGCTGGAAGGCGCCGTGGTTGTGGGCGGCCTCAGCGCGATCGGCGCCGGTCTCTATGGCCTCAGCATCCCCAAAAACAGTGTCCTGCAGTACGAACTGGCCATCAAGACTGACAAGTACCTGCTTTTGATTCATGGCACTCCGGCCGAAATTGAAAAGGCAAGAACCATCCTGGAGCGCACAGACTCTATCGATTTGAAGGTCTATTCTCCTGAAGCGGTGGGCGCATCGGCGTGATTGGTGGCGAAGGGGCGTTTTAGCTAGTAAGACCCTGGGAGGGTCAAAACAATGTTGAAAAAGAGTACCGATTGGAAAGGCCTGGCCGTGCACGCAAGAGACGGCGACCTCGGCACGGTCAACGATTTTTATTTCGACGACGAGACGTGGGCCATTCGCTACATCGTCCTGGAGACCGGCAGTTGGCTCTTCGACAAGCCGGTATTGATCTCACCGATTTCGGTCATTCGGACTGACTGGCAGGCGCAACGGCTGGATGTGTCGTTGACCAAGGATCAGGTTGCGAAGAGCCCGGACATCAACACTCGTGAGCCGGTTTCGCGGCAGCATGAAGCGGCGTTTCTGGACTACTACGGCTATCCCTATTACTGGGCTGGCCCTTACCTGTGGGGCCCCGGCTATTTCCCGGCCGCGTTAAGCGTTCCCACAAACGTTTCCCAGGATGGGCTTTCGGGGAGGGTCCATGATGAATCGATGGATTCACACCTGCGAAGCGCGGGATCGGTTACCGGTTATCGTATAGAATCGTCCGACGGCGAAATCGGCCACGTGGACGGCTTCATTGTGGACGAGGAAGCCTGGGCCATACGCTATGTCGAGGTAGCGACGCGGAATTGGTGGCCCGGCAAAAAGGTGCTGATTCCCCCGGCTTGGATTCAACAAGTAAGCTGGGAGGACTCGCAAGTGACCGTCGGACTTTCGCGCGAATCCATCAAAGCGGGTCCCGAGTACGACGAATCCGTGCCAATCACCCGCGATTATGAGAGCTTGCTGCATTCTCACTTTGGCCAACCGAGATACTGGATGAGGGAATCGGAAGCGGCCGCCGCGTCGGTGGGAAGCCGCTAAAAGACGGTGGCACGGACTTTAGTCCGTGGTTGAAAATGTAAGAAATTCAATCACAGGCTAAAGCCTGTGCCACCGCGCAATCAGCGCGTTAGACCGCCATCTCATAGCCACTCGGTCCCGGGAATAGCCCGCGCGCCTGTTCGAGCGCCACTCCCACCTCCAGCAGCAGTTCTTCGTCGTAAGGTCTGGCGACCAACTGAACCCCACACGGCAATCCGTCGCCATCGAAGCCGAACGGCAGCACCAACGCGGGCATACCGAAAAGGTTGAAGGGCGTCAGGGGCTCCATGGCCTGGTGAAGGCCAATTTCGCCTTTGGGCGTCGGCCAGCGGCGCGTGCGATGCGGAAAGGCCGTTGCGCCCGCTGCCGGCAAAAGCAGGACCCGATGCGTTTCCATTTGCCGTAACAGCGAGATGCGTAGCTGGTCGCGGGCGGCGAGGTTCGCCAGCACGGCTGAGACGGTGGGCTCCTCTTCGGTTAGCGCCTGATCGAAGAGCTCGACTCCGGTCCAGTGCAAGCGATCGCGTTCGTCTTCCACGGTTGCGAGAAAAGGCCGCGCACCGAGACGCGTAAAGAAGAACCACCACAGCTCCGGCGCGCGCTCCAAGCCCCGTGGCCGGAACTCTTCGACAACCAGACCGATACTTTGTAGTGCCCTACCGGCCTTTTGCACGGCCTCGACGATTGCCTCCTGGACTGGCGTGTCATACCAACCATTCATCAGCCCGACGCGCAGTGAGCCGGTCCGGAAGGGCGCCAGATCGGCGGCCCGTTGCGGGACCGGCGCTGAGAAAGGATCGGCGGTATCGTACTGGGCGAGCACGGAAAAGAGCGTTCGAAGATCTTCGACGGTCCGCGCCATGGGCCCGACAACGCCGAGTAACCCGCCCGGGTGCGCGATTCGTGGAATGTGGCCTGCCGCCGAGACGCGGCCCGGCGTGGGCTTGAGTCCGGCGATGCCGCAGGCATGAGCCGGCCAGCGAATCGACCCTCCCCCATCGCTGCCCATTCCGCCTGCCGACATGAAGGATGCGATGGCGGCCGATTCCCCGCCGGATGAGCCGCCGGCAGTGCGCTCCAGATTCCACGGGTTATTGGTGCGGCCAATGAGATGGTTATCCGACTCGTAGTTCATGAGGAATTCGGGACAGTTGGTCTTGCCGATGACGATGCCGCCGGCCTCGCGAAGAAGCCGCGTGCAAGTGGCGTCCCGCGCGGCATGTTGAGCAGCGAACAGCCGGCTGCCGCAGCAGGTGGGCAGTCCGGCCACGTCGATGCTGTCTTTGATTGTGAGGGGCAATCCTTCCAGGGGTCCTGCCGTGCCATCGGCGAACCGCTGTTCGGAGCGGACTGCCGCTTCCCGGGCAGCGTCAAAGCAAGTCACCACGAATGCGTTAAGTGTGACATTATGTTGATCGATGTGGCGGACGGTGCGTTCGATCAGTTCGCGGGGCGAGATCTGGCGGGCGCGCATAAGACGCGAGAGTTGCGTGAGCGTCACATCGCCAGAATAGAACGGCGAAAGGGGAAGCCTGCGCCGCAAGGCAAAGAGGCTCAGGCGGCCGGTAGGAGGTTAATGCGTTATGAAGAATTCGAATTGTCTTTTCCTTGTGGCGCTCTGCGGAGCGGGAACGCTGCTGGCGGACGTCACTTATACCGAGCAGGTGCACTTTAACGGCGGCACTCTGATCGACATGATGAAGAACATGCAGAATGGGCCGATGGCTCAGGCCATGCAGGGGCGCGGCGGCCAGGCCTTCCAGGATCAGACTTACACCATCTACATCAAAGGCAACAAGATGGCACGAGTAGGCGCTAACAACACCACGATTATTGACCTGGACGCCGGGACGATGACCACCGTCAACAACGAACGGAAGACCTTTATGACCAGGACGTTCGATGAGATGAAGCAGCAGATGGCGGCCATGCAGCAGCGGATGGGCGGCGATACCAGTCCGGTTGAGTTCGATGCTCCCAAGGTGAAGAAGACCGGCAAGACCAAAGACATCGGCGGGCAGACGGCGAGCGAAATAATTGTGACCATGACCGCCAAAAACGCCGACGGCAACGGGATGAAGATTGTGTCCGACGCCTGGGTGGCGCCCGGCGGTCCGGGCAGCGATGAAATACGGGCGTTCCAAACGGCGATGGCCGCGAAGGCAGGCGACATCGCGAGCGGCGGCGGCAACCCGATGATGGGTGGGGCGAATCGCGCAATTGCCGCTCTGCGCGCGCAGCTCGGGAAAATGGACGGCATCTCGCTTGAGACCAAAGCGGACGTCAGTGGCGCATCGATCGGCGGTCCAATGGCCGCCATGATGGGCGGCGATGCAGCCGACCCCAATGCAGTGGCGCTGAGCACGATCACCACGATCGCCAACCTTCAGCCGGGTCCAGTGGATGACTCGCATTTCGCGATTCCCGCGGGCTACAAGAAGGCTGATCCACAGCAGTGGGGCGGACCCGGCGGACGGCGGCGCCCCGGACAGGGTCAATCGCCTCAATAAGATGATGGCGCGGCGCGGGCCGTGACCGGGACTTCAGGACGCCAATCAGGAGATTGGCGTTCCCCCTCGCGGCCCGAACAAGATCACGGCCGCCCCCAGCAGGCAAATTGACGCGCCAAGGACGTCCCACCGGTCCGGCGCCGTATGTTCCACAGTCCAGAGCCAGACCAGCGACGAGACGATGTAGATGCCGCCGTACGCGGCATAGGCGCGCCCTGCATTCGAGGAGTCGACGCGCGTCAGGGCTATGGCGAAGAAGATGAGCGCCGCGACGCCGGGGAGGGTCCATAGCGGGCTTTTATGAAGTCGCAGCCAAGCCCAGAATGCGAAACAGCCGCCGATTTCGCCGCACGCGGCAAGGACGTACCAGACGATGGACTTCATTTGCGGCTCTTCGCATTGTCGTACGGGTGGCGGCCGGATACAGCAAAAGGCCCACCATTGCTGGCGGGCCTTTAAAATAACTCACGCACAACGGCCAACGGACGGCCTGTGCGCTTCAAAAGGCTTCTGATTTACTCAATGTCGCGCGGGCGCTTCTTGCGATTGCGCTTGCGGGCGAGAGCTTCTTTTGTGCGACGCTTTTCACCGGGCTTCAAATAGAACGAATGGCGCTTGATTTCCTTAACAATATCCTCTTGTTGGACCTTGCGCTTGAACCGGCGGAGCGCGCTTTCCAGGGTTTCACCATCCTGGAGTACGACCTCTGCCAAACAGACTCACCACCTTCCGCTTGACTCGCGTGCCAGGTATCGCCCGGCAACGCCTTTATTGTACGACATTTACACATCAACAGGCTGTGGCC
>CAJCIT010000172.1 GCA_903970405.1 Acidobacteriaceae bacterium | reverse complement strand
ATCCGCCGCCGCCATAGTATCCCCGGCCGCCATAATATCCGCCGCCGCCATAGTAACCGCGGCCGGCGTAATACTGCCCGCCACGAATGCCATTAAACCCGCGCGAGGCAGGCGCGGAAAATGCACGGCCACCACCGAAGCTTCCACGGCTTGGCGCAGCGAAGGAATGTCCTCCGCCAAAACCGCCACCGCCTCCACCGTAGGCATGCCCACCTCCGTGAACACCTGCAAACGCCGCCATCGGACTGAAAACAGCCAATGCTACGGCAAGAGCCACGGGAGCAAGTACTTTCTTGATCGTCTTTAATGTTTCTTGTTTCATATATCCTCCCACCACGCCTTTCACAAGAGCATGCAGGTGGCCTTTGCTAAACGCATGAAAGCATTGGCGCTGAAGGATTCGCTGGATGCTGAAAAGCACCAGTACGGTTCGATGTAACCACCGTCTTCGTAAGAAGATGAACGGGCAGCCTATCAAAACGGCGTCTAGTTTGGGGCCGGTGTCACGCCGACGCGGCGGGGCTGTCGACGTAGTCGCCGCCGTCCGGCTTCCTGGGTCTACCTGGCCGCCGCGACGCGCTAAGGGCGTCCGGCGCTGGTTTTAGTCCGTGGCTGAAAATGCAGAAAACTCGAGCACGCGGCGCAACGCGCCACGGGCGCCTTCGCTCTGGTGGAGACGCACGGCACAGCCGCGCCGGCAGTGCGCAGTTCCCCGTAGGTCGCCGGCTCTCCCGTTGCAGTGAGAGAAACGCATTGAAACTGGCACTAACCGTCGATGAAGGCGTACCGAAGCCATAACGGCGGTTAAGACCCACGCAAATGGCCGATTGCCAATCGGCCGCAGGCTTCCAGCCTGGTTGCCAGGCTGCACTACAAGGGACAAAGGGACTAAGTTAATAGTCCTATCAAGTAATATCATCTTGTTTGTTGTAGCATGGTTATGAAATATTGGAAGTAACTTCCTGACTAATTTTTAATTAGTTGAAAACACGCAAAGCGCTTGCAAGTTTTCGCCGTTGGCTTAGAGTAAAATCAGCGTGAAACGGCGTTTGCTTCGGTTCTCATTTCGAACATGGCTGGGGTTGGGCGCCGCCTTGGCGGCGGCGGCCGGCGGGGCGTTTCTGTGGCGGGTGAACCGGTCGCTGAAGGAAAGCGCGGTGAGCGCCGGAGAAGCGAACCGGATTCCGTTCACGCTGGCGGCGGTTTCGAGCCACGCCAACTCCAAATTCGAATTCTTCTCCGCCCCTGCCGACAACCGGTCCGCCGCGCTGTACCAGGGCGATCTTTACGTCTGTGGACGGTCGTCGCTGCGGCGCTACCGGACCGATGGACGCCTGCTCCAAACATGGCAAGTGGGTCGCGATTTGCCGGCCGCCCCCTTGGTGCAACTGGCGGTGCGGCGCGGCACCGGAACGCCTGAGCTTTGGATTGCGACGGATGGCGAAGGCATCCTTATATATGACGGCAACAGCGTTCGGGCGTTGCGGCCAGCCGATGCGAGTTTACGGAAGGTGACGGCCCTGCTCCCGCTTACCAATGGCCGGATGGCCGCCGGTACCGCCGGGAGCGGCGTCCTGGTGACGGATGCCAAGCAGATCTGGCCTCTTCACGACCAGTTTCGCAAGACGGTTGTGACGGCGCTGGCGGGCGATGCCGACGGATTGTGGATCGGCACCCGAAATGCGGGTGTCATTTACTGGCACGCCGGACAGGCACGTTCGTTTGTCACTGAATTGCCGGATCCCCAGGTCTTAAGCCTGGTCACGGCGGGTAGCCGTGCGTGGGCTGGAACCCCGCTGGGCGTTGCGGAGTTCAACGGCGAGACGTTTTCAAGAAATCTGCTGAACGGCACGTTTGCGCAGGCGCTGGCGGTGGAGAGTACCCGTGCAGATTCGTCCAACGACGGTGGCCAGACGCTGGTGGTTGCCACACTGGACGACGGGCTCCGGATGGCGGATCTCTCCGCAACCCGGCCGCGGCCCCAGCAAACCAGCGCGACGACGCTTGACCCGGGTAACCCAGCAATTTCCTTCCTGCCGACCGCCTCAGGCCTACTCGCGGTAACGTCGCGTTCCGTCGTGCGGGTGGGGGACGGCGTGGAGGCGATTGCGGCGTCGCCGTCACAACTGGCGAACGGGCATGTGACCGCGATATGGCCTGATGAGACCGGAGGGCTTTGGGTGGGATATTTCGACCACGGCCTCGATGTTTTGAGTAATGAAGTGGGACGCGGCCACACCGTCGCGCCAAAGCCTTCCGAGCCGCGACCGTCAGGGAGCGACCGGTTGGCAGGACAGGATGAGACCGGTCGCTCCCTGACGGTCCCGGCTCAGTCGGCATCAGATGATCGCCGTACAGCCGCCCAGCATTGGGAAGATGACGTGATCTTTTGCGTCAATCGGATTAAGGGTGAACCAGACGGCCGGACGGTGGCCGTGGCAACCGCCAACGGTCTGGCGCTCTTCGACCGCGGCCGGCGTCTGGGCCAGGTGTTGGATCGCCACAGCGGGTTGATTGCCAGTCATACGACTGACGTTTTGTTCCGGGGGACCAGCACCGGCGAAACTTCACTGGTGGTGGCCACGCCCGCCGGATTGAGTTTTGTTCAGAATGGCGCCATCTCCAGTCTGTATGCCTTTGAAGGTCTGGTCAATAACCATGTTTACACCGTAGCCGAACGTGGCGATGGCTTACTGGCGGGAACGCTCGGCGGTTTTTCTATCATACGGAACGGTTTGGTTGCGGCGAGTTACACCACGGCTAATTCCGGGTTACGGCAAAACTGGATTACAGCGTCGGCGCCGGACGGCGCAATCACTTATTTAGGGACTTACGGCGACGGCGTCGTTATGCTAACCCCGCAAAACACTTTGGAACCGTTTCAAACGGTGGAGCGCCGGCCGGGGCGGGTGGAGATTAACCCGAACGCCTTGCTGGTGACGGCGCGGGGTGTCTATGCGGGCACGTCCGGACAGGGGCTGGCGGTGCTGCGGAGGGGCAGCAACCGTTGGCACTCTGTCCGGGAGGGGCTTCCGTCGGCGAATGTCACGGCGCTTGCCGCACGGAATTCACTGCTCTACATCGGGACGGATAACGGGTTGGTGGCGATTGAGGAAAGCGACGTGCCGTAAAGGGCGCACGCTGTGAAACGCGCTGTAAAACGACTGACAAGGTAACGGAGGGATTCACGTGTTTCGAAAGACCTGGCGACGGCTGACGGCCGCCGTCTTGCCAGGATGCCTGCTCTTTTTCGGTTCGAATAACCGGCTGGCCGCCGATAGCTGGCAAATCACGCCCAGCGATAATCAAACGCCTGATGCCCAGATTCTCACCGTGGCGGAGCTGCACGCCGACATTGTCATTGACGGCGGCCACGCGATTGTTTCAATTCGCGAAGTGTTCCGTAACAAGACGAACAGGGTGATGGAGGGAACCTTCAGCGCAGCGCTGCCCGGCGATGCGGCGGTCTCCGATTTCGCGGTTTGGGACGACGTGGTCCGGATTCCCGGCGTCATCCTGGAGCGAAAGCGGGCCAGCGAGTTGTATGAACAGATCCGCAACCAGCAGATCGATCCAGGCCTGCTGCAATCGGGCGAAGTGACGGAGGGCAATGCCGAGGGAGAAGCCAAGCGGAGCGCGGAGTTTTCGGCAAAGATCGTCCCCATCCCGCCCGACGGTTTTAAAAGGATCGAAATCGAGTACCGCCAAACGGTCCCGGTGAGTCAATTATCGAGCGGTTTCGTGCTGCCGCTGAAACCGGCCGGGAGCGGGACGCTGGCAGTGGACCGGTTCTCCCTGTCGCTTGTCGTGCGGAGCCAACAGGCCATGAGCGACTTTGCCGTCCTCAGCAAGGCTTTCCCGCTGAAGATAGAAAAGCAGGATGCGCACCTGATCGTTGCGGCTTATGAAACAACCAATGCCCGTATCGGCGACGACTTCGCGATCAGGTACAAGATCGCGAGCGATCCGAAGCCGGAAGTGACCTCTTATAAGGATGCGGCGTCCGCCGATCCGGGCTACTTCGAAGCATCCACGATTCTGCCCCCGCTGATGAAAGACGACCAATCGCCGGCCAAGACGGTCCTGGTGCTCTTCGATGCGTCTCTTTCCATGCAATGGGACAAGCTGGAACGAAGCTTTCAGGCGCTGGAAGGAACGTTGCGGGCGCTGAGGCCGGCCGACCGGTTCAATGTGCTGGTTTTCAACTCAGACGTGAGAGCAGTGACTGCCGCGCCGGTTCCCGCCACAACCGACGCCATTCAAAAAGCGTTGGAGGCGGTCCGGGCCACGACGCTGCGGGGTGGGACCAATCTGGAGAAGACGCTGAAAACGGCGCTCGATCAATCGAGCGCGCCGAACACCGCCATCGTGCTGCTTAGTGACGGAGAGATGACGGAAGGCACGGTGTCCCCGGCGAGACTGGGCGCCTGGTTCGACGCGGCGTGGCGCGCGCGGTCCATCGATCGCCGTCCCCACCTGTACGCTCTGGCGATCGGCGATGACGCCAATATTCGCTTCATGCGGCGGCTGGCAGCGCACAATGGAGCGTTTGAGCAGGTGCGCACCACGGAACCGCTGGATTTCAAGCTGCAGGCGTTTGTGGGCAAGATCGGGTTGCGGCCTTATGACGCAGTGACGCTGACGGCGGCGCCCGCACAGAACTTTGACCTGATCTATCCGGTGGAAGCCTCGGGTTATCCGGCCTCGCGATGGTCATGGGTGGGTGAATACAAGGCGCCGGTGGATGGCAGGTTCACCGTGAATTCAAGTTACTCGGGCAAGGCGCTGGCCGCTCAATCGACATCCGTGAAGCTGACGGCGGCGGACACGCAGCATAGCTACCTGCCGGCGGCCTGGGCGCGGGCGCGCGTGGATGCCCTGCTTGAAAAGATCGACCGCGATGGAGAGGATGCGGCGACCATCGCCGAAATCATCCGGCTTTCGCGCAAATACAAGTTCGTGACGCCCTATACCTCGTTCCTCGCCGCGCCACGCTCATTGCTGCGGCCGCGCCTGATCCGGCCGGGCGATCCGGTGCTGCGCGTACGCACGGATCAGAGCGTGGTCTCCGTGATCGCGCTGTTTCCGTTCGGCGGCACAAACGCGCTGCGGTATCTGAAAAAGGAAGACATCTGGCAGACGCGCTTTGTGGCCCCGCCCGATCTCGCCGACGGCGTGTATTCGGTGCGGCTGATTTTGAGAGACAAGGACGGGCGCGTGGAGCGCGAGCAGAAGACGTTCATCATCTCAAGCAAAGCGCCGATCGTCAGAACCACCATTGACCGGAGCCGCGTACACGCGGGCGACGTTGTCACGCTGAACGTGCGGGCTTCGGAGACCACCCGCAAAATCACTGCCCGGCTTTACGGCGCTGAGCCGGTCTCCATTCAATGGACTGAGGAGGCCAAGTCGAATACCGGCAAGTTGCAGGTGCCCGCTCAACTTCCCGCCGGGCGGTATTCGATCCACGTTACGGCGGAGGATGTAGCTCACAACGTCAGTCACCAGGAGGTGCCGCTTGACGTACTTCCGTAAGATTCTTTCGCGGACGCCGCTGAAAAACAAGTGGTTGAGGATTGCGTGCGTGGCCGGGGCCGCGCTGGGCGGAGGCGTCTTCACACTGCGCAGCTCGCTGACGCCATGGGCAGCGAACGTGGCCAAGGGCGCGCCGCTGGAAACAGCCTTCTACCGGCTCATGCCCTTGCCGGGTGGCGCTATCCCAGGGCGGCGCTCACCGGCGGAATCGCGCGACCAGTTATCGGCGTTGATTCAACGCTCGCCGCAGCAGTCGGATCTATATGGCTTGCGGGCGCAAGAAAATGAACGCGCCGCTGAGCCCGCGCAAGCGGAGGCCGATTGGAAGCAGGCAGCGGAAACGGCTGCGCCGGCGGATCGCGCGGTGGCCTACTTAGACCTCGCTCACTTTTACGAACGCCAGGTTCAGCCCGGCCAGGCTTTTCAGGCGCTGCTACGCGCGGCGGAGCAACCGTCGCCCGCAAGCGAACACTTTTCCGCGCCGCCCGAGACGGTCTCCTATCGCGCTTATGAAGAGGCGCTCGGCTTGACCAGGTCGGCCGCTCTACCCGAGGATGCCGCCAGCCGGGTCTATGAAAGCTGGATTGGGCGGTGGCCGGATGAGGCGTCAATCCATGCGCGTTACTTCGAGGCGCTGGTGGCGCAGGCGATGGGTCCCGGACCGGGTACCGCCCGCTCCGCGCTGCTTCCCAAGGCGCAAGGCGTCTACGACCGTTACTTGGCCGCGCATCCGGAAGATGTGGAGTTCGCCGTCGCCGGCCGCGCTGAATTGGCCGAGATAGGCGGGCAAGACGAGTTCACGGTTTATGACCGGCAGTTCACGCCTTTATGGCCCGACAGCCTGGCGGACCGCTACTATCAGTTACTCAGCGAACGCCATCAGTTGCGCCGGTTTGTCGCCGAGGCCCGCACCCAGGCCGCTGCGCAACCATCGGCTTTGGGACCGGCGCTGCGGCTCTACTTCTACTACAGCCGGCAAGGGAAGAAGGAGCAAGCGGAGGCCGCGCTGCTCGAGTTTGAAGCGCGGCACGAAGCCTCGCGCGCCGGATGGACCGCGGACGATCTGAGAACGCTGGGCATTCTCTTTGAGCGGCTCGCCGATCCGGATGAAGCGGCCAAGGTCTGGTATTCGCTCTATTCCTTGCCGAATGCCGGCCCGGCCCACACCGAAGGCCTGGCGCGATTGGCCGGTTTGCTGCTGCAATCTCCGGAACAACACATCCGCTTCGGCAATCGTGACCTGAGCCTATACGCAAACGTCGCCCAAATGGACCGGCACCCCGGCTTCCTGAACGGGATCCTGTCGGTGCTATTTACAGCCCACGATCCGATGTGGAAGTACGCGGCGGAGAATGAAACGGCAACGGCTTACTTCCACCGCGCGGCTGCTTCGGACTTGATTGAGCGGCTGAAGAAGGAAGCGCCCGGCGCTCCGCAGCTCGCCGAACTTGAGCAGCAGCTCTTTGCGGCATACGCCTTGTATGGGCAGGATGACGCCATCGTTTCCAAAGCGCCTGACTATCTGAACAAGTATGGGAATGCTCCGCAGTTCGTGGACGTAGCGTTGCTGCTGGGGGATGCCTACGCGCACCAGAAGAATGAGAAAGCGGAATTCGCTCTCTATGACCGGCTGCTGGCGGAGACGGCGGCGAAATCGGAGCATGTGCCGCTTGGCGTGGGAGGAGGCACGGTGGCCGTCACTGAGCCGCAAGGCGGTAACGAGGACGCGAATGCCAACAACAATCCCCAGGGGAGAAGGGTCCGTGTGGATCGGCTGAAACCGGCCGCGGCGTCAACCGCCGGCGGCCCGCGCTCACCTGCCTATACGCGTGTCTTAGACCGCTACCTTTCGCGGCTGACGGAGCAACTCCGGCATACTGAGGCGCTCACGCTGTACCGGCGCGAGATCGATCGTAACCCGAGCGACCCCGGCCTCTATGAACGGCTGGCGAGTTTTATTGAGCAGAATAAATTCGACGACCGGCTGGAGCCGCTCTATCGCGAGGCGATGAAGAAGTTTCCCGACTCGGGTTGGTCAGACAAATTAGCGCGCCTCTATCTCCGTCAGGAGCGTTATCGTGACTACCAGGCGCTGACCAGGCAATTGATTGGGGTCTTCACGGGAAGCGAGTTGGAACGGTATCTTCGGGACGTGCCCCCGAATGGCGGCCTGAATGACTCGCTCTACGTCAGCGTGAATGAGGCGGCGCATGACAAGTTTCCGCACAACCTGACCTTCGTCCGGAACCTATTGGGGGCTTATCACAACCCGCACGGAACCGCCTATAGCCAGGCAAAATATGAAGCCTTGCTGCGGCAGCACTGGTTCTATGCGCCGGATCTGCGCACCCGGTTTCTGGGAGTGTTGACCGCAAGCGGCCGTCTGCAGGCTGAACTGGCCGCTTTACCCAAGACGGCGGAGGCCGAGGGCTCAAGCAATATGCTGGCACTGGAATTCGCGGCCGAAGGAAACGCCTGGTTGACGCATTACGAAACCGCGGCGCCGAACTTTGCTGTGCTCGACAAAATGACGCCCGGCGAGAGCGGCGAGGCGGACCGGGCGATTTCAATCCATCGTTCGCTGGCCGATTCCATGCCCGGCGCATTTGACACGGCAATACGAGCGGCGGACCTGGCGGTGTACGCGAATCCCCATGATCATGCGGCTTTGACACGCGCCGGCGAGATTTACGCCGACCGCGAGCAGTTTGCCCGCGCCGCTCCCTACTGGGACAAATTGGCGTCGACCGATCCGCGCTTGCCGGAGGGCTATCTGGAAGCAGCCACCGTCTTCTGGGACTACTACCAATTCGACGACGCGCAGCGCTTGATCGACCAGGGGCGGCGCGCGCTGAATAGTCCGCTACGTTATTCCTATGAAGCCGGCGCCATCTTTGAGAATAAGGGCGATATGGCGCATGCGGTGGATGAGTACGTACAGGCATCGATCGAAACACCTACCACCGGCGCGAACGGCGATGCTGAGCGCCGATTGCTTAAATTGGGACGGCGCAAAGCGACGCACGCGCTGGTGGAAGAAAAGACTCTGGCCGCCGCGCGTCAAGGCGAGCCCAAGGCCGTTGATCTAAGGATTGCGCTGCTTGAGAACCAGGGGCGTCCCGCCGAGATTCACCGGTTGCTCGATGCCGAAGTAGCGCGCGCTATGTCCACTGAGCGGCTGGCCGAGCTTCGGTCGGCGGCCGCGCGATTCCACTTCAATGACACCTCGGAACGGGCGCTGGAACGCGTAGTCGCGCTGACCAACGATCCGGTGGAGAAACTGGAGGCCCGGCTCGATGTAGCGAACTTCCGCGAGAGCCGTAAAGACCTGCCGGGAGCGCAAGCTGAACTTACCGGCGTTCTACGCGAGAACCCAGCCATTTTGGGCGTGATTCGGGCCAACGTGGATTTCTACGGCCGGACGAAGCAGTTGCCGCAAGCGGTGACCGTGCTTGAGAACGCGGCCGCCCGCGCGGTGGCGCCATACAAGAAAGACCTCTTAAGAGAAGCAGCGAGCAAGGCTACCGAGGGCCAAGATTACGCCGAGGCGCGCCAGATTCTGGATCGCCTGCTGGCAGACGATCCATATGACGGCGACCTGTTGGCCGCTAAAGCGAACACCTACGCACAGCAGGGCGACTCGGAAGCGCTGGCTGCGTTCTACAAGCAGACATTGGACACCATGATTCAATCGCCGCTTCCTCCGCAAGATAAGCAAGCGCGGGTCGCCGGACTGCGGCGCGGGTTTGTTCTTGCGTTGACGAAGCTAGAGCGTTACCAGGACGGGCTTGACCAGTACATGGAGATTCTCAATCGCTACCCGGAAGACGAGTCGCTCACCACGGAGACGGCGCATTACGCCGAAGCGCACAATTTGGCGGATCGTCTGACGGGTTATTACGAGAAGACGGCGGCCGCGTCGCCCAAGGATTACCGCTGGCCGCTGGTCTTAGGGCGGGTAGATCGCGCTCTGAGAAAGTATCCCGAAGCGATCGCGGCCTTTGAAGCGGCGAGCAAGATTCGCCCAGACCGAATTGATCTTCTAACCGACAAGGTGGATCTGGAAACGCGCCTGCTGCGTTTCGAAGACGCCATCAAGACGAACCAGCGGCTTTATGAACTCTCTTATCATTCAAACTCCTATCTGGCGGCACAGGCGGAATTGCATGCCCGCCTGGGCCACAGGCAGGAGGCCATCCAACTGCTGAGGCAAGCCTACATCGCCGGCCGGCCGAAACTGTACAGTCACTATGCGGACATGGCCGAGTCCTTACAACAGTGGGGGTTCTTGGATGACGCCAGGGCGGCGTATGAAGAGGGCCTGCCGTTGATCGCGGGCGCGGAAAAGGCAAACGTGTCTTCCTACGGCAACTATCTGCAGTTACTGACGATTCTGCGGCAGCAGAACCTGGCGTTGAAGAAGGCCTTTGCCGCGGATAAGACGAAGCATCAACCCTATGCTCAGCAATGGGCGCAGGCCATCGGCATGACCATCGGCCGTTATTACACGCCGGAAGAGAAGGCGCAGTTTGCCAAAGACTTCGCTGTTCCTGGAAAGCTTCCGGCGGCGGTGGATTCGCTCGCGCTGCTGCGCGCCGCCGGACTGAATGATCTTCTGGCCCAGCGGTTGGCGGCGCGTGCGTTCGCCCAGCCGCGCGATGGTTCTTTGAGGGGCGCGTTGACCACCCTGGAATCGTCTCAATTGCGTTTCGCCGCATTGGGGCAGCAGCTCGAAGGCATGGCGAAGCCCTTGCAGGGATTGCCGGATTCCGATCAAGCGCTGGACGAAGCGGCGGCCGCCTATCGTAAGGCCGGCGATGACGCCGCGGAACTGCGTGTGTACGATGCCAGCGGCCATATTGGAACTCCGGAGCGCTATGCCCATCTGATCGCGAACGCGCCCGCAACCTTTGCCGCCCGCATTCCAACGAACGATCGCGGACGGATGATTGTCACCGAGCTGATCGCGACAACGGATGAGAAGCGGGCATTCGCGGCGCTGGATGCGCTCAGAGTGACTAATCCGCCGCTATGGCATCCGGCCTACGATGCGCTAACGGGCGTGTATTGGTCGTCGACGCAGACCAGAGTGACGGCGGGATTCACACGGTTACTGGGTCCCCGGACGGTGGGTGAACAACTTGCCCAAAAGGCAGCGTGGGGGGTGCATCTGACGGGCGATCGGTGGTCCTACTACGGTTCGCGTTTTGGCGAGTATGCGATGACGTTCAAGAAGCCGGAAGCGGACGACTATCTGCCGGCCGGCGTGGAATGGTCGCCCGCCGCGTCATCGCGGTATCTCGATCTGGGAGACGCGTACCTCGACGCCGGCCACAAAGACCGGGCGCGCACGGAGTATGAAGCAGCGCTGGAATTGAGCCCGCAGCGGGCTGAGATCGTGGATCGTCTGGCGCGCCTGGATTGGGACGCGGGCCGAAAAACGGAAGCAGTTGAGAAATGGAAGCAGGCCTTCGATCTGCAGACGGCGCGGGTGCTGAATACCAAGCTGACGCCATTGTTCTGGACCACAACCCGGACTTTGCTGATCGAGGCCAACCGGAACAAGATTGTGGAGCAGATCAAACCCAACGCGAATGCGATGTTCGCATCCTATATTCGCTTCAACGGCGGGTATAATTTCACTCCGTTCATCGAAGGCATTCTCACCGATGCACCAGACCGTCCCGCGGCGCTTCAATGGATTAATGATCTGACGGCGGATGAGAAGGCGTCGTCCGTTCTGGAAGAGTTGGTCAACTCACCTCTGCTCACAGCCAGCGACAAAGACGCGGTGTATCGCGAATTGATTGCCCGCGATCAGAGAGCCAAGCGGCCCGAAGATGAAGGGGCGAACTTCACCAATGGCTCGCTGACGCGGCACCAGGTGGAATACGTGAGATTCCTGGATGACCAAAGCCGTTATGAAGAAGCCTGGCGTCTGGCTTCTACCATCAAGCCTCAAGAATCAGAGATATACGGCGGCGTTGAACTGACCCTGCTTATCCACATTGCCGCGCACAGTGGACATCTGGACACGGTGATCTCCGACATGAAGAGGAGACCCGGCGCCGATGCGCAGTGGGGATCGCTGGAAGCCGCGGCCGCACGTCTCAAGGAGGAAGGCCAGGTGGCATCGGCCGACAAGCTGCTGGAGTTTGTTTACGATGATCAGCTCAGCCAACCCTTTGCGCCGGCGTCGGCCTACTTCGGTCTCGCCGATTTGCGCCTCTCACAGAAACGGAATGAGGAGGCGCTGGCCCTATTGCGCGACGTTACGCTCAGCGTGGGCGCGCCGTTTGAAAATCTGGAGCAGGCCGGGCTGACCCTGGAAAAGGCGGGTCTCAAGACCGAGGCGCGCGACTACTACGATCAATGGCATAGGGCGGTTCCGTGGGATCCACGGGCGGCGATTGCGGCAGCGCGCTTCAGCGGATCGAAGTCCGATCTTGACAAGACCCGTCAAATGGCCGCCGCGGAGTACTCAACTCGCGTGGATGCGGCCGAAGCGATGCGAGCCTTGCATGAGCCCGCGGTGGGGAAGGCGGAGTTGGATTTGTTAACCCAGGAGCAGGTCTCGGCAGCACAAGCCGAGATTCCTTATGGCGCGCGGGCGAGGTTGCTGGCGGCACGGCTGGCGAAGGATCCGGCCCCACAGGTGAAGCTGCTGCTGGAAGCGATTGCCATCCAGCCGGACCTGACCGATCCACGGGAGGACCTGGCGCGGGCGGCGCTCGCGGCCAAGCAAGATCGTTTGGCGGTGACAGCGTATGAGAGCCAGGAGGGCGTTGGTTTTGGAATGATGAGTTTCGGCGGGCGGCCCCGGTATTACACGCCGCTCGGCGCCATACATTCAGAACGCGACCGCGATCTCCGCGAAGGCATCGCTGCTGCCTATCGCCGTCTTGGCCAGCCCTTAGAAGCAAGGGCCGCCTACGCCACTCTTTCCGCGGGGAATCTTCCCGAGGCTCAGGGAAAGCGCTTGCGGGCAGCGATCGCAGAGATAGACAAATCGATCCGTCTGGACGCGGCCAACCGGCGCCGCGCGCCCAACGTGCTGGCGACGCTTGACCAGGGCTCACCTGTGAGAGCGCGGTTGAGAGATCTTCCGCCGCTCGATTTCGATGACGATCAGGCAGCGTTGAATCAGGAGGCCGTAGAATGAAACGCAAGATTACCCGTCTGGTGAAGAGGCGTTGGGCCGCCATTGGACTGGCCGCTCTGTTGGTGGCTGCCGGCGGACTTTGGATGCAGGCACAGCGCGCCGCTCTCAACAAGCCGCTCTCGGCGCTGCTGCCGCCGGGCGCGCTGATTTATCTTGAGGCGCAGGACTTCAATGCGCTGCTTTCGCGCTGGAACAGCTCGAACGAGAAGCGGCAATGGCTCCTCAGTAACAACTACAGTACGCTCTTGAACTCACGATTGCTGGGGCGTCTTTCGCAGGCGCAGGATGAGTTCAAGACGGCGGCCGCTGTCTCACCGCAGATGCAGTTGCTGACCCAGGTGGCGGGGCAGGAATCGGCCTTCGCCTTCTATGACCTCGGCAACTTGAAGTTCGTCTACATCACAAGACTCGATGCGACGCGGCTGGACGCCACCGAGCTCTGGCAAAAGCGGCCGCAGTACAACCAGCGGCAAGTGGCGGGCATTCCGTTCTATGAACGAACCGATCCGGACGCGAAACGGACCGTCTCCTTCGCGAGCAAGGACGACTTCTTCGTCATCGCGAGCGATACCGATCTGATGGTGGGCACTCTGTCTCTACTTGCTTCGCAACCGGCGCCGTCGCTCGAGGCTGAGTCCTGGTTCCGGGAGGCGAAGGCGGCGGCTCCTGAGACTGAGCGTCCGGCGTTAAAGCTGATTTATGACATGGAGGAAATTGTCTCAGAACCCCAGTTCCGCACCTACTGGATTCAGCAGAACGTCACCGAGATGAAGAGCTACCGCGCCGGGGTCTCCAATCTGTTTGAGACGGACACCCAGTTCACGGAAAAGCGCGTGCTGTTGCGCAAGACGGCCGTGCCTGAGGTGACCGATGAGCAAGCCGTGGCCAGATTGCTGGCATACGTACCTCAGAGCCGTTCGTTTTACCGGGCTTGGGCCGCGCCCAGGCGCGAACAACTGAACGATATGGTGGTCCAAACGCTGGCGGGCGAATCGGTGGCGGGCGGACAGCCTTACTTGTATGCTCCGGATGTCTCCGCTGAAGCAGGCGCCGCTGGCTCCGTGTCGGATCTCGAAACAAGAGTGGATGTGCCGCCTGTGAAACGCGGCGGGCAGCCCTCGCTGGACCCGGTCGTTAATGCCCTGCTGGCGCTGAAGCCGCTGGGCGCATTGCAGATTCAGAACACTGCCGATTCCGGCGATGGCGTCTTCGTTGTCCCGCAGAGCACGCTGGTGCTGGCCTTCGCGCAAGCGAACCGAGCCGCCGTGGAAGCGGCCCTGGAACCGGCGCGGCGCACGTTGGCCGTGAATGGGACCCCCGAATGGCAGCGAAGCAATGTCAGTTCCAGTTTCGGTCCGCTGGAGACACTCACCGTGACATCGGCGGGCGGGAACACGATCGTTGTCTCGCGCGGGACATCTCTTGCCGATCCCGCCGCCAACAGCGGGCGCGTGACCGCTCCTCTTACCTATGCAGCGGGCTATAACCACGCTGCCGCCCTTGCGCCCTATACAAAGTTGTTCACAGTTCTGGATGCACCGAAGCTATCGACCGAAGACCATTTCGCGGAGCCACCCTTCTTCAGCACCAACGTCAGGTCGCTTGCCGCGTCGCTGCCCCGCTTGCAGGGCATTCAAATCCGGGGTTATGAAGGCGGCAATACGTTGACTGAAGAAGTGGTCTACCGATTGAAGTGACGCGGCGAGAGTGGCTGACAACTGCGTCGGGTTTGTTCGCCTCGTCGTTTACGGCGGCGGTCGCCGGCGCTACACCGTTACAGTATCTGGCGCTGGATCTCAACAGCCGCCGGGTAACGCGGCATTGGCGGGATGAATCGGCCATCCCGTTTGGGTCGCTTCTGAAGCCTTTCCTCACGCTTGCATACTCGCGCACCCATCATTCATTCCCCGTGGTGGAATGCCGAGGCGCGTCGTCGCGCTGCTGGTTCGAGTCCGGACATGGGAACATGACAATTGTTCCGGCCATCGCGCATTCCTGCAACGCCTACTTTTTGGCCCTGGCGGCTCAAGTAGACTCGGCGGCGCTGAGGGGTATCTGCCTCGAGTATCGGTTAGCCGCGCCTGCCGCAGGCGCCACACAAGATGAATTGATTGGCTTGCGCGCCGGCTGGCGGCAGGAGCCGGAAATGGTGTTGAAGGCTTTCGCGCGGCTCATTGAAAATCGGACCGAAGTTACCGTTGGAATTGC